>DASYPN010000410.1:0-20369 GCA_036006625.1 Pyrinomonadaceae bacterium | reverse complement strand
GCACATCACGCGCTCGACTGTCGCTGCGACAGCCTGCGCTTCGTCCGCATCAGCCTCGACCACGATCTCATCGTGAATGATGTTCACGATTTTCGCGTTCGTCTCGCCCAGCTCTTCTTTCAACAACTTCAGTGATCTCTTCAGAATGTCGGCACTCGTGCCTTGTATCGGCGTGTTCTTGCCGTTGCGCTGAGTCATCGAGACCTGCTGCCGATCGTTCTCGTCATAACGGAAACGCACGAGTCGACCTGAAGCAGTCCGCGCCTGCCGTTCACTCACCGCACGATTCGCGGCGTCGCGCAGGTAAGTATCGAGCTGACGATACGTTCCAAAGTAGCGTCGCAAGACATTCTCCGCGTCTGAGACACTCAATCCGGTCATCAACGCAAAACGCTGCGCCCCGATTCCGTAAACGACGCCGAAGTTCAATCGCTTTGCAAAGTCGCGTTGCTCTTTCGTGACCTGGTCCAATTCAGCGTTGAAGACCTGCGCGGCAGTCACACGATGCAGATCCGCTCCCGAATTGAACGCCTCGATAAACCCGCGATCGCCTGAAAACTCCGCGAGAATGCGCAACTCAATCTGCGAATAGTCGGCGATGATCAACTTTCTTCCTTCCGGATGACCACTGAAACAACGCCGGTATTCGATCGCGTGGGGCACCTGTTGAATATTCGGGTTGGTACACGCAAAGCGCCCGGTCGGCGCGCCGATTTGTCTGAAGTCCGCGTGCAGTCGATGCGTTTTGGGATTGATCAGCTCGATCATGTTTTCGCCGTAACTCGTCAGCGCTTTCTGCACGGTGCGATATTCGAGCAACGTTCCGATGATTGGATATTGAGCGGCGAGTGGCTGAAGCTTCCAGTTTCGAGTTGAATCAGGAACGGGAATGCCGAGACGGTTGAGTGCTTTCGTCAACTGCTGTTGTGAATCGAGATTGATGTCGTCGCGCTGTGGACCACCAAACAACGTGCCCTGCGACGATTCCTCTGCGAGAACCTGCTGCAACTGTTCTGCAAGCTCGACACGTTTCTTCTCGACGATGCGGAGTTGATCGAGCCAGCGATCCTTATGCATGTAAAAGCCCGCGAGTTCGATGTCGACCACCGGCATCACGCATTCAAACTCGAGCTGCGCACACTTCACTAAAGATTCCGATTTCAACCTCTCAATCAGCTTTTCGCGCAACGGCAGCAGGACCGCGGCATCACGCGCGGCGTACTCGAGTTGCGCTTCCGATAACTCGAAGTTCCAGTTCGACAGCCGTTCTGATTTGTCGACCGCTTCGTTAAGGTAACGACTGGCGACGGTCTCGAGACCGTGGCGTTCCTCAATGTCACCCGCGCCGACCAGTTGGCTCGCGAGCAACGTGTCGAACAGTCCGACCAGATCAACGCCGAGATTGTGCTTGATAAATTTTGCGTCAAACTTCGCGTTGTGGGCGATCTTGATCGGTCGCGGCGCTGCGAGCAGACGACGAAGTGGAGCGAGTGCTTCGCTCTTCGCAGAGTCGCCATTAACGAAATGATCGAGGTCTACAATGAAGACGCGGTCAGTGGTCGCGAGCTGAATCAGTCGCAGGCGAGACGTGAATGGATCGAGATCGGTGGTTTCTGTGTCGAGGCCGATCGCTGGTTGCGTTGCGAGGGTTTCGATTGCTTTCCGAAGTTCATCGGCGTTCTTGATTACCTGGTAGTTCATTAAGAAATATAAGTCCTATAGGTCGTATAGGACCTATATTAACCAATTTAGCCTAACGCCATGAGTCGCTTGAGCATAAAAATCTGGCCCTTGTGCTGCGCTTCGTGATCGATCAGGTGATGCAGGATATAGCGGAGATTGTATTCGGTAGTCTGCCCTTTTCGTTCGAAAGTGATGATGCGTTCGAGATCTTTGTCGTTGTATGAGAAAAGCACGTCGCGCGTTTGATTGCGGATCTTCTCGATTTCGCTCAGACAAAACTCAGCGGTGTAACCGCGCTGCGCCACTCTTTCGAGATCGTCGAGTATGTCCCAACACGCAGCCTCCCTGTCCTCGTCTGTGAGTTTGTGACCGCTCACAACCATCTGCATCCAAAACCACTCAGCTTCGCCGATGTGCAGCACGAGACCACCGATCGAATGCGCGCCGAGAAACGCCGGCTTACCAATCAAATCGTCGGGAACAGTTTTTACAGCGGCGCTGAGTTGGCCGCGGACTTCCTCCATGCCGCTGAGGTAGTAACCAATGTTTGTCGCCAACCCTGGATGTGAAGTTAAGAGTCTGCGTCTCATTTCAACTAATCCTTTCGTCCGGATGCGGTCTTACAAGAATCAACAGAAGCACCGCAGCCATGCCTCCCATCGAGGCGCTAATTAAGAATGCCAAAGTCGGGCCTTTCCAGTCCCAGATCATACCCATCAGAAGCGATGCAGGAAATACCGTGATGCCGAACGCGAGATTGTACAAACCGTAAGCGGTTCCACGTTGTTCGGGGCGCACGAGATCCGCAACCAGCGCCTTCTCTGCTCCTTCTGCCAGTCCGAAATAAATTCCGTAGATCAGAAAAAGAATCCAGAGCGACACTTCCTGCGTGGCAAACGCAAAGCCCGCATAGACTGCCGCATACAAAATCCAACCGGAAACAATCAAACGCTTGCGACCCAGACGGTCTGAAAGATCGCCGCCAAACAACGAGCTCAAAACTTTCATGGCGTGATGTGCGGCCCAGAGCAACGGCACCATCGCGACCGACACTCCCGAATCGACTGCACGCAGGATTAGAAAACTGTCCGAAGAGTTTGAAAGAGTGAAGAGCGCCAACACAAGAAGGAAGCGCTTGAAATTACTGTCAAAGCCACGCAGCGAGAGTTTCAACACTTCCGTTCCATGCGCCGGCTTTACCGGCGACTCTCGCATGAAAACCGCCGCGACGACCACCGCAATCAACGCCGGAATTGAGGCAACCAGAAAGATGCGCGAGAACTCACCAGTCGTAGGCTCCCGCGATTTTGCTACAAACAGCACAACCAGCAAGTAGCCGATGAGTGGACCAATCACTGCGCCCCCGTGGTCCATCGCGCGATGGAATCCGAACGCAATGCCACGCTGCTCCGTTCGAACCGTGTCGGCTATCATCGCGTCGCGCGGCGCGGTTCTGATTCCTTTGCCCACGCGATCGGTAAGCCGGATCGCGAGCACCTGTGTCCACGTCTGCGCGAACGCGAGCAAAGGCCTGGCAATCGACGCGAGCGAGTAACCCGCAACGACGAGAGCCTTTCGTTTTCCGAGCCGATCGCTGAGATACCCCGCGAACAGTTTCAACAGACTCGAGATCGATTCGGCGAGTCCTTCAATCGTCCCGATTGCCTTTGCCGAAGCACCCAAACTGGTGACGAGAAAAACCGGAAGGAGCGGATAAATAATCTCACTCGATGCATCATTCAGCAGACTCACCAACCCAATCGCAAACACATTCCTCGGCAACCCACGATACCGCCGCCACAAACCGTTAATGTGGCCATGGTTTGCAGAATTAAGGTTTGGCGTAGCTTGCCCTCACGATGGTCTTGATGTTTCCGCGAACGTGGAAGTCGCCTTCGATTTCGACGCGCAAAGGGTCGCAGGCGGCAACGAAGTCTTCGAGGATGATGTTGATTACGTGCTCGTGAAAGATTTTGATGTTGCGAAATGAATTGATGTAGAGCTTCAGACTCTTTAGTTCAATACAACGCTCATTCGGAACGTACTCGAGACGGATCGTGGCAAAGTCTGGAAAATCAGAGAACGGACAGATCGCGGTGAACTCGGTGATCTGGAAATCGATCTTGATTTCGCGTCCCGGAAACTCGTACGGGAACGTGTCGAGCGGAAATAAATTCATCTCCGCGCGTGGCGTAGATTGAATGTCGAGACATTGCTGATTGGGCGGCGGCAAAGTAACCATCGGCCAAATCTTAACCTAATACCCTGCTGCCTGACGATTGCCTCCCCTATCAAAAAACTTGATCAGCACGAGGCCCGCGACGAATCCGCCGATGTGCGCTGCATAAGCAACGCCGCCAGTCTGCGAACCGCCACCCAGCATGCCGAGGCCGCTAATCAGTTGGAAAAGGAACCAGATTCCAATCGCCACATAAGCGGGAACGTCAGTGAGAAAGCGGAAGAGGATCACGGTCACGCGTCGCTTTGGGTGCAAGAGAATGTAACCACCCAACACGCCTGAGATCGCTCCGGAAGCACCAAGACTCGGAACGAGGAGACTGGCTTGATCGGTTGCGAAGAAGCCCGTCGCAAACACGTGCGCCAGCGATGCAATTACTCCGCACAACAAATAGAAGATCACGTACTTCACGTGCCCGAGACGATCTTCGATGTTGTCGCCAAAGATCCAAAGGAAGAGCATGTTGCCGGCGATGTGTGCAATGCCGCCGTGCATGAACATCGACGTGAAGAGAGTAAAGTAAACGGAACCAGGAGTCGGACCAAGCCCGGGAATTCTCACTGCCTGCCCCGCGTACTCGACTACTTGCGACGGAGTGACGATATCTCGTCCCTGAAGGATCTCCGCGGGCACGGTCGAGAAGGAATAAGTGAACGCATCGTTACTTCCGAGCTGCTGCAGAAAAACAAAGACAAGAATATTGAGGGCTATGATCGCGTAGTTAACCAGCGGCGTGGTTTGTCTGTCGGAGTTGTCGTCATACAGCGGAAAAACCATAGTACCTCCCACTTCCAAAAGGAAATGCTACGCAAACGCCATGCACAGATCTTAATCCATGCCACGGTCGCCAATCGGAACGCCTGCATGTACGATCGCCGGCTCATGCGGTTTTAGCAGTTCATAACCTTCAGAACGCGCCACATACGTAGCTGCGGTGATGTCGCCAGTGACGTTAAGCGTTGTGCGACACATGTCGAGAATACGATCAACGCCCAGAATGATTGCGATCAACGCCGGATTTACGCCAATCGTTACCAGCACGCCGATAATGAACGGAATCGATCCTGATGGAACACCTGCGGTTCCAATTCCGCCGAGTATCGCGAGGTAGACCACCATCAGCTGTTGGGCCAACGTCAGCTCAACGCCTGCAAGCTGGGCAAGGAAGAGGACCGTCACGCCTTCGTACAGCGCGGTGCCGTTTTGATTCGCCGTGGCGCCTACGGTCAGTACAAAACTATTGATCTCCTGCGGCACTCCGAGATTCTGTTCCGACACTCGCAATGCTGTCGGCAGAGTCGCATTGGACGATGACGTCGAGAAAGCCGTCAGGATCACCGTCTTAATACGACGGAAAAATTCGATCGGCGACATGCGCGAGAGAAAGTAGATCGAAAGCGAGTAAACGCCGAACATGTGCAGCGACAAGCCGAGCAGCACAGTCACTACAAACCACGCGAGTGCCTGCAGCAAGTCGAGACCGAAACGCGCGGTGTTGTTAAAGAGCAGACACGCGACGGCGTACGGCGCAAACTTCATGATCATCTCGATGATCTTTGCCGTGATCTCATAAACGCCTTCGAGCACACGCAGCAACGGCTCAGTCACCGTCACAGGCAACAGCGTGATTGCAATCCCGATGATGAGTGCAAAGAACATGAGGTGCAGCATGTTCGGATCTTCTTTGCCGGAGATCGCGAAAAACGGGTTTTTGGGAACGATCGTTTCTACAACAGCCATCAGGGGTTTCGGCGCTGCACTGCTTGCCTGCTTCGCGGCTTCGACAGTCTTCGTCGCATCGTTGGCATATCGCTGCTGCAACGCCGCGGATGTAGTCGGATCGATGCGTTTGCCGGGTTTGATTGTGTTTGCGAGCGTGAGACCAATCGCTACTGAGATCGCAGAAACCACCAGGCAGTAGCCAAACGACTTGAGACCAACGCGGCCAAGTTTGCGGATATCGCCAATACCCGCGACGCCCACCACAAGGGAAGCGAAGACGAGCGGCACAACAATCATCAGCAGCAAGCGCAGAAACAGTTGGCCCACTGGCTGAGTGATGTTGTCCACGACCCACACGACCTTCGGATTATCGCCGGTAAAAAGCTTGTTGACAGTCACACCGGCGATTACACCGAGCGCGAGGCCGATGAGGATCTTGTTGTGGAGCGCGATGCCTTTCGGCTTGTCAGGAGTTTCTTCGTCGAGATCGGTGCCTATCTCGCGTTCAAACGCGTCTCGATCGACTCGTTTATCGTCTCTTTTGTCAGACATGTTTTACCTTCGTACCCACCGCGGGACTGAGCTAACGACCCCAACGCAGCTTGTCGCGCAAAACGTCGAAGTAGTTTCTGTTCATTGGCTGAATGAGATTGAATGTCGTGCGGCTCTTTCGAATCACGACTTTATCCGCAACTTTCAGAGGAAAACCGACCTGACCATCAAGCGTCAATGCCACCTCTTCCTGGTCCGTCTTCAATAACAACTCGATCTCAGCGTCGTCCGGCACGACGATGGGACGATTCGAGAGTGTGAAAGGACAGATGGGAGTAATAACCACCGCGTTCATTGATGGAAAGATCACTGGCCCACCGGCGGAAAGATTGTAGGCAGTTGAACCAGTCGGCGTTGAAACGATTAAACCATCAGCCCGAAACGAGTTGACGAACTGCCTGTTTAGATAAGCCTCGATTTCGATGATACGTGCAAGAGCTGACTTGTTGATGACGACGTCGTTTAGAACCCGGCTCGTCTTGGGTGGCTCGCCGGCACGTCGCAACTCAACCGCGAGCATCACACGCCGGTCGAGCCGGTAATTCCCTGAGAGGATCGACTCGAGCGCGGTGTAAAGCTCTTCGATACGAAATTCTGCGAGATATCCAAGACCGCCGTAGTTGACACCGAGAACCGGCACTTCCTGATCGCCGATCGTGCGCGCCGTGGCGATCATGGTGCCGTCGCCGCCGAGCACCAGCATCAGATCGACTTCGCTGGCGAGGTTCTCATTAACAACCTGTTTGACCGGGCACCCGGTCTCATGCTCGATCTGTTCGCGCTGGAGCTCCGGTCCGCCAATGAGCTTGATGTCACGCTCGGCAAGCCACACCACCAGCTCGCAGATGGTCTTCAGCGCTTCAGGTTGATGCGGTTTAAGGACGATGCCTATCCGCTCGATTGTCGACATGGAGGGGAAGCGTAAAACATCCTCACGCCAGGGCGCAAAGGTAAATAGCGCCAAAGGCGCCAAATATGAGAGCCAAGGCACAAAGGGAAACAGCGCCACAGGCGCGAAATATGAGAGCCAGGGGCAAGCGCTGAGCGGAGCGAAGCGCGTCGCCCCTGGTTAGAAGAGATTAGATCGAGTGAGCACTGAAAGTGCGAAATAACGATGCCGGTTATTCCGCTCCTTCAGAGCTCGCCGCATTTTTTCTTAATAACCAGGGGCGACGCGCCTCGCTCTACTCGGCGCTTGCCCCTGGCTTTCATATTCCGCGCCTTCGGCGCTTAGGCAGACAGTCAATTCTGCGCCTTTCGCGCGTAGGCAGAGAGTTCAAACCTTGTAGAGCGCCAAAAACTCCACGTTTCCCTCAGCGCCGGTGATGGGTGATTCGATCAGGTTCACAACCACGAGCCCGAGGGCGCGCGCGGCGTTGTTTACCTCTTCGACAACGCGCAACCTCTTCGCCTCGTCGCGCACGATTCCGCCGCCACCCACTTCTCCGCGACCGACCTCAAACTGTGGTTTGATGAGCGTGATGATCGATCCGTCTGGCGCAAGCAGCGGAACAATCGCGGGCAAGACCTTCGTCACCGAAATAAACGAAACGTCCATCACCACGAGATCGAACTTTTGTTGAAAATCCGCCGGCGTGAGATAGCGAGCGTTTACTCCTTCGCGAACTTCAACGCGCGGATCATTGCGCAGTCTCCAGTCGATCTGGTTGTGACCCACGTCTACTGCGAAAACTTTCTTCGCGCCGTTTTGCAGCAGGCAGTCAGTAAAACCCCCGGTCGATGCACCGACATCAAGACACACGAACCCCGAAACGTCGATCTCAAACTCACGCAACGCTGCTTCGAGCTTCAGACCTCCACGCCCTACGTATCGCGTAGTCGGATCGTAGCCCCCTTTTATTCGTATTGCTGAGTTGGTATCGAACTGGTGGGAAGGTTTTTCAACCCGCTGCTCGTCGACAAGCACGACACCGGCCATCACCATTGCCTGTGCTTTTGTGCGCGAGTCTGCGAGGCCTCGCTCGACAAGCAGCTTGTCTATTCGTTCGCGCTTCACGCCAGAAGATTAACAAGAATGCTCCTGTAAATCCTGTTTCAAGCGCGCCGCGTCATCGCTCGCGGTGTTTCAGTCAATCGCAGCTCTGTCGCGCAACTATCGCAGAGCCAAACGAGAATGTGTGGAGCATCGGCCCAAAAGAATGCGGTAACTTTACTCGCCATTTGCACGGCTTCATTGACGCGGAGTCGTTGCAAAGCCTGAACGTAAAAAACACCATTGTAGAAATCACCATCAGCGCCTTCGTCGCGGTGGATACACTCCCGCTCGCGATACATTTGTCTAGTCATGATGATTCACCAATCCCGCCTGGGGGCGCGAAATACAGATCCATTAATCAAATGTCGGGGATTGCTATTAAAAGTGTGAGTTGAAAAACTTAGGGCGCACTAACGTAGTTGAACAGATGATGCCACTCGATCAGTTTTACGTCAATCATCTATTTTTGCAGACTATGGATTTGGTCTTCTGCGGCCCTCGAAGATCTCATCGAGATTCGAAAGATCGCGATGGTTGTAGCGCTCAGCGCGACGACGTTCGCGCCGCCAAACACGTCGAGCACGTCGCTCCTGCCATTCATCGTAAAGCACGTTATCACGAATCTGATGTAACGCGTCTTGTTCGTTCATTCTCCTCGTGTCGCTTTGATCACTCATGTAGTCGTCAGGCCTTGCAGCAGCAACGACGACTGATCTGCGCTTCACCGGCGCTTTTTTCGTTGTCTCCTCAGGAATCGATTCTTCTGTATCGGTTACTTCCGGAGACACTTCCGGAGATGGTTCTTCGACGACGGCAACAGGTGTCTCAGCCGGGGGATTCGCGCTCACCGCCACTGGCGCTTCTTCCGGCACGTCAACCTGCGTTACTGCAACCGGCGCGGTTTGAACGTCCCGCATCTTCAGGTACGACGCGAGCAGCGCCGAAGCAGCGCCGAGCATCATCGCCACTGCAAACGCGCCGCCGAGAAACCAACTTTTGCGGTGTCGTGTCTTCGCATTGATCTTCTCCAATGGCACGACGCGACGCGCGGAAAGCAGCGTTCGCTCGTCATCAAAGTGCGGTTCCGAACCCACATCGGGAGAATCTGTCACGTTATCGAATCTGTATTTCATCGTTTCACTTCTAGGCACAATTGTCGGGAGGTTTGCCTCAAAAATACGTTGCAATCACGAGGCCACGCCAGACCTAGCTGGTTTTGGGGAGAAATCCAGGGAAGAAGAACGGAAATGGTGCACTGTTTGCCACGAAAAGGCACAAAAATCATTTCTTGTGACTTCTGTGCGTTTTTGTGGCTATTTCTCTTTGTGGCTTTTACGACACGGTGCGGCGCGCCTTCGTGCGTCGATCGTCGAGCACGTCGATACTCTCTTTCACGCGGTTGTAGATGCCGTCACCGTCGAGCCCGTACTTCGCCAGCAATAATTTTGCGTCACCGTGAGTGATAAGGCGATCCGGGATTCCCATGCGCACCACGTGGACCTTGTCCTGCAGACCATTCTCTTCGAGCAACTCCATCACCGCCGATCCGAAACCACCGGCCAGGTATGCTTCCTCGACCGTCACGATCACACGTTTTGTGCGCGCGAGGGCGAGTAGCAACGGAGTGTCGAGTGGCTTAACAAATCTTGCGTTCACAACCGTGGTGTCGATGCGGTCCTTCGCGAGTCGCTCGGCAGCCTCGAGTGATGGGTGGACCATGGAACCGTAAGCGACAATCGCTACTTCTCCACCGTCACGCAGTATTTCACCCTTGCCGATTTCGAGCAGCTCGGGCTCGCGATCGATCGGAACGCCGACGCCGTTACCGCGCGGATAACGCATCGCGGCCGGTCCGACATGCTCCAGCATCGTGAACAACATGTCGCGCATCTCGCCTTCGTCTTTTGGCGCCATCACGACGATGTTTGGTACCGGTCGCAGATACGCGATGTCGAGCAGTCCGTGATGAGTTTGGCCGTCACCGCCGGCAACACCACCACGATCGAGACAGAACTTCACGTTGAGATCCTGAATGCAGACGTCGTGTATCAACTGATCGTAGCCACGCTGCAGGAAGGTTGAATAGATCGCGCACACGGGCTTCAGTCCTTCGCACGACATGCCGGCTGCAAACGTGACGCAGTGTTGCTCGGCGATACCAACATCGAAAGATCTTTCGGGAAACTTCTCGAGCGCAGTGCAAACGCCAGTGCCATCCGGCATCGCAGCAGTCAGAGCGACGACCTTCGGATCTTTCTCCATCAGCTCTGCCAGCGTGTCGCCAAATACTTTCGTGTAAGTCGGCGTCTTTGATGAGCTCTTGTGCGGTTTTCCGGTTTTCAGATCAAACGGGCCGGTTGCATGCCAGCGATAATAGTCGGGCTCAGTTTGCGGAAAACCTTTGCCCTTCGTCGTCAAAGCGTGAACGATGACTGGTCCGTCTTTAATCTGTTTCGCTTCCCGCAAAGCAGCGACGAGTGCCCGCGGATTGTGACCATCAACGTAGCCGATATATTTGAAACCGAGTTCGCTGACGAGCGCGCCCGGTAGCACTGCGGCGGCGATCACGTCTTTCATCGTCTTCGCAGCGTGATGCAGTCGCTCACCGACTGAAGGAATCGCGAGCAGTTTCTCTTCAACTTCGTCTTTGAAGCGATGATAGCCGTGCGCGCCGCGAATGCGATTGAGATAGCCAGTCAACGCGCCGACTGCGGGCGCGATCGACATTTCGTTGTCGTTGAGCACGACGATCAGGCGGCTCTTCAGATGGCCGGCCTGGTTAATCGCCTCCATCGCCATTCCGCCCGCGAGCGAAGCATCGCCGATTAACGCGACGACGTGATGGTCTTCGCCTTTTCGATCGCGCGCGATAGCCATTCCGAGCGCGGCTGAGAGAGACGTGGACGCGTGTCCGGCGCCGAAGGTGTCGTATTCAGATTCGTCGCGACGTAGAAAACCGCTGAGGCCGCCATATGACTTGATTGTCGGAAGTAGATCGCGCCTGCCGGTCAGAATCTTGTGTGCGTACGCCTGATGACCGACGTCCCAGACCAAACGATCGCGTGGGGTGTCGAACGCGTAGTGCAGCGCCACCGCGAGTTCGACGGCGCCCAGCGAAGCGCCCGTATGGCCGCCAACACGCGACATCGTTTCGAGGATGTAAGCGCGAATTTCGTCGGCAACGGTTCGAAGTTGATCAGGTGAAAGCGTGCGCAGGTCTGCAGGTGAGTTAATACTCTCGAGAAGCGTCATCTTGGCCGCATTGTACTCCAATCGTTGGCTTTTGCTATCTCGCACATAGGCGATACTTCATGGCGTAAAGTACTCTGCCGCGGTAGTAATGTCAATACTGTTCTCTCAAAATGAACCGAGGCACCACGAACATCGTAAATTCCGGCAATGGACTTGGAACTGGTTTTCAAAGCACTGGCCGATAACACTCGCCTGCGACTCATCCACCTGCTGGGCGATGAGGAGCTCTGCGTCTGCTCGTGCGTTGAAGTTCTGAGGACCAATCAACCAAAAGTTTCGCGACACCTTGCGTATCTGCGCCGCGCCGGACTCGTCGCTGCGCGCCGCGACGGCAAATGGACTCACTACCGCCTGACGCAACCATCCGATGCACACGTCGCGAGGATCTTCAGCGAGTTGCGCGCAAGGCTCGCAAACGATCCCCAGATGCAAAATGACAAAGCAAGGCTGCGGCTACCTTGACAATCCGCGACTCCCGACTAGAATTGGTCTTCGCCTGAGTTGCGGCATGGAGATGTGGCCGAGTGGCTGAAGGCGGCGGTTTGCTAAACCGTTAAGGGTCAAAAGCCCTTCACAGGTTCGAATCCTGTCATCTCCGCCAGATTTTTTGAGCCACAAAGAAGCACAAAAAGCACAAATGAATCCAGCTAAACCTTTTGTGCATTTTGTGCGTCTTTGTGGCTGAACTTTTTGTGGCCTATGTCTGTTCGCGTTCGCTTTGCTCCATCACCAACCGGCTATCTCCATATCGGCGCCGCACGTTCCGCTCTCTTCAACTGGCTTTACGCGCGGAAGACCGGCGGCAAGTTTCTGTTGCGCATCGAAGACACCGATCTGCAACGTTCAACTGACGAATCCACACGCTCGATCATCGAAGGACTCGAGTGGCTCGGTCTCGATTACGACGAGGATCTCGTCTTTCAATCTGACAATGGGCCCGCACATCGCGCTGCCGCGAACCGTCTGCTCGAAGAGGGCAAGGCGTATCGCGACTTCACACCGAAGGAACAGCGCGAAGATAAGAGCGTAAAAGAAGACATCTCCGAACGAGCACGCGCGCAGGAAGCCGAAGGAAAGGACCAGCGCAGTAATCCGTTTCGCGACTTGCCCAAAGAGGAATCCGATCGACGTGCTGCGGCGGGCGAGCCGTTCGCGGTGCGTTTGAAGGTTCCGAACAAAGGTCAAACACGATTTGACGACATCGTTTATGGACCGCAGGAGCGCAGTCACTCCGAGATCGAAGATCTCGTGTTGCTTCGTTCAGATGGTCACCCACTCTACAACCTGTCAGTCGTGATCGACGACATCGCGATGGGCATCACGCACGTGATCCGCGGCCAGGACCATCTCACCAACACGCACAAGCAAATTCTCCTGTACGAGGCGTTGGGCGCGCCGGTGCCGCAGTTCGCGCACCTGCCGCTGATACTCGCTCCAAACAAAGGAAAGCTCTCGAAACGCAAACACGGCGAAGTTGTTTCTCTAACAACTTATCGCGACCGCGGTTTCGTTCCCGCGGCGTTTCGCAACTTTCTCGCACTTCTCGGATGGGCGCCGCCGGAAGGGAAAGAGGTGTTGACCAAAGAGGAGCTGGTGGAATACTTCTCACTCGAAGGCATCAATCGCGCAAACGCGATCTTCAACTTCCAGGAGAGCGATCCGCGACGTTGGACCGACGACAAAGCGCTGTGGATGAATGCCGAATACATTCGCACGATGCCGCTCGACGAGTTGTTTCCGATGCTCAAAACCGAACTGCGCGCGAACAAACTCTGGCGCGAAGAGTATGACGACGACGATCGTGAGTGGTTTAGTAAGACGGTCAATCTGATTCGCGAACGCTATTTCACTTTGAAAGACTTTTCTTCGCAGGGTCGCGCATATTTCTCTGACGACTTCGATTTCGATGAAGCCGCAGTTAACAAGAATTTGCGCAAAGAACCGCGTTTGCGTGAGCTGCTGAATGGTCTCGCCGACAAGTTGGAGAATGTAGAGCCATTCAATGCTGAGACTTCTGAAGCGGCGTTGCGTGAGTTTGCTGACGAGGCAGGCGTCAAAGCGGGTTTGCTAATCAACGGTTCTCGTACGATGCTGACAGGTCAGGCAGTTGGTCCATCAATGTTTGAAGTCTTCGACGTGATCGGTCGTGAGGCATCCGTCACAAGACTACGAAGCGGCATCCCGTGGTCTATGTAATCTGTGGATAAGGAGTTTAGCGATGATTAGAGGAATGAGTTTGCTGTTTGTTCTGACGTTAACGTGCGGAGTTGTTGTTGCGCAGAATTCAAACTCCTCGACGACCACCGAGCGACAACGCACGACCAATACAAACCGTGCCGCAAAGCCAAAGCCGACTAGTGAGCCGGAGAAAGCCGCGCCTGCTCCAAAACAAACCGCAACGAAGAAACCGGCTCCACCCGCAGAGGCGCCAGGCTCCGAAGGTGTACTCGCTGCATTCAACGCTTTGCTCGACGGAATTCGCCACGCGAGCGTCAACGAAGTAATGGGAGCCTATTGGAATAATCCTCGTCTCAGTCTCTTCAACTACAACGGCACTGTTACGAAGGGCTGGGAACAGGTGAAGAAAAATCGCGAAAGCTCCTATCCCGAAATCAAGGATGCAAAACTTGATGTACGCGATGTTTCGGTGACGATGCTCGGAACTAACGGCGCTCTTGTGACTTGTCTGTGGACGCAGTCGCAAACTTACAAAGGTGTCCCGGAAACCGTGTCAGGTCGAATGACCCTTGTATTCAAACGCATCGGTACGGCCTGGAAAGCGATTCACCTGCATTCGTCGACCGATACTCCCAATCCGGCAGTTATTCCGCCGTCAGAGCGTCCGGCGGCGTCTCCTTCACCGACGCCCTGAACCCTCTGAATATCGCAACGCCTGCACCAGCGAGCATGATTAGAAACGGAAACAACTCGACGGTGTAACGTGGCTCGGGGTTTTCGAGCGTTGCGAAAAATCCGAGACGCAGAAACATTAGTAACACTGCCAGCAACAACCATCTTCGCGAACTCGGATCGCGCGAACGCCAGAGCAGCAAACCTCCAATCACACCAAGCAACGTGTAAATCCACGTCAACGCGGTGAACAGCGGCAACCAGTACTGCTGGTGAATGTCGTAATCGAGATCGTCGAGCGGCAGTAGTTCGCCATTGAATGGGTAATACTGCGAATGCGTGTCGAACCAGAGTGTTACCGCTCGTCTTAGCGGAAGAACGACGTAATAGCGAAAGCGTGAGTGTGCGACTCGTTCCTGCCCGATTTGCGCAAAGCCCGCATCAATCGCCGGCGTCATCTCGACGTTGGCTTCATCGGGCTGCTCGGTTTGCTCGGGCTGCTCTTCATCCTTCGATTCCTCTCCTTCATCCTGATCCTGATCGTCATCATCCGCGGACGCTTGTTCCTCTTGAGCGCTCTCCTCCTCATCCGGATAATTGTACTTATGGAGCAACGCAGCCACGCGGTCTCGCTCTTCATCCGAGTCGAATGCACTGTCAGGAAAATCGTCGATACTCATACGTTTCGTATCCATCGCCCACAGTGCCGGGGCGACGTAACGCTCGTCGTCGAGCCACGTCCGCACCCACAGCAAATAGCCGTACGGAACAAACTCGCCCGGCATTTCAGCATGCGCCGGGGCGAGTGGCTGAAAGACGTGGAACAGTCGTCGATTGCGAATCGTCCACGGAACGAGAACGAGACAGAAAGCGAGCGAGAAGACTGCCGCGAAAAGAATGGCCTGACGGATCCGGCGCAAGGATGTAAGAAGCAACGTGAAACCAATCGCTGCGGCAAAGAGACCGGCGTCTGGACGAAACAGCACCGAGAGTCCGGCGAGTAAACCCGTCACAATCCACCAAACCAGCGCTCGTTTCCGTGTCGTGGCTTTGAAAGCGAATGTCGCCGCCAGCACCATCGCGGCGGCCAGGAAATTTGTGATCACTTCGGTGAGGATCGTCGCGACGTAGATCGCTGTGAACGGACACACTGCGGCGAGACCGAGCGCGATTAGAGCCGCGCGTCGTTTACGTTCCTCGTCGATGACCCATTCGAAAACGACTAACGCAATCAACACGCAAGTCGCGGTGTCGATCACTGCCTGCGCCACACGCACGGCAGTGTTATTGCCAACTCCAAAGATTTTATAAACAGCGACAAGGAAGAATGGATAACCGGGAAGACGAATTAACGACGGGGCGTAAGGTGGTTGACTGTCGTGAGAATAAACATGTTGCTCGAGGAGGTTCCGAGCGATTTGTGAATAGACCCGACCATCGTCTGGTTCGTCATTCGGAAGGCGCACTGCGATGAATAGCCGGAAACCAAATGCGATGAGGATCAGGACGCAGATCAGCGCCCATCTGCGTTTATCCGCGGCTAAAATCATGGCCCAGCCTCAGCAGTCGCTTTCCGTTCAAGCTTGCCCCATCCAACAACCGGCCCACGAATCGCCATCGCCACCGATTTGATCATCACGTAGTACATCACCTGCCGGTAACAAAACCTCTGCAGGAACAACCACCACAACAAACTCCATCGCTCACGCTTCTCCAACAGAAACGCAAAACACGCAGTGGCCCAATCGATCGCGAGAAACAACGCGTAGTAGAGCAGCACCTGCTGCAGATTTGTCGACGTGTAGCCGCTTGATTGCCAGCGCTCCCACGCATCCGAAGCCAGCACGTAAATCAACATCAGATCCATCACCGGCGAGATTAGCGGAAACAGGATCTGGAAAATCCAAACATTCGGCATTGCGATAAACCCGAGCGTCCCATAACGCGGACGAAAGAGTGCATCGCGATGCTTCCACATGCACTGCAACGTCCCATACGCCCAACGAAATCGTTGCTTCGCTAACGAACGTAGATCGTGTGGCGCCTCCGTCCACGCGATCGCCGCTTCCTCATAGCCAATCGTGTAACCAAGCCGTCTGATCCGTAACGTCAGGTCCTGATCCTCGGCGAGCGTGTCAGACGGAAAACCGCCGACTTCGACGAGCAAATCTTTTCGCCACGCACCCACCGCGCCCGGAACAACCGTGATGCAATTCAGACTCGCAAACGCCCGGCGGTCCATGTTCTGCGAGGTGATGTATTCGAGCGCCTGCCAGCGCGTGACGAGGTTCACACGATTCCCAACCTTCGCATTACCTGCAATCGCGCCGAGCTTCGGATCGTAGAACCGGTGCGCGAGCGCGCCGACTGTTTGCGGATCAAAGAGCGTGTCAGCGTCGAGTGCGATGATGATTTCGCCACGCGCATGCCGCAAACCCGTATTCAACGCAGTGGCCTTTCCTGCATTTGAAACCGTAATGAGCCGGACGCGCTCGTCACGCGCAAATTGCTCAGTAACAACTTTGCTGGTGGCGTCCTCCGAACCGTCGTCAACGACGATTATTTCGTATTTCGAGTAATTGGAATTGAGCAGACTGCGGATCGTATTCACGATCACGAGCTGTTCGTTATATGCAGGAACAATGATCGAAACGAATGGCGAGTGATCGATGCCGGCGTGTGTCAGTTGCCGGCGTTTTGATCGCATCCACTGGCTACGCGCAAGTGAACCGATAAACAGCAGCCGCAAAACCCCGAGCATAATCCCGATCAAAAAAGTCCACTGCAACGCCCAGCCGCCAGTCGACAGGAAGAAGAACGCGACCGCATCCGCGCGCGTAAACACACGTTGATTCGGCGGAATAACCGGCATCGCCTGATCCCTCGAAATGCCGGCAAGATCAGAAACAGCGACGAACTGAAACCCGCGCGCTTTGAGCTCGTGAATCAGACGCGGCAACGCCTCGATGGTCGCGGAACGATCACCACCGGAATCGTGCAGGAGTACGACCTGGCCACGTGTTTCCGGATTCGTGTCCAACGCGCGATCCATCGTGCGCTGAACGATCTGATCGGCAGTGACTGGAAGCTGCCAGTCGTCAGGATCGATGCGAACTCCGACCATGATGTAGCCGAGACGTTGCGCCACGAGTGCCGGTTCGACTTCCTGCGGCTTGTCAGCTTCAGCGTCGCCGAAGTACGGAGGACGAAACAGCACTGTTGAGCGTCCGACTACCGATTCGATCAGTCGCTGTGTTGCGTTGAGTTCGAGCTCAGTCAACGACAACGGAATTTCACCGAGGTTCGGATGTGTGAAGGAATGGTTGCCGAGCTCGTGACCATCGTTGACGATGCGGCGCAAGAGATCCGGATAAGCCTGGCCGTTCTTGCCGATGATAAAGAACGTGGCCGGCACATTTTCCCTTTTGAGAATATCGAGAATCGCCGGCGTCCATTTCGGATCCGGACCATCGTCGAAAGTCAGTGCGAGCAAACCCGGCCGGTCACCTGTTCGTTGCACCACGTACGACGACGGCAGTGCGGTGAACTGTTCCGACTTGATAAACCCGCTCGAGGAATCCAACTCCAGATCACGCGCGCCTCTCTGTGGCCGCGACATAACTTTCAACAACTCGCCATTCCCCTCGAAGTCGACTTCGTAACCGTAGTCGATGCTTCGCAACAGATCAGGCGAACTGTTTTGCGTGCCGAGTAAGGACCACACTGACGGGTCTTCAGATCCGAGTCGCCAGATGGCGAAACCCGCTGGCTTGAATCCACTCGCCGCACGCATCTCGTTGTAAGCCGTCACCGCATCGAGAAACCAGACTTTGTGATGCGACTCATCTTCTTCGTCGTATTCAAAGTAAGGATTGCGTGTGGCCTGGTCGAATGCAGGCTCCGTGCTCGATTCGCGCGCGCTGATCAATGCTTCCTGAAACGTGACTTCGTCGGCGGTGTTGTTCGCGTCGCTCCAGTTATAACCATAATTGCCGAGCGCGATGATGGTCTTGTTTGGATCCAACTCGCGCATGCGCTTGATGATGTTTTGTTCGAACCAATCCTGCGCGGCGACTGGTCCAGCGTCGCTGCCCGTCCAGTGCTGGTCGTAAGCCATGATGATCAGGTAGTCGCTCGCAGCGGAGTAGGCTTTGTAATTCCAGTCCGGATCGTCGAAAGGCACGGCCTGGACCACCAGCAATCCTTTCGCCGCGAAAGTTGAGTGCAGCTCCTGCATGAAAGTAAGCAGATTGGCTTGCGCGCTCTTCGGTGGCTCTTCGAAATCGACACAGATGCCTGCGAATCTGTTGTCCTGCACAAACGAGGTCAACGCGTTAATGAGATTCTGCCGGTGCGGCTCGTCGGCGATCGTTCGCGCGAGTAAGTCGCCCTGCCATTTCTCGTCGATGACGTTCTGAACCATCGGAAGAATCCGCGTTTGAGGACGCGTAACGCGAATCCAGTTAAGCGCGGGTATGTGAACGTCAGTGACGAGTGGATTTGATCCGTCAGGAACGTTTTGAATGTGCGACCACTCAGCTACAACCCAATCCATGTGATTCAAATTGCGTTTGAGCGATTCGTAACTGGACTCGTCCCAGTTGATAAAGAACCCGACTGAGAGCGGACGCGTTGTCGGGACTATTGGCGCGGGAACTGTCGGCGGCGGCGGAACAGCAGCGAGATTCGAGCGGCGGCGGCCCGGAACGACGTAACGCGTCGTCGCGAGAGCGTGTTGTAGTTCAATCTGGGCTTTTTTAGCTTTTTTCTCGGATGGATTCGCCGGGAGATTTGGCGGCTTGGGCTTCAGATCCGCCGAGTGTGGCAGGCTCGGAATCTGTCGGAGATTAAACGTCGGAAGAACGGGATTCGCGAGCACACTCGCGATAAAAACAACCGCTAATCCGGTAGCAACAATCGAGAGGCCCAACCATATACGACGAACGCGCCGCCAACGCCGGCCATGTGGATCGTGAAAAACGGGGGATTCGGAGGCTGACAAGTCTGATCTCTGCGGGCGAGCTTGCCATAAAAGTTCGTGCTCCACAAAGCGAGAAGACCACAGATCGTCGGTTTAATCTTTTATCTTTTTGCGCTTTGTGTGGCTTTTTGTCCTTGAGTGAAAAAGCCGTCCACGACATTGCCGTGGACGGCTTCGGTGAACTGTTGGGATTGGCCTAAGGCTGACTGTGTGCAGCTTCCAGAAAGGAGGAGCACTTTGCAGTGAGACTACCGAACCAGAATCCTAACGAGTTAGCTGGTTCAGAGGTCAGGCCGCAGCCACCTCACTGTGATAAGAACTCATATATTTTAGAATCACCTCCTTTCCAGTGTTGCGGCGATAATAAGGCAACAGGGAGTAAGCGTCAACGATAAATTTATAGGTCCTATATGTCTTATAGGACCTATTTGATTTTTGTTCCTCGCGCGTAAACACTCGATGGATGTTCGATGCCGAAAAAATAAGCGAGCTCGCGATAGTCGTCGCAATCATGAATCACGAAGTCAGCAATCTTCCCGGGTTCGATTGAACCGATCTGATCGCCGCGATTCAAACTGTGAGCAGCGTTGATCGTCGCTGCAGTGATCGCTTCCGCGGGTGCCATCTTCAGGTGTGTCGCTGCAAGCGAGAGGATCATCGTCATCGAAGGCGTCGGTGAAGAACCCGGATTGAAATCAGTCGCCAGCACCACACCAAGCCCAGCGTCGATCATCTCGCGCGCGGCCGGATAACGCGTTGAGCCGAGCGCGTAAACGGAACCTGGCAACAACACAGGCTGCACGCCCGCTTCTTTGAGGGCCGCGATTCCTGCCGCGTCTGTATGTTCGAGATGATCTGCAGTGACCGTTCCTAACTCAGCGGCCAGTTTTGCGCCACCGGAAAGCGAAAGCTGATCGGCATGCATCCGCAAGCCCAGCCCATGGCAACGCGCAGCCGAAAGAATCTTCCACGATTCGTCAGTGGTAAATACCTTCTCTTCACAAAACACGTCGCAGTATTCAGCGAGCTGCTCACGCGCGACTTGCGGCAGCATCTCGTCAATCAGAAGTGCAACGTATTCATCACGTCTTGCG
>DASYPN010000409.1:0-2069 GCA_036006625.1 Pyrinomonadaceae bacterium | reverse complement strand
GCACTCGCAGCACGTGTTGAGCGTCTCATCGACACGTGGCAACCGCAGAATTATCTCGTCAATATTAGTCTCAACGATCAACTCACCGAAATCAGTTCCGCGAGCGCGCGCATTTACATCAAGGTTTTGAAACCAACGCGTGTGATCGACCTCGACTTCGGCGAACTCACCGTCGATCGCGTCACAATCGCTTCAAAGGACGTTAAATTCACACACAAAGATGGAAAGCTCCTCGTCACGCTCTCGAGTGATGCAGTGCCAGGCGGTGTATTGCCGCTGACAGTCGAGTATCACGGCAAACCTAAAGACGGTTTGATTCTCACGAAAGACAAAGATGGCAACCCATCAGCGGTTGGCGACAACTGGCCCAATCGTGTTCATCACTGGATCCCGACTCTCGATCATCCGTCGGCGAAGGCGCCGATCACTTTCAACATCACTGTTCCCCCTAATCAGGAAGTTGTGGCTAACGGCAAGCTGGAACACGTAGAGACCACTGCGACCGGTCAACGCACCTGGACCTACACGGAAGCTGTGCCGATTCCACCGTATTGCATGATCATCGCGGTGGGTCAGTTTGCGAAAGTCGAACCAGTCGAGCGTGCGGTGACACCGCTTTCGTACTACGTGCCGCTTTCCGAGCGCGACCTCGCCCTGAAGGGCTTCTCGCCGGGCGGGCCGGTGGTGGACTACTTTACGAACACAGTCGCTCCTTATCCTTATGAGAAGCTCGCGTTGATTGTCGGCGCAACTCGTTTTGGCGGGATGGAGAATTCGAGCGCGATCGTGTTCACCAGCAATCTCTTCAGTCGTGCGGCGACGCCGTCGATTGGAATGAGCAAAAGGTTTGGCATACCTGGCAACAACGTGAACGTGATTGCACACGAGATCGCGCATCAGTGGTTTGGCGACTCAGTTACTGAGTCGACGTGGTCCGACCTGTGGTTGAGTGAGGGTTTCGCGACGTATTTCGCCGCATTGTTCGTGCAACGTTTTGAGGGCGAAGATGCATTTCGAGTCTCTATGAACAACGCCGCGCTGGCTGTGTTTGCGTATGAGAAGAAGAAGCTCGTGCCGATCTTCGATCGCGACACTGAGAATCTCATGGACCTGCTCAACGCCAACAACTATCAGAAAGGCGCGTGGGTGCTGCACATGTTGCGTTCTCAGCTCGGAGACGACGCATTTTTCCGAGGCATTCGCGACTACTACTCTGCACACAAGAACGCGACCGCGAGCTCCGAGGATCTGCGCGCCGCGCTTGAGAAAGCGTCGCGGAAAAATCTTCGCGGGTTCTTCGCGCGCTGGGTGTACGACAGTGGCCACCCCCAGTATTACGTGGATTGGTTTTGGCTCGGGAGGAAGGAGCTGCGAGTGGTTGTGACGCAGCGTCAGACGGGCGTCGCTTTCACCGATCCGATTCCGATCACCATCAAGACAACGAACGGTAAACGCGACATGGTCCTGCAGCCCGACGGCAAGTTATGGATCGCACGCATTCCACTGCGTGAAAAGCCCACCGGCATCGAAGTCGATCCACAGAACGTGCTGCTTGATGAAACGACGGTGCATGGCAATTAGAAACTTCAATTCGTCTCTGTGACTTTGTGGCTGATTTGACACGTTCATTGTGCTTCCCTATCATCCAACCCTGTCGGGGCGTGGCTCAGCCTGGTAGAGCGCACGGTTCGGGACCGTGAGGTCGGAGGTTCGAATCCTCTCGCCCCGACCATTATTCTCAAGCACTTACGGCTACCTGCAAAGGTGGCCGTTCTTGTTTTGTGGCAGGATTGTGGCAGACGCTCAGTCTTACCGCTTCGACCGCCGCTCGTTTCGCACGATCGGTGGCGTGAGTGTAACGACGAGTTGTCTGCGGATCAGAATGCCCCATCAGATCGGCGATCGTCGCTTCACTGCAACCCGCTTCCGCAAGCCCGGTCCCAAATGTGTGACGCAAGTCGTGCCAATGTAGGTTTTCAATCTCCATTAACTGACAAGCCGTCCTGAACGCGTGCTTGACGTCGGTGTACGGCTTGGCAGTGTCGGGATTGATAAAAACATATCCGCCG
>DASYPN010000408.1:0-5405 GCA_036006625.1 Pyrinomonadaceae bacterium | reverse complement strand
TTCAATGAATCCACTCCGGATGGTCCAGGCAAGTGGGCCAACTGAGTGTCGGGTGGATAAAACGCGAGGGGTATGAAGCACTGAAAACCGCCGGACTTCTCCTGTTGCTCGCGAAGTTTGACGAGGTGATCGACGCGGTCTTCGATCGACTCGATATGCCCGTAAAGCATCGTTGCGTTGGTCTTGAGTCCGGCGGCGTGAATCTTACCCTGCAGCTCAAGCCAGCGTTCGGCGTTGCACTTGTGCGCACAAATCATCGAACGCGTTGGTTCGCGAAAGATCTCCGCTCCACCGCCCGGACATGAATCCAAACCAGCATCGATCAACTGCTTGATAACGTCTTCATCTGACATTTTGTAGAAGTGAGCGAAGTGATCGAACTCGACCATCGTGAACGCCTTCAAGTGCAACTGCGGATACTGTTTCTTTAACGACGAAAGCAGATCGGTAAAGTAACTGAATGGAAGTTTTGTGTTGAGTCCGCCAGTGATGTGCAACTCGGTCGCGCCTTCGGCAACTGCCCGTTCGGCGACTTTCAAACTGTCGTCAATGTTGTGTGTGTAAGCGTCCGGTTGGCGCGGCGTACGGTAGAAGCCGCAAAACTTGCAATCGGCGTAACAGATGTTTGTAGGATTGAGATGGCGATTGACGTTGAAGTACGTCGTGCGACCGTGTCGTCGCCGTCGCACGATGTCGGCCAGCTTTCCGAGTCCCGGCAGATCATCAGTGGCGTAGAGCGCGAGACCGTCTTCGAATGAGAGACGCTTGCCGCTCGTGACGCTTTTCTCAATCTCATTTAGTTTGTCGTCGTGTGAAAAAGTCATTTCAATTACTCGAATCTATTTGTTGAGGAAGACAGCGCTTCCGAAAGTCGCCAGCAATATGACGCTAACAAAAGCGTTGGTAGTAAAGAAAGCAGCGTTCAAGCGACTGAGGTCGTCAGCGCGAACTAATCGATGTTGATAGACAAGTAACAAGCCGGTGGCAATCACTCCCGCGAAAGCGACTGGTCCAAGGCCCGTAATCACAAACAGCGAGACCAATCCAAGAAAAGCCCCAGCGTGAAGCGCGCGCGCGATCCAGAGCGCGCGTGCGATTCCGAAGCGCGCGGGAATCGATCTCAATCCTTCCCTGCGATCAAAATCGTAATCCTGACAGGCATACAGCACGTCGAATCCTGCAGTCCACAACAACACCACGAGCGAGAGCAATAGCGGCACAGGACTCCCAATCTCGCCGCGTACTGCGATCCATGCGCCCGTAGGCGCAATCGCCAGTGAAGCGCCCAGCACGATGTGCGAAAACTGCGTCCAGCGCTTGGTGAACGAATAACAGAGAACACAGGCGAGTGCCACAGGCGCAAGAATCAGCGTCAGACGGTTCAACATTGCCGCCGCCAGAAAGAATATCGCCGCCGCGACAATCGTGAATACCCAGACGAAGCCGACTGAAAGCAGACCCGCCGGCAACGCTCTCGAAGCGGTGCGCGGGTTCTTCGCGTCAAAGTTTCTGTCGGCGATGCGATTGAACGCCATCGCAGCGGATCGCGCTCCCACCATTGCGACCACAATCCAGAGGATCTGCCAGGCCGTGGGAAGCCCACGCGCTGCCAGCACAGCGCCAAGAAATGCGAATGGCAACGCAAACAGCGTGTGCTCGATCTTGATCATTTCCAGGGTCAGTCGAGTGTTTTTGATTACGGTGGACACGGCTTCCTCAGATATTGCCAAAAAAGCACATAAGTCACAAACCACTATTCCGTACGAACGATCGTTTTGGCGGGTTTTTGTCAATGTGCTTTGTGTCAATTTTTGTGGCATGCTGGGGTAGATGGATCTGAACGAATTATCCCGGCTACTGTCCGCTTTCAAGAGTGGCGAGTTGGAAACCAGCGAGGCCCTCGACCGCATTAAGAATCTTCACTTTGAAGACATCGGCTTTGCGCGCGTGGATCACGCGCGTGCGAGCCGACAGGGGTTTCCCGAGGTCGTCTATGGCGGCGGTAAGACGCGCGCGCAGGTTGTTGGAATCGTTGAAAAGCTCGTTCAGCGCTCGCCAAACATTCTCGTCACTCGGACCGATGAAGGCACTTTTGGTGAAATTCGTAACGTTGTCACGGATGCCGAGTGGCACGAAGCGGCGAAGCTCGTGCGAATTCGTCGCGATAAGACCAACCAGGGCATTGGGTCGATCGCAGTCGTAACCGCCGGCACGAGTGATATTCCCGTTGCTGAAGAAGCGGCACTAACTGCAGAGACAATGGGGAACGTCGTCGACCGTATCTGGGACGCCGGGGTCGCCGGAATTCATCGAGTGCTCTCTGAGCGCAGCCTCTTGCAGCGTTCGCGTGTCGTGATCGTGGCAGCAGGAATGGAAGGCGCCCTCCCGTCGGTTGTCGGCGGGCTCGTGAGTGTTCCGGTCGTAGCAGTGCCAACGAGCATCGGGTATGGAGCATCTTTTGGTGGTGTCGCGGCGTTGCTTGGGATGCTGAACTCGTGCGCCTCAAACGTAACTGTAGTCAATATCGATAACGGCTTTGGCGCAGGATTTGTCGCGAGCCTCATTAATCGTCGTTGGACGGTGCCAGTTGACTAAACCTCCAGTTGAACGTTGGCGGCATGTATTCCTAATTCTGATCGCACTCTCGCTCGTCTCGAGTGCGTGTATTTCGGCTCGACGGACTCCCAATCTCGAACACATCTTTGCATCCGCTCGCGCGCGAACCGGAAAGCGTCCGGTGATCGTCATTCCGGGGATTCTCGGAACTGAACTGATCAATTCGAAGACCGGTGAAAAAGTTTGGCCATCGGCTTTTCGCACGTCCCAGGAAGGACTGCCGATAACTCCGGACCTCGCCGCGAATCGCGATGATCTGGTGCCCGGAAAAATTATCGAGACCGTGAAGCTCGCGAAACTGCTGCCCGAAGTTTACGTCTACAGAGACTTGCTTGATGCGCTGCGACGCTATGCAGGTTATCGTGACGGCGACTGGGAGAATCCCGCCGCCGACGGTTACCAGGACACGTTTTACGTCTTTGCATACGACTGGCGCCAGGACAACGTCAGCAACGCACGCGAACTCGTCAGACGCATCGATCGATTAAAAACCAAACTGCAGCGACCCGATCTCAAATTCAACATCGTCGCGCATTCGATGGGCGGATTGATCGCGCGTTATGCAGCGATGTACGGCGATGCTGATTTGCCGGCGGATGAAAGTCCGATTACGCCGACGTGGCCTGGTGCGGCTCACATCAGCAAAATCGTGATGATCGGAGTGCCCAACGAAGGATCTGCGGATGCTTTCGCCACACTCGTCGAAGGGTATTCGATCACTGAAGGCTTGCGGCGGCGCGTTCCGTTGCTGAATAAGCTGACTGCTGAAGACGTCGTGAAGACGCCATCGGTCTTTCAACTGATGCCGCATCGCGAGGCAGTGAGATTTCTCGATGAGAATCTGCAGGCTTTGCCGGTGGACTTGTACGACCCTGAAGTGTGGAAACGATATGGATGGAGTGTGATCTATTCGTCACCTGAGTTTCGACAACACTTTGCTAAAGCGAGTGGAACCGACGGAAGGTCAGAAGACATGCTGGACGAATATCTCGCGGCGCAGTTGCGACGTGCGCGTCGATTTCAAGAAGCCCTCGACACGAGAACAACAACGTACGCGCCCGTGACTCTTCTGGCTATTGGCGGCGATTGCGAAGAGACATTCAACGCGCCGGTCGTGATGCGTGATGAGAAACGTAATCGGTGGATAACGCTGACACGGCCGCGTGAGTATCGAACGTCAACCGGCGTGAAGATCTCGAAGCAGCAGGCGACTGACGCGATGTATGCGCCGGGCGACGGACGTGTCACGCGTGCGTCATTGCTTGGCGAGCACATCTTCAAAGAGCTATCACGTTACGCGGTTTTCGGCTGCGATCTTCACGCCCAACTCCCACGCAACAAAATCCTGCAAGACAACGCCCTCACCTCGATTGTCGGCGAAGTAATGAATTAATCTGTGTAATCTGTGGTTACGGATTGATAATCGCGTTCAATTTTTCGGCCCAATCGGGATCGATGTTGGTGAGGATTGTGTATTGCTCGAGCGCGGCGTCGCGATTGCCCATCGCGAGCAGACAGCGACCGAGATTGTAGTAGGCTTTGCCAAAGTCTGGTTTCAAACGGATCGATTGCCGAAACGATTCCATTGCCTCGTTCAACTTATTCAACTCGAAATACGCTTCGCCCATATTATTCGGCGCGACCGCATCACCAGGCTTCAACGCCGAAAGCTGTCGAAACACTTCGATTGCTTCGTTGAACTTCTTCGATTTCAGATATCGTGAGCCGAGTCGCTCGTACGCAGCAACGTAATCAGGCCGCAATCGAATCGTCTGCTTGTAGGCTTGAATCTCTTCGTCGGGCTTACCCCAGTCGCGATAAACCAATCCGATCGCAAAATGTGCGTCGGCGGCGTTGTACGGATCGAGTTTGATCGACTGTCGATACGCTTCCGCAGCCTCTTTGTAATTCTTGAGATAGAAACTCGCGAGCCCGATGTTGAAATACGACTCAGCCGACGGTCTCAGACTCACAGCCTTCTTCGACGCTTCCAACGCTTCTGCGTGCCGGCCGAGTTTCTCATTGCAAAAACCACTCTGTGCCCACGCTTCGGCGTAGTTGCTGTCTGAGTCGACTGCCTTCTCGAAATATTGCAACGCCTTCTCACAGTCATCTTTGGAAAGAAAACTCAAACCGTCGCGGAAAAACTGGACCGCCTTCGCGCGTTTATTTCTTCCCGTGCTCGCGACGAGATCGCCAAGAGACATGATTGCCGCGACCTGTAGTTGAGAAATGCGCTCGGAAGGAATCGCGAAATTCACACTCTGTCCACCAGTGATCTGCAGCGTCGCGATGCCAATCACCTGGCCCTGCATATTCACGACCGGACTGCCGCTCGATCCAGAAGATATCGGCGCCGTGATTTGAATGATGCGACCGAAAGTCGGAATGTCACGCACGGCGGAAACAATTCCGTTTGTGACGCTGCCTTCAAGCCCGAGTGGATTGCCGATTACAACAACGCTCTCACCTTCCTGCGGCGAAGTCTTGTCGAGTGGTAATGGTCTGACTTGGTTTGCCGGCGCGTCGATCTTCAACAACGCGATATCGCCCTCGGCATCGACTGCAAGAACACCTTTGACTGGATAGACAGCTCCCGTTGACGAATGGATCTCGGCGCGATACGCGCCCTCGAGTACGTGGCGATTAGTGACGATGCGATCAACGTCGACAAAGAAACCGCTGCCCCGGGACAGCTTCTCGTTGCGCGAATCGAAAGTTTCGATCGCGACAGCGGAAGGCTTAATCCGGCGAACAAGTTCGGGAAGAAGATCCTGCGCCTGCGTGGG
>DASYPN010000407.1:0-10993 GCA_036006625.1 Pyrinomonadaceae bacterium | reverse complement strand
CGCCAGCCTTCAAACTTCCTTTCTCGACTTTGATTTTGTGTACGATCAAGCCTTGCACCGGCGAATAAGTATCGAGAACAACGGCCAACTCGTTCGCTGGGCCAAGTATCGTGCCGACGTCTCCGACCTGTCCGCCACTCTCAGCGTAGAACGGCGTGTGATCGAGCACGATCTCGCCCTCGTCACCTTCGTTCAATGACTCGACTTCATTGCCCTTGATAACAGCAACCACCTTCGCGTCATCGACGCGGGTGGATTCATAACCTTTGAATATGGACCTCGCTACCCGCGCGGCAACGTCAGCGTAGACCGGATTAGTTTTGGCCTTTGCTTCACCTTTCTCGGTGGCTGTGGACTGCTGAAGCTCCTGAAGCGCAGCGTCGAACGACTGGTTAAATTGGTCTTCGTCGATTACGAAGCCGCGCTCTTCGAGTCCCACCCGAATCAGATCGCGCGGCGTTCCGAACGTGTCGTAGAGTCGCGCCAGAGTCTTGTACTCCGGCATCGCTCCTTTCGCGGCCGTGAATACTTCGTCGAGCTTGTTCAACCCAACCGTCAACGTCGAACGGAAACGCTCTTCCTCCAGCCCGACCATCTTCTCGATGAACTCGCGATGCGTCTCCAATTCGGGATACGTATCTTTCATCAGGTCGACGACGAAGTTCGCTACGTCTTTGAAGAATGCACCTTCGAATCCCAGCGTGTGATGACCCTGATAGATCGCGCGCCTCATGATCTTTCGCAGGACGTAATTGCGACCCTCATTGCCGGGCAGGATTCCATCAGCAATCGCAAACGCAGTGGCGCGCGCGTGGTCCGCAATCACGCGCATTGCAAATCCTTCCTGTGTTTCCGGTTCGTAGTTGCGGTCAGCAAGGTTTGCAGTGAAGTTAACGATCGGGCGGATTAGATCCGTGTCGTAGTTTGACTTTACACCCTGCAACACGACCGCGAGCCGCTCGAGTCCGGCGCCAGTATCAACCGAAGGTGCCGGCAGCGGATCGAGCTTGTACTTACCTGGTTCAACTTCACTGCGATCAAACTGCATGAAGACAAGGTTCCAGATCTCCATGATCGTATCGCCTGGGCCATTAACATACTCAGCCGAGTTCTCCGCATCATCCGGACTCGGACCCATGTAGTAATGAACTTCGCTGCATGGACCACACGGACCCGTCTCACCCATCTGCCAGAAGTTATCTTTGCGACCGAATCGCAGGATACGCTCGCGTGGTGCGCCCACCTGGTGCCAGAAGTTCTCGGCGTCTTCGTCAGCAGGAACTTCGGCGTCGCCTTCGTACACGGTGAACCACAACCTCGCCGGATCGAGTCCCAGAACATCGACCAGCAGTTCCCAGGCAAACTTGATCGCGCCTTCTTTGAAATAATCGCCGAACGAAAAATTCCCGAGCATCTCGAAAAACGTGTGATGCCGGGCCGTCTTCCCGACTTCGTCCAGATCGTTGTGCTTGCCCCCAGCGCGGATACACTTCTGCGACGACGCAGCGCGCACATAATCACGCTTCTCCGCGCCCAAAAAGGTGTCTTTAAACTGATTCATGCCCGCGTTCGTGAACAACAACGTCGGATCGTTGGCGGGCAGGAGCGGCGACGAACGCACACGGGCGTGTCCCTGCTCCTCAAAATACTTCAAAAAAGCTTCGCGAATTTCGTTACCAGTCATAATCCGTTCGAGTTTACCTCATCCGTGTCATCCGTGGTTAATGAGCGTATCTTGTCGCTAACCAGCTCGAAATCAAATCCTTGTCGCAACAAATGATCGAACAGACTCTTCGTTTCGGCGCGGTTTTTTGGCTTGCCGCGAATACGAAGACGCTTGGCGATCGCCTGATCGATCAACTGTTCCTCCGATGTCTCAGCAAAGACTAGCTCGAGGGCTTCATTGGCAACGCCGCTGTCAACCTTTTTGACCTTGAGGTCGCGTTCCAGTCGCCTGCGACCGACGGGTCTTTGCTTCACCTTGTACGACGCATAACCGAAAGCGAAACGCTCGTCGTTAAGGTAGCCATACTCCCGCAACCGCGAAATGACTGTCTCTACCGTCGCTTCATCAGTGTTTTTCCCGCGCAATAACCGCTCGCGCAGCTCGGCGACAGAGCGAGGCTTCGCGGCGAGTAGTTTTATGGCGCGCTCAAAGGTTTTGCGTCGCAAATCAGTCACGATTCTGGAACACAGATTAACGCGGATATAAAATACCTGATATGGATGGCGCGTTGATAATAGATAAGCCCGCGGGGCTCAGTTCGCACGACGTGGTCCTCGGCGCGCGTCGCATACTTCGCGAGCGGCGTGTTGGACATACGGGCACTCTAGATCCGTTTGCCACCGGCGTTCTCATCGTTCTGCTCGGAAAAGCCACGAGGCTCGCGCAGTTCTTGAGTGGAGTTGATAAGGATTACGAAGCAATTATTCGTCTCGGATACTCAACTGATACAGGCGATCGCACTGGTAATCCAATAGCTGGACCAGCGGCCAAGCCAGAGGCCTGGACCGAGGAGAAGATAGAAGCAGCACTCCAGACTCTTCGAGGTGAGATAGACCAGGTGCCACCAATGTATTCAGCCAAGAAAGTTGGAGGCAGGAAACTCTACGACCTGGCCCGCCGCGGTGAGAGCGTGGAACGACAACCGATACACGTCTGCATATACGAGTTCGCAGCGATGAGGCCTGCTGGTCAACTCATCAAGGACAACCTCGACGGCACTTTTGATTTCCACACGCGTGTTTCTTGTTCTTCCGGCACATATGTGCGAACGCTTGCGGAGGATTTTGGCAAACGTTTGTACGTTGGCGCTCATTTGGCCGAGCTGAGACGCACGCGCGTTGGCAACTTCTCAATCGACGAGGCGATCACGCTGGATGAGTTAAAGATCCATTTTGGCGAAGAGTCGATCGGCGAGGTCCTGGTGCCTCCGGGAGCAACGATCTCGCAACTGCCTTTCGTGCATCTAACCCCCGAAGACGTAAGTCGGGCCAATCACGGAAGAGAGGTGAGGGTGGCTGAATCTAATTGGAGTGACGGAGAGAACGTGAGGATGTGCGACGGCGACAACGAATTGGTCGCCGTTGGTCGCTACGACGCCAACACAAACAGCTTGCATCCACGTGTAGTGCTTGCCCAATAAAAAGGCGTGGTTGCAAAAATAGCATTGACTAGAGTCTAAACCCTCTGTGCTATACTTCCTCGCAAGGAAGCGCGCGTGTAAGTTCGCTTCCAAGTTCCCACCGGATTCCCGTTGAACTCGATCATTGAGAAGGGATGCCTCGAGGACGTAGCTCACGCTTACGCGCGCGTGAGGCGTATCACGAAGCACAGATAACAACCAGCCGCAGTTCCCCGACGATGTGGCGGTGTATAAATAAGCGTGGCCTCTCCCCACACGCTGTCCAATGCGCGAAAGCCGAAGAGGTTTCAAAGGCTATGCAAGAGCAGGATGGCAAGAAACAATTCAATATCAGCGAACGTTTGGAAGATCTGCGCCGTGAACACGAGGCGCTGCGTTGGGAAGGTACGTTCCGAGACTACTTCGAATTAGTTGCTCAGAACCCACGCATTGCTCAGCTTTCACACGCTCGCATCAACGACATGGTTCATGCCGCAGGCATTGAGCGGTTGAACGAAGGCACTCAGCACGAAATTCTCTCCTACAATTTCTTTGCCAACGAATTGTTTGGCATTGAAGAGCCCATCGCCAGAATTGTCGAGTACTTCAAATCGGCCGCACAGCGTCTCGAAGTGCGCAAGCGCATTCTTTTGCTCATGGGACCTGTCGGTGGTGGTAAGTCGACAATCGTCAACATGCTCAAGCGCGGGCTGGAGGATTGGACCAGGAATGACGCCGGCGCCGTCTACGCCATCAAAGATTGCCCGATGCACGAGGAGCCGCTTCATCTCATCCCGCATCAGTTGAGATCTGAAGTCGAGAAACATTACGGCATTTATATCGAAGGCGATCTTTGTCCGCAGTGTCGCTATTCACTGGAACACACTTATGGTGGGCGTCACGAAGACGTGAAAGTTCATCGTGTTGGTTTCTCTGAAAAGGAACGCGTCGGTATCGGCACGTTCTCGCCCAGCGATCCCAAGTCGCAGGACATTACGGAGCTGACGGGTTCAATCGATCTCTCGACGATCGGCGAGGTCGGAGTTGAGTCGGATCCGCGTGCTTATCGTTTTGACGGCGAGCTAAACATCGCGAATCGCGGCTTGATGGAATTTGTGGAGATGTTGAAGGTTGACGAGAAGTTTCTCTACAGCCTGCTGACACTTTCGCAGGAACAGAGCATCAAGACCGGACGCTTCGCGATGATTTATGCGGATGAAGTTATCCTCTCGCACACAAACGAGAACGAGTACATCGCGTTCGCCGGTAATCGCAAATCGGAAGCGCTACAGGACCGCATCATTCTCGTCAAGGTACCTTACAACCTGCGCGTATCGCAGGAAGAGCGCATTTACGACAAGCTACTACACCAGTCAGAAGCGCTGCGCAATGTGCACCTCGCTCCACATACTTTGAAAGTCGCGGCGATGTTTGCAGTCATGACTCGTCTCGAAGAGCCGAAGCGTCAGAACGTCGACATCGTGAAGAAGATGAAACTTTACGATGGCGAGGACGTCGAAGGCTACAAGTCGAAAGATGTTCGTGAGCTGAGGGAAGAGACTGTTCGCGAAGGCATGGACGGCATCTCGCCCCGTTACATTATCAACCGGCTTTCGAGCGCGCTCGTGCGCGACGGCGTTACGTGTATCAATCCGATCGATGCGCTGCGGGCCATCAAAGACGGTTTCGAGCAGCACACAGGTATCAGCAGCGAGCAGCGCGAAAGATATTTGAATCACATTTCGCAGGCGCGCAAGGAGTATGACGAGCTCGCTAAGATCGAAGTGCAAAGGGCGTTTGTCTACTCGTTTGAAGAGATGGCGCGCACGATGTGCAACAACTATCTCGACAACGTCGAAGCATTCTGTAACAAGGAGCGCATCAAGGATCCGATCACTGAAGAAGAGATGGAGCCTGACGAGCAGTTGATGCGTTCAATCGAGGAGCAGATCGGGATCTCGGAAAACGCGAAAAATACTTTCCGGCAGGAGATTCTAATCCGCATCTCGTCGTACGCTCGCAAGGGCAAGCCGTTTGAGTACAACTCACACGAGCGTCTGAAGGAAGCGATTGAGAAGAAGATCTTCGCTGACTTAAAAGACGTGGTGAAGATTACAACGTCGACGAAGACGCCCGATCCGGATCAGTTGCGGCGCATCAATGAGGTTATCGATAGGCTTGTTAAAGAGCACAACTATTGTCCGGTTTGTGCGAACGAATTGCTGACTTACGTCGGCACGCTGCTATCGCGATAGATACGTTAGCCACAGATATACGCGGATGACACGGATTGGTTTTTATCTGTGTCATCCGTGTAATCTGTGGCTTAAGTATGAAGAAACGATACTGGATCGCAGGTGCTGCAACGCTCGCCGTCGCCGGCAAGCTTTTGCTCCGACCGCGTGATGCCGACTGGAACAAGTGTCGCGATGTCGTTTTTCATTCGGAGCACTCGTGCTTTGTCGAGGTGGACGGCGTTCGTGTTCATTACCAGGAGGCCGGTGATGTAAACGCGCCCGCGATGGTGTTGATTCACGGGTTTACTTCATCGACGCTGGTTTGGAGCAAGGTATTTCTCAGGCTCGCCGATGCAGGTTATCGCGTTCTCGCCCTCGATATGCTCGGTTACGGCTACACCGCCAAGCCACGCAACGGCGAATACACGATTGACGGTCAGGCGAAGCTGGTAACGCGACTGCTCGATGCTCTCAGCATTCCGCGAGCGATTCTCGTCGGCAGCTCTTACGGTGGTGCAGTAGCAGCGACTTGCGCACTTGATTATCCGGATCGAGTTGAGAAAGTGATCCTGGTTGGCGCAGTCAACAACAACCGGCCACTTGCGTTCATGCTGATGCGCTTGTTTGGTTCGCCCGTAGTCGGTGATGTTGTTTCACCGCTCTTGATTGGTTCACGGCGTTTGCTGCGACGGCGCATGAAGCGAGTTTACGATGAACACTCGTGGGTGCTGGACGAACGACGAGTTGATGCGCGGCATTTACCTTTGCGTGCGGCGAGAACGCATCGGGCAATCATTCGTACGGTGCGCGGCTGGGATGCTGAACGCATCTCGAGAGACGCGCATCTAATCAGTCAGCCCACATTGCTCCTCTGGGGTGAGAACGATCGGGAGATTCCACTTGCGGATGGCGAACGATTGCACACGGAGATTTCCGGATCGCGGTTAGTTATATTTTTGAATTGCGGTCACTTGCCGCATGAAGAATACCCGGCGGAGTTCACGAATGTGGTGATCGATTTCTGTAAAGCGAAATCGGCGTAATCAGTGGATGGTGTTTTATGTCTATTCAACGCAATGACTGGTCGCTGCAACGCAAGGGTATTATCGATCAGGAACGCCACAAGGATCGCGTAAAGGAAGCCATTCGCAAAAACCTCGGCTCGATTGTTTCCAACGAAGCCATCATCCTTTCCGACGGGAAGCGCACCGTCAAAGTCCCAATCAAAGCGCTCGACGAATACAAGTTTCGGTTCAATTACCAGAAGGCCAAGCACGTGGGCCAGGGCGATGGGAAGACTCGCGTCGGCGATGTAATTGGACGTGAGACGCGTCCGGGCACGGGCCACGGTTCCGGGCAGGGCGGACAAGAGGCCGGCCTTGATTATTACGAAGCCGAAGTAAACATCGACGAGCTCGCAGCTCTGATCTTCGAAGATCTGCAGCTTCCTTACCTCCAGGAAAAAGCAAAGAAAGCCGTGCAGTCGCGTAAGACTCAGTTCAACGAGATTCGCCGCACCGGGGTGATCGCGAATCTCGACAAGCGCCGGATGATTCTCGAAAACATTCGACGCAACGCACGCGAAGGGCACGCGCGCTTTGGCGACATCAAGAAAGAAGATCTGCGTTTCAAGACGTGGGAAGAAGTGATGCGTTATGAGTCGAACGCGGTCGTGATTGCGATGATCGACGTGTCAGGCTCGATGGGTGAGTTTAAGAAGTACATCGCGCGCAGTTTTTATTTCTGGATGGTGCGGTTTCTGCGAACTAAGTACGACAACGTCGACATCGTTTTCATCTCGCATCACACGGAAGCGAAAGAGGTGAGTGAGGAACAGTTCTTCACGCAGGGAGAGTCGGGCGGCACGGTTGTTTCCTCTGCGTATCAACTGGCTCTCGACGTGATCAAGCAACGTTATCGACCGTCGGATTGGAATATCTACCCGTTTCATTTCTCCGATGGCGATAACTACTACTCCGATAACGAAGAAGCCGTACGGCTCGCCGACGAGTTGATCGCAACGTGCAATTTGTTTGGCTATGGCGAGATTGGAGAGGAAGGTTCGTCGAGTTACAGGCGATCCTCGGGCGCGTTGTTGTCGATCTTCAGCGACCGGCTGCAGAACAAAGATCGTTTTGTCGGTGTGCGAATCGACGACAAAGAAGACGTGTATCCGGCGCTAAAGCAGTTCTTCGGCAAAAAAGAATTATCTGTGTAATCTGTGGGTGGTTTGATGGAAGAAGACAAGGAGATCAAAGAACTCGAGAAGGCGGTCGAGCAGATTTGGCAAGTCGCTCAGGGTTTTGGTCTCGATCCATATCCCACCAACTTTGAGATCGTACCGGCGACCGTGATGTATGAAGTCGGCTCGTATGCACTTCCGGGCCGTTATTCACACTGGACCTTCGGCAAAACCTACCATCGCATGAAAACGATGTACGACTTCGGTCTCTCGAAGATCTACGAAGTCGTCATCAACACAAATCCGTCTTACGGCTTTTTGTTGGAAACAAATAGTCCGATTCAAAACAAGATGGTGATCGCGCACGTCCTCGGTCACGTCGACTTCTTCAAGAACAACACCTACTTTTCGAAAACGAATCGTCGCATGGTCGAGAGTGTCTCCACGCACTCGCAGCGAATCATGGACTACGAGTTCAAGCACGGCCGGAAGACAGTTGAGCGATTTCTCGATGCAGTGCTGGCGATTGAAGAGCACATCGATCCGTATTTCTTCATCAAGCGCGAAGTTTCCGATGCCGAGGAAAAGCGACGCAATGAGCAGACACCGAAAGAGGGTCGATACGACGATCTCTGGCTGCTCGACAAAGCCGAGCGCGAGGCGCGGCGGCCTCCCACAGACGAGGAAAAGCCGCGCGAACAGGCGCCTGAAAAAGATCTGCTCTACTACCTCATGAAAAACTCACCGTCACTCTCGGGCTGGCAACGCGACGTGATCGCAATGGTCCACGAGGAGATGGAGTATTTCGTGCCGCAGATGCAGACAAAGATCATGAATGAAGGTTGGGCCAGCATCTGGCATGCGCGGATCATGCGCGCCCTCGATCTCAGCGACAACGAACACATCGAGTTCGCTAATCTTCATTCGGGCGTGGTCTCGCCGCAGAAGGGACAGTTGAATCCTTACTATCTTGGTTACAAGATCTACGAAGATATTGAGCGCCGTTGGAATGAGCCGTCGAAGGAAGAACGCGAGAAGTTTGGCCGATTTGGGAAGGAAGGGCGCGAGAAGATATTTGAAGTACGTGAGCTCGACAACGACGTCTCGTTCCTGCGCAATTATCTGACTGAGGAGTTGTGTGAAGAGCTGGATCTGTTTGTGTTCGAGTTAGTCGAGGAAGAGGAGTGGACCATCACTGAGAAGCGCTGGCAGAAAGTACGCGATCAGCTGGTTTCGAACATGACAAATTTCGGCTTCCCGTATCTGCAAGTTGAGGATGGCGACTACAACGGCAACCGCGAGCTTTACATGAAGCACCGCTACGAAGGCACCGAGCTCGACATGCGTTACGCCCGCAAAGCGCTCGAGCATGTTTATGCTCTCTGGGGTCGCCCCGTTCACCTCGAGACCGTGATTGATGACGAATCAACCGTCTTGCATTTCAATGGTGATGAGCACGGTGAGGATTAAGAATAGGTCGTATAGGACCTATTACATGTTGAGCGCTTTGCCAACCGATGGATCCCTGCGAACCCGCCAAATCTTCGAATCCAGGTAGTAATGAATAAACGCGTAACCCCAGAGGAATGAAATCCCGAGTTGGATCGCGAGCGTCGGATTCTGAAAACTTTGATACCCCAGAAACTGCCGCGGGCCCTGATAGATAATTCCAAAAACGATCCCGAAAGCGATATAGAAAATCACCCGCCGGCTGATCAGTTCCGCGGCGCCATATTTTTCGCGAGCGTCCGTGTACTTCTGATTGTGAAACCAGATAAGCCGGTGATACTGGAAGTTGTGATAGATCGTCAGTATCGCAACGATCGCGATCGGCTTGTGCGGCATCGGAGTGAGCAATACGATCCAGTGCATCGGAATCGCCGCCGCCAGCAAGAGATACTTCGGAACATTCAACGGTTCGCCGATGATCGCACGCTGTACCTGACGTCCTATCCACACAACAAACAGCAGAATCGTTCCCGCGAGCAGAAGTTTTGAAAAACCATTCACACCGCCACGCAACAACGAGGGGACGCGCGCCATTGCTTCCGGATCCCTCGCGATAAACTCCACAAACGGATAATTAAAAGCGAACAGTAGCAACAGCCGATCGAGAGCGTTGTCGACTCGCGCGAGGTCACCATTCTTCTTTTTGTAGAGCACCATGAAACCGTAGTGCTGCTTGACGAGGTGATAGTAGGCCCACAGCGCGGCCACGAAGAAGAACACAAACCCCGCTCCGGCAAGCACCAGCACTGGTCCAATCGCGAAGAACAACAGCGAGCCCCAAAGCAAACGCGCGCGATTCTTTCTCTCAGTGCGATCGAAGTAGGTGCGTGAGAAAGTGCCGAAGACGTGTGGCGCGTCAATCAGTATTGCCCACGCGGCCACCATCGGCACGAGTGGAACCAGCCCGCTGACGTAGAGAATCAGCAGCAGATAGCTCGACACGACTGAACCGATAAACCAGATGGCGTCGTCGCGCCCACTGATAATCCACCGCAACGAGATCGCGCTTGTTACCGGTTTGGTGATGATTTCCGCAGTGGCGGCCATAAAGTGCTTTCGTTTCGGACTGCACGCATTTTATCATCGGCCAATGAACAAACAACTATTCCAGGCGCATCCGTGGCACGGCGTGACGTCGGGTCCAAGAACGCCCGAACTCGTCAATGCCTACATCGAGATCGTTCCCACCGACGCAGTGAAGTATGAGCTTGATAAATGGTCTGGTCACTTGCGAGTCGACCGGCCACAGCGTTTCTCATCGATGTCGCCGACGCTTTACGGTTTCATTCCGCAAACATACTGTGGCCGCGAAGTGGCCGAGCTTTGTGAGTTACGAACTGGTCGAAGTGGTATCGAAGGCGACCACGACCCGATGGATATTTGTGTGTTGTCCGAGAAGACTTTTGCTTACGGCGGGTTCTTCCTGCATGCACGGCCGATTGGCGGTTTGCGCATGATCGACGGCACTCAGTCCGACGACAAGATCATTGCTGTGTTGGAATCGGATTTGGCTTACGGACGTATCGAGGAGATCCGCGACGTGCCACAAGGGTTGATTGATCGGCTAAAACACTATTTCCTGAGTTACAAACAATTGCCGAGTGATCAAGATAAGAAAGTGGAGATTGTGGACGTCTACGATCGGGTTGAAGCCCGCGACGTGATCACCCGAAGCCTCAGAGACTACGAAACCGAGTTTAATTTTTAGCCACAGATGAACGCAGATAAACGCAGATCAGAAAAGAACAAAGAGATTTCTGATCCGCGTTCATCCGCGTTTATCTGTGGCTTATTTTCTGATCTGTTCAGAAATGCCACAGCGGGGGCAGACGAGCCCCCGCCAGTGTTGTTCATCTACCCAGCGCGCCAGTGCCGGACCTTGTTGGTGTTGCGCGCCGTGTTGTTGATGCCCGTGATGTTTACGCTCTGCGGCCTCCGCG
>DASYPN010000406.1:0-2317 GCA_036006625.1 Pyrinomonadaceae bacterium | reverse complement strand
CCCGGAAGACGTCTAGCCTCGCCAAACGTCAGCGGCTGGGCACGGTCGAGACGTTCAACGATCTCGTTTGAGAGACCGCTGATGCTCCCGAAGGGTGTCTGTCGAGGAATCTTCAGGGCGTCGTGCTGATACAGCTTGGCGACCGCCGCCTTTTGTGTGTCCAGATAGCCCGCATAAAGCGAGTCGGCCAGCACCGAGTTCAGGTCCGGCTCCGAAATTGGTTTTAGTTCTGCAGGCAGAAGCGACGTGATTAACTCCGCCGTGACCTTCGGACGCTTTGCCAGTTGCGACAGCGAAATCGAGTCGCCCAAATCACTGCCGATCAGCGCGCCTACAGCGGCATGCTGAGCATCCGCCCGTCGCAAGCGAATCGTATCGAGAGCATTTCTCAACTGTGCGAGTCGCTCCTGACGTGCGTTGAAACGATCCCAGTCGGAATCGCCGATGAGTCCGAGTTCCCTGCCGTATCGCTCGAGCCGTGCGTCTGCATTGTCGTATCGAAGCGCCAGCCGGTACTCCGCGCGTGAGGTGAAAATTCGATAAGGCTCGTCGACTCCTTGTTTGATCAGGTCCTCAACCAGAACGCCGATGTACGACTCTTCTCGTCTTAACCGCAGAGAATCGCGCTTTTGCGTGTAGAGCGCAGCGTTGATACCCGCGAGCAGTCCCTGACACCCAGCTTCTTCATATCCAGTGGTGCCATTGATCTGGCCGGCATGAAAGAGGCCGGGCACGCGGCGCGTCTGAAGATCTGGTCCGAGCTCGCGCGGATCGACGAAGTCGTACTCGATCGCGTAGCCAGGCCGAATAACGCGCGCTTCCTCCATCCCGGGAATCATCCGTACCAGATCCTGCTGCATTTCGGCTGGCAGCGAAGTCGAAAAGCCATTTAAATAGACTTCGTTTGTGTCGTGTCCCTCAGGCTCGAGAAAAAGCTGGTGCCGCGACTTGTCTGAGAATTTGACGACCTTGTCCTCTATCGAAGGACAGTATCGCGGCCCGATGCCTTTGATCTTTCCCGAATAGAGTGGCGACTCGGCAATGTTCTCGCGAATCGCATCGTGCACTTCGGGTGTCGTGTAGCCGATATAACACTTGATCTGCTTTTGCTCGAGGCTATCGGTTGAAAACGAGAACGGCACCGGTGTTTCGTCGCCGGGCTGAGGTTCGAAAGCGTTCCAATCAATGGTTCTTCCATCGAGCCGCGGCGGCGTTCCAGTCTTGAGCCGGCCGACAGGAAATCCAAGTCGCTTCAATGCCTCCGACAACTCAATCGCCGCCGGTTCGCCTGCTCGTCCGCCGGAATAAGTACGACGACCCGTATGAATCAGTCCATTTAGAAACGTGCCAGTGGCAACGACGACCGCCTCGGCGCCAAACCTTCGCCCGTCTTCCAACAAGACGCCCGCGAGCCGTCCATGATCGACTATGAAATCGACGACTTTTCCCTGCCGCAGATGGAGATTTGAAGTGGCTTCAAGCGTCCGCCGCATCTCGGCCCGATATTTCATCCGATCGGCCTGTGCCCTCGGCGACTGAACGGCCGGTCCCCGCGAACGATTCAGCAGTCGAAACTGAATTCCGGTGCGATCGATGACGCGGCCCATAATGCCGCCAAGCGCATCGATCTCTCGCACAAGATGCCCTTTCGCGATTCCACCGATCGCAGGGTTACACGACATTTGCCCGACGAGATCAAGATTCAACGTGATCAGTCCGGTCTCAGCGCCGAGACGCGCCGCGGCCGACGCCGCCTCACATCCAGCATGGCCGGCGCCAATCACGATTACGTTGAAGACCTCGTCAAACGTCATAACTACTTCCCAATACAAAACGTGGCGAAGATCTCCGACAGAATATCTTCCGTCGTTGTTTCGCCAGTGATCTGGCCCAAAAACTTCAATGCATTGTGGAGCGGCACAAGCACCAGCTCCTCACTGTGTCGCTCACTCAATGCGGGTCGTGCCGCTTCGAGTTCGCGCTGAGTGCTGCACAACAAATCGTAGTGGCGAGCGTTTGTGATTAGCAGACCGCCGTCTTCGACACAATTGCTATTTACACTCGAAAGAATCGCCACGCGCAACACGTCCAATCCTTCGCCAGTACGTGCTGATACATTAATCGGTTTGAGTGACTCGATACAACTTCTCGAGTCACTGAACGCAGGCAAGTCACACTTGTTCAATACGACAAGTCGATGAGTACCAGCCGTCTGGTCCAACAGATCGTTGTCGGATGGTCCAAGTTCATCGGCGCCATCGAGTACGACGAGAACGAGATCCGAATCGCTCATCGCTCTGCGTGTACGCTCAATGCC
>DASYPN010000405.1:0-5488 GCA_036006625.1 Pyrinomonadaceae bacterium | reverse complement strand
GACTTTTCCCGTTTGTAACCCGCGTGTGTTGATGAATGTAAGAAACAGGATCATGACCACGGCGAGAAGTTGCTGGGTCGACAAACTCAATGCGTAACCATTGAAGGAGAGCCCGCTAATCGTGAATGGCCTCAACAACATGACGGGCTCGATGAGATAATTGTCGCCCGATATGCTGCTCGTGAGTGCGCCGGTGAAGTTAGCGAAAGCCACAGCAACTGCGGCAATCGTTCCCGATTGAATAATGAGAAACAAACCCCAGCCGAAGAGGAATCCGATCGATGGGCCATACGCCTCACGCAGAAACACGTACTGGCCACCGGCGCGTGGCCACATCGCCGCGAGTTCCGCACAGCACAGAGCGCCGGTGATGGTGAGCACGCCTGCGAGCGCCCATGCCGCCAGTAACCAACCCGGCGATCCAACGAGGCGCGACGATTCAGCGGAAGTGATGAAGATGCCGGAGCCGATCATCGAGCCCACAACGATCATCGTGGCATCGAGCAGGCTTAGACCGCGGAGAAGATTTTGGGGAGCGTCTTTGCTCATTCGCGCGGCGGGTATAGTGCCATAGATCCGTGTTTATCTGTGGCTAAAATTGCATGCTTGACACTGATCGACGCGCTCACCTAGTCTTTTCGGTTTGGAGTTCTTCGTCTTATGAAAAACGACCTAATCAATTTAATAACAAACAAAAAAGCACACGTCGGGGTTATCGGTCTCGGGTATGTCGGTCTTCCGCTGCTCGTGGAGTTTGCTTCGAACGGGTTTCAGGGCACTGGTTTTGAAGTTGACGAGTCGAAGGCCGAACAGATTAACGCCGGCAACTCTTACATCGGTGACGTGCCTTCACGTCGACTGAAAGACGTGGTCGACGCAAAGCGACTGCGCGCCACCACCGACTTCAGCCATCTGCGCGAGTGCGACGCGATTATCATCTGCGTTCCGACACCCCTGCGTAAAACGAAAGAACCGGATGTTTCTTACATCCTCGCGGCCGCTGAACAGATCGCAAAGAATCTGCGTCGTGGCATGCTGATCATTCTGGAGTCGACAACTTATCCAGGCACGACTGACGAAGTGTTGCTCCCGATGTTTGAAGAAAAGGGACTGAAGCTCGACGAAGATTTTCTTCTGGCGTTTTCGCCGGAACGAGTCGATCCCGGCAATCCACAGTTTCTTACGCACAATATTCCAAAGGTCGTTGGTGGCGTGACAGATGATTCAACTTCTGTTGCCGCACATCTTTATTCACAGATCGTGAACGACGTACACGCCGTGAGCTCGGCGCGAGTCGCAGAAGCAGCGAAGCTGCTGGAAAATACGTTTCGCGCAGTGAACATCGGCATGGCAAACGAAATGGCGCGACTTTGTTACGCGCTCAACATCGACACGTGGGAGGTGATTCGAGCGGCGGCAACCAAGCCCTTCGGTTTCATGCCGTTTTATCCCGGGCCGGGAATCGGCGGTCATTGCATCCCGCTCGATCCGCATTACCTGTCGTGGAAAGCGCGGCAGCACGGGTTCGATTCACGTTTCATCAGTCTTGCGGAGGAAGTAAATTCGCGCATGCCTGAGCACGTGGTCCAACTGGTTGCGGACGGCCTGAACGACGCGCGCAAAGCGATGAATGGTTCGAACGTTTTGCTGCTCGGAGTGGCGTACAAGAAAGATGTGAATGACGTGCGCGAGAGCCCGGCGCTTTCGATTATCGATCGGCTTCGTGCGAAAGGCGCTAACGTCAAATATCACGATCCATTCGTCGCGGAAGTTCATTTCGACGACGCGCACACTGACGCTGTTGGCGAACCGCTGGCATCTGTTTCACTAACCAACGACGAACTCGAATCTGCCGACTGCGTGATAATAGTCACCGACCACAGTGAAATCGACTACAAGCGCGTTTGCTCTCTGAGCCAGTTGATCGTCGACACGCGCAACGCGCTCAACGGCGACGTGCGGCGCGAAAGCAAGGCGCGGATCATCCGGCTTTAAGAAATATAGGTCCTGTAGGACATATAGGACCTATTCCAACACATGCTCAAGGTCATCAACGTCGTTGGGGCACGGCCCAACTTCATGAAGGTTGCGCCAATCGTGGCCGCGATGAAGAGGCGCCCCGAAGCCTTCCAGCCGCTGGTTGTTCACACCGGACAGCATTACGACGCGGCAATGTCTGATTCGTTCTTTCACGATCTCGATCTTCCGCAACCAGATACACATCTCGGAGTCGGCTCAGGTTCACATGCAGTGCAAACTGCTGCGGTGATGGAGCGCTTCGAGCCCGTCGTCCTGAACGAGAAACCCGATTGGGTGTTGGTTGTCGGCGACGTGAACTCGACGATCGCGTGCGCGCTCGTTTGTGTGAAACTCGGCGTGAAAGTGGCGCATGTTGAGGCTGGGCTGCGCAGTCGCGATCGGACGATGCCCGAAGAGATCAACAGATTACTGACTGATCAGATCGCAGACCTCTTGTTCACGCCTTCACACGATGCTGACGAGAACCTGCTGGCCGAGGGCATTCCTCGCGAACGAATTCGTCTGGTGGGAAATGTCATGATCGATTCGCTGCAAAAGAACCTGAGCGTTGCGCGCGCTCTATCGACGAGAGAACAGTTGGGACTCTCCGGCATCGACTACGCGTTGCTGACTCTTCATCGTCCCTCAAACGTCGATATGCGCGACTCGTTTGTTCGGATTCTCGACGCGCTCGAAACGATCTCAGCGCGGTTGCCGATCGTTTTCCCGGTTCATCCGCGCACGAAAAAGACGATTGCCGAGCTCGGATTGAGTGAGCGTGTCGAATCTATAAAGGAGCTGCGCATTGTGGAGCCTCTCGGCTATCTCGCCTTTCTGAATCTCTCGAGCAGTGCGCGTCTCGTTTTGACTGACTCCGGTGGCATTCAGGAAGAGACGACAGCACTCGGTATTCCCTGCATCACATTGCGCGAGAATACGGAGCGGCCCATCACAGTTGAGATGGGAACGAATGTCGTCGTCGGCACCGACACTTCGAAGATCGTTTCTGCCGCAACGGCAGCATTGAACGGCTCTGCAAAAACCACACGCCGCCAGCCTCCACTTTGGGATGGACACACTTCTGAGCGTATTCTCGATGCGCTCGAAGAGTTTTCCGCTGCGCAAGATGCCCACTGATGGCTGTCCTCAGAAAAATCAAACGCGCCGTCCGCGGAGAAGTGAAGCTGACGACTGTAGCGCGCGAGGCGTTGCGGCGCACTGTTGCTTCAGTCAATGAGCGCAAGGAACGCGCGGGAGTCTTTGATAACGAGCCGCTTGCACTGAAACCTGCGTTCGCGCGTATGAGCGACGATGAATTGCTAACTCACTTTCAGGGCGTGCGGCAGGCAAAATTTTTGGACGGCATTCCCCGGGCAACAGACCATTCAGTCGATTTCGCAAATCGTATCGTTAATGATCACTGCTGGCCTCTGCTTGGTTACGGCGAACGCTGTTTCGGCAATCCAATCGAGTGGACTCGTGATCCCCTTTCAAACTACGTTTGGCCGCTCGATTACCATCGCGACATCAAGTTGCTGCGCGGTGATGGTTCAGACGTGCGCGTACTCTGGGAATTGAACCGGCTTGGGCATTTCCTTACGCTCGCAGATGCTCACTCACTAAACGATGAGCGTTATGCGGTGGAGTTTTTTGCACAGCTAAAGAGCTGGATCGAGCAGAATCCTTACCTCCGTGGTCCAAATTGGACTTGCGCGATGGAAGTCGCCCTCCGCGCCATAAACTTGCTTGCAGCGTTTGAAACGTTTCGTTACTCGTCCAATCTGGATCCATCATCGCTGCGGTCTTTTCTGCAACTGCTGCAACAACACGGCAACTACATTCAACGCAACCTCGAGTTCTCGTACATCGCGACCAGCAATCATTACCTGTCAGACGTGGTGGGACTCGTCTGGTTGGGGTTGATGCTGCCCGAACTTCGCAATGCGGACACGTGGTTTGAGTATGGCCGCGCGGAAATGCTCCGCGAGATGGACAAACAAGTGTTGGCCGACGGAGCGGACTTCGAAGCTTCAACCGGCTACCACAGATTCGTCACCGAGCTCTTTCTTTACACGTTTTGGTTATGCCGCTCGAATGGCGTAAAGATCGAGGAGAAATATTGGGCCAAACTCAAGCAGATGCTGATCTATGTGCGCGCCTATCTGCGGCCCGACGGACTCGCGCCGCTGATTGGTGATACGGATAGCGGCCAGGTCTTGCCGTTTGTGCGCCGCAGCGCTGACGATCATGCTTATCTCCTGGACATTGGCGCGATCGTCTTCGACGATCCCACCCTGGCTGAAACTCAGCACGTAACTTCGCAGGCCTTTCCATACGCCGGCACTTACATCATGCGCGACGGAGATCTCTATCTCTGCTTCAACGCGAGTGGCGCCGGAATCAACGGCCGTGGTTCTCATGGGCACAACGATGCGTTGAGTATTGAAGTCTCGGCCGGCGGGCGAGCATTCATTGTCGATCCCGGTACATACGTCTACTCAGCCGATCTCCCCAAGCGCCATGAGTTTCGTTCGTCGGCTTATCATTCAACTGTGCAGATAGACGGCAAAGAACAGAACACGATCCATGTGGACTCGCCCTTCGTGATCGGGAATGAAGCGCAACCACGGGTGCTTGAATGGAAAACCACCGACGATTTTGACAAGGTCGTGGCCGAGCACTATGGATACTCTGTTACTCATCGCCGGACGGTTGTATTCGACAAGCGTGAACGGATGTGGTTGATTGATGACGAGTTCTTTGGCGAGGGAGAACATCTTTACGAGGCGAGATTTCACTTTGCACCGGGGGCTGCCGGATTGATGGTTTCGTTATTGAATCACGATGTAGAACCTGTGCTGGAGAGTCAGCCCGTTTCACGCGATTATGGTGAACTGAGTGACGCCAAATCCGCGTGCTGGCGTATTTCGGGGCGACCGGGCAAGCTGAGCTGGCAAATAAAATCCGTGTAATCCGTGGCAAAAAAACGATGTGTGGTATCTGCGGAGTTTGGGAATACGGCGCTAGCGAAGGTTCGATTGAGACCTCGCTGCTCACGCGCATGCGCGATGAGATGACTCACCGTGGTCCGGACGACGCGGGCGAGCTGATCTTTGACGAACATCGCGGCGGCTTCGGCTTTAGACGGCTATCTATTATTGATCTCTCGGCGGCTGGGCATCAGCCGATGCACGGCTGCGACGAGCGCACGTGGCTCGTCTTCAACGGCGAGATCTATAACCACGCACTCATCCGCGCAAATCTCGAACATCGCGGTCACAAGTATTCTTCTCGCACGGACTCCGAGACGATCCTGCACTTGTACGAAGAACGCGGTCTCGACTTCATTCACGAGATCGAAGGCGATTACGCCATCGCGTTGTGGGATGCGAACAAAGAGCGCCTCGTCCTCGTGCGCGATCGCGTCGGTGTGAAGCCGCTCTACTTCTATCACAAGGATGGTCGCTTC
>DASYPN010000404.1:0-11077 GCA_036006625.1 Pyrinomonadaceae bacterium | reverse complement strand
TCTTGCACGGCACAGACGTTGCGATGTATATTGTGGGGCAAGAGAGACGGTTGGTGGATCCTCCGTCTCAAGTGGTTGCTGGGGTGAGGACAGTAACCACGAATATGGATGGGCGCGACGCACTCCCACGTATGTCGCGCCCATTCGCTTTATAGCCACGAAGAAGTCCAGCCACAAAAAGGCACACAAAACACAAAATGCTTTCTGCTAGAATCCAGCCTCTGTATGCACCGGCTGGAAATCTCCCTCAAACAAACGGCTCGACGCAGTGAAATCAATATCGGCAGCGGTATCAGGCGGGATCTCGGAAAGTTGCTGCCGCTAAAAGCGCCTCGTCGGGTTGGAATCATCTCGAACCAGCGGGTCTTCGAGCTTTACGGTCGTGATGTTAAGCGCTCTTTGAAGGCTGCCGGATTCAAGACGCTCGAGTGGCTAATGCCCGAAGGTGAGCGTTACAAATCGTTCTCTATCCTGGAGAAAGCCGTCAATTTTCTTAGCGAAAACCGCTTTGAAAGGGACGATCTGGTGATGGCGCTTGGCGGCGGAGTCGTCGGCGATCTGGCGGGGTTCAGTGCGGCGATTTACCTCCGCGGTCTACCGCTCGTCCAGGTGCCGACAACAGTCTTGTCGCAGATCGATTCGTCGGTCGGCGGCAAAACCGGGATCAATCTTCCGACCGGAAAGAATCTGGTCGGCGCTTTTCATCAACCATCATCGGTGTTCATCGACACCGAAACACTTGCTTCATTGCCTCCGCGTGAACTGGTTTCAGGCTTTTGCGAAATGGTCAAACAATCCCTCATTTCCGACACATCACTCTTTGAGATGACGGTGAATTGTCTGCAAAAGCCAATCAATGCGGAATTACTTCGCTCGCTGGAGTTTGAAAACCTGATTGCGGCGCAGTGCGGTTTCAAAGCATCAATCGTCGCGAACGATGAACGCGAGGCAACCACTCGTACAGACGTAAAATCACGGCGCGTTTTGAATTTTGGACACACAACAGCACACGCGTTAGAGACGATCACAAACTACCGTTACTTTCGTCACGGCGAAGCAGTTGGGTATGGAATGTTAGTTGCCGGAGAACTTTCTCGAAACCTGGGTCTCATCGACTCCGGTGAACTTGAAACTCTGCGCGATGCGGTCGCCCTTTGTGGACCGCTACCAAGCATAGCCAATCTCGATACAGGCGCGATCATGCGCGCTCTCCGACATGACAAGAAGAGCGTTGCTGGTCAAATCAATTGGGTGTTGCTCGAAGGGATAGGCCGGCCGAAGATCGTCGAAGGCCGGCTTATCAGTGCGAAATCCTTGCGTCTCTCGCTACAAGCCGGATTGGGAAGACAGAAAGCGAGTTTCCAGTAATGCGAATGGAAAGATCAGGCGAACGAGGGAGTGCGAACCTCAAGTTTCTGATTGTGATGGCGTTTATAGGCAGTTGCGCGTATGCGGGATATCTCTATGTGCCGGTGGCGTACCATGCCACAGTGTTCAAGGATTTAATGCAGCATCAGGTTGATGTGGCTTCCGCGCAGGGATATAAGCCCGAGTGGGTTGCCGAACAACTGATAAAGAACTCTCCCGAGTATGATATTCCGGCCGACGCTGTCTACACACCCGTGCTACGCGATGGTCGAATGGAGGTGAGAGTTCAGTACGTCCGCCCAATCGAATTTCCCGGTTACACCTACAACTACGAATTCGATCACACCGTAAAGAGCACGGCATTCCTCAGCTTCAAGTAAATTATCTGCGGTTAAAAACGCTTAGCGTGGGGCGCCGCCGTCGAGGAACGCTTTCAGTTTTCGCGAGCGTGAAGGATGACGCAGCTTGCGCAATGCTTTCGCTTCGATTTGACGAATACGCTCCCGGGTGACTGCGAAGTGTTGTCCAACCTCCTCCAGCGTGTGCTCAGATCCAGTGGTCCCAAGCCCAAATCTCATCTTGATCACTTTTTCTTCGCGCGGAGTTAACGTCGCTAAAACTTCATCCGTGATCTCACGCAGGTTCGAAGCAACAACTGCATCCGCCGGATTCAGGATCGACTTGTCTTCGATAAAATCGCCGAGATGCGAATCTTCTTCCTCGCCGATCGGTGTCTCTAGAGAGATCGGTTCCTGAGCAATCTTGAGAACCTTCCGCACCTTGGACACAGGTATGTCCATCTTCCTCGCGATCTCTTCACTCGTCGGTTCGCGACCCAATTCCTGAACGAGGGATCGAGACGTTCGAATCAGTTTGTTGATCGTCTCAATCATGTGTACCGGAATACGAATCGTGCGTGCCTGATCGGCAATCGCACGCGTGATCGCCTGCCGAATCCACCACGTCGCGTACGTGGAAAACTTGTACCCGCGCCTCCATTCAAACTTGTCGACGGCCTTCATCAATCCGATGTTGCCTTCCTGGATCAGATCCAGAAATTGCAAGCCACGATTCGTATACTTCTTTGCGATCGACACAACGAGCCGCAGGTTTGCCTCAACTAATTCGCGCTTCGCCTGACCCGTCTGTTGTTCGCCGATGACGATCGCCTGAAGCGATCTCTTGATCTCGATGGGGCTGACAAAATGGTCCAGTTCGATCTGCAACAACTTTTTACGCGCCATCAGAATGCGGCGGCGCAGTTCTTTTTCGTCTTCAGGCTTGACGCGCTTTCGGGTTAACTTTTCGTTTGCACTGTCGATCTCACGCTCTGCTTCGCGCACGGATTTCTGCACGGCGCGAATCGAATTGATCAAACGTTGTCGCGCACGTTCTGTAAGATTCAGGCGTCCGATTTCCTGCGCGATTTCGAGACGAATTCGGGCCACTCGTCTTTTCAGACGACTTAACTTTTTACTCTTCCTGGCGTGCGCGAGTTTTTGTTCGGCCTTGAGTTTCTCAAGCTCCTTCAATCCGACCTTGCAGTGCTTGTCAATGTTCTCGATTCCTTCGATGGTCCAGGCACGGTACTCTTCGGCTTTATCTTCATCGCCCGTGAGTTCGGCCTGTTCGGAGAAGGTCACCGTATCGCGTATGTTGACGCGGTTGTTTTCGAGATCGTCGCCAATCTTCAACACTTCGCGAACGGCGATCGGAGAACGTGCGATCGCCTTGTGAGTTTTGAGCTGGCCGCGTTCGATGCGTTTCGCGATCGCGACTTCACCTTCACGTGTGAGCAAAGGCACCACACCCATTTCGCGCAGGTAAAGCCGAACCGGATCGTTTGTCTTTTCCAGAGCGCCGGCAGAGAGGTCCAGCTCGATGTCTTCGTCGAGATTTTCTTCATCCTCGTCTGCCACCGTGACCGCGGCTTGCTCAAGTAGCCGCTCGTCGGAATCGGCGACTGGGATATTTGAGCCTTCCAGCTTCTGAAGTACATCTTCAATGTCGTCTGGAGAAACAACATTGTCCGGCAATTCACGGTTGAGATCGTCGAACGTCAGGTATTTCTTGTCGCCGCCCAGTTCGAGCAGTCGCTCCATTACGTCGTCACGATCCTTGTCTTCGATACTACTCACGGTTATTGCTCCAAGTCCTTACCTAACACGCGAGGCCGTTTCACTTTGGGGCTGCAGCATCGCCTGACGCTGCGCAGAAAGCTGAATCTGCTCGGCCGAAAGCCGGGAAAGCCTGTCAAAATCCTGTTCACGTTCAGCTACGACGAGCTCTCGTCTCAATTCCTCAATCCGCTGTTCGACTTTCATCAGCCTGAACGTCGAAACACATTCTTCCGCGACGTAATGCTCGTTTGAACCATGCAAAGAAGAGTTCATCAGCACCATTGGAATCATGGCAGCCGCGAATTCGTCACCATCGAACTTGCTGGTCAGGTTGTCAAAATCGATTTCGGCGCCTTCGCGTTCGAGTTCAAACAATGCTTTGAACAGCGGCGCTGTGGCCAGGTCTTCATAATCTTCCTCTCGCAACATCGAGAGCGCTTCTCGTCGCAAATTGGCGTCAGCAAAAAGTAGACCAAGCAAACGCTGTTCGGCAGCAGTCGCTTCAGTTCGTCGTGTCAACGACTGCACAGCGGTGGGACGAAGATTCCGGTTGTCCCTTACCATCTGCCACAGCTCACGTCGCCAGGTGGATGTATTTACATTCTCGCGATCAATCCCGAGCGCATCCATCGCCATGTCAAAATACTCGCGCTTCTGAATACGGCTGTTAACGGCCCGAATGTAGGGAAGAACTTCTTCGACGGCTTCAGCCTTTTCCGCGGGCCGGTGAAGATTACGGTCGCGTAAAGCGCTCTCGATTACGAATTGAATGTGTGGTTGTGCCTGCGCCCTTTGTTGTTGATATTCCGTTACGCCAAACTTTCGGATGTACTCATCCGGATCTGCGTCGTCGGGAAGCACCAGCACCTTAACTTCGAAGTCCTCGGCGAGGAGAATCTCGATCGCTTTTTTCGCAGCTTGTACGCCGGCGCGGTCGCCATCATAGTTGACTACAACCTTGCGCGCAAACCGGCTTAGAAGCTTTGCTTGCTCTGGTGTCAGTGCTGTTCCTAAACTCGCGACAACGTTTCGCACTCCGTATTGATACGGCACGATCAGATCCAAAAATCCTTCGACTAAAATCGCGAAACCCTGTCGACGAATCTCATCACGAGTCAGACTTAGACCAAACAGATTGCGACCTTTGACGTAAGCAGGCGTTTCGGGTGAGTTGATGTATTTCGCGTCTTCGCCTTTGAGCGTTCGGCCGCCAAAAGCGATGGCCCGGCTCTGCGCGTCGAGCACAGGAAACATCAATCGTCCGCGAAAACGATCGTAAGTACGGTTCGTCTCCTCCTTTTTTGCGACCAGGCCACTACGATCTATATGTTCCTGAGTGGCACCTTTATTTCGCAAAAAATTTGAGAGTGCGTCCCAACTGTCCGGAGCGTAGCCGAGACGAAAGGTTTTTTGCGTCTCTTCGGTGATTCCGCGTTCTTTTAAGTAATCGCGGGCGATGCGCGCCTCGTTGCCGGACTCGAGTTGCTGTTGCCAGAATTCCATGGCCCATGAGTTGAGCTGGATTACGAGATCGGACTCCTGGCGTCGTGCTTCGAAACGGCCGTCGTCGACCATTTTCGGGAGGGGCATGCCGACTTTATCGGCAACGATTTTGATTGCTTCGGGGAAAGGCACGCGCTCGATTTCCATCACAAAATTAAAAACCGAGCCGCCTTTGTGACACCCAAAACAGTAGTAGATCTCTTTCGCGGGACTGACTGAGAACGACGGCGTCTTCTCTTTATGAAACGGGCAACACGCCATCCAGTTTGCGCCCTTCTTCTTGAGCTGCACGTAGTCCTGGATGACCCGGACGATGTCTGCCTGTCGTTTGAGATCGTCGATGAATGTCTGGGGGTAACGCATTATTTGAAGAATGAGTCTTAACGCCGAAGGCGTTCGCTAACCTCAGCCCAGGGTTCGAGCGTAGCGAGAACCCTGGGATCAAAATCATAGATTCCAAATAAACCCTGAAAGGGTTCGCCAATTGCCGAAACCTTTCAGGGTTGGTCGCGAATTGTAAACAGGTACCCAGGGTTGTCGCTGCGTTCCAACCCTGGGCTGAAATTAGCCAACGCCTTCGGCGTCATTGTCTCAACTCAACCAACGTTGCGCCAGCGCCGCCCTGATCGGGTGGGGCGGGTAGGAACCGGGAGACGTGGGGGTGGCCGTCCAATAGCGCGCCGATAGCGCGACGCAACGCGCCAGTGCCGTGACCGTGAATGATTCGCACTTTGCTCAAACTCGCCAGCGACGCTTCGTCGAGAAATTTGTCGACTGCATCGACGGCTTCGTCAGTCGTTTGTCCGATGACGTTCAACTCCGATTGCGCTTTATCTTCCGCGGCGCCCAGATGAACTTCAGCCTCCGCTGATCGTCTCAGCTTTTCCAGTTTCCCCTGTTGCGGTTTGGGAGCGGTTGCTTCGACCAGTTCGAGATTTTCGAGTTTCTCTCTGAACCGCAGAGACTTCACTCTCACTTCGGCCATGCCATCCTTGATCTGATCCACAATACCCACCGAGCCAAATGAACGAAGCTTTACCTTGTCGCCGACGACGATCTCACGTGGCGCAGCGGGCACGTATTCCGGAGTTTCAGCGGCCGCGCGTTCCGGCTCTGCCTGGACTGGCTGCGATTCGCGCACGATGCGAACTCCGCGTTCTGCCGTGCGTTTCATCTCAGCTATTTGACGCTGAGACTCGCGCTCCAGTCTGATTCGCTCCGTGCGGTCTTCGATCTTTGACACGAGCTCGCGCGAACGTCTCTCGATGTCAGCAAACGTGCGCTGAACTGATTGATCAAACGTCGTCTTCCGCTCACGCTCGCGTTTCGCTGCCTCTTTGTCGAGCGTAGCGAATTTCTCTGCCACTGCCGCGCGCTCTTCCTCCAGCGCGAGTCGCAACGCCTCGGCCTCTTCAGATTCTCGTTTGATTCGTCGCAAATACTCAGACGCCTGAACCGACGAATCTTTAACAGATCTCATTGCATCGTCGACGATCGGTGCAGGGACACCAAACCGCCGTGCGATTTCGAGGCCTGACGATGCACCGGCGACGCCAACAAGCAACCGGTAAGTCGGACGCAGCGTCTTTTCGTCAAACTCAACGCTGGCATTCACTACACCTTCTTCGTTGCCGGCATACATTTTGAGTCCACTGTAGTGCGTTGTGGCGATCACGTGCGCACCGCAAACTCTTCTGAAGTGATCGACAACTGCAACTCCGAGCGCGGATCCTTCTTCCGGATCCGTTCCGGTACCAACTTCGTCAAGCAGGACGAGGGCAGGCGCTTCGCAGATCTCGAGCATACGAGCGATGTTGGCCACATGCGAAGTGAACGTCGAAAGATTTGCCGCGAGTGATTGATGATCTCCGATGTCCGCCAACACAGTCGCGTAAAACGGAAACCGCGCGGACTGCGCCGGCACTGAAATTCCGGACAGCGCCATCAATGCGAGCAAGCCTGTCGTCTTTAACACAACTGTCTTTCCGCCCGCGTTCGCACCGGAAATGACCATCGCGTTTTTATCGTCATTCAGAGCAAACGAAACTGGCACGACAGATCCACCCGTAGCACGTAGATTTTCTTCCAGCAACGGATGCCGGGCTTCAGACACTTCCAATTCGCCGCTCCCATACGGTGCGGCGTGCGCCTGAATTTCCGGAATCACACAATTGAAATTCTGATGAAAGATCGCGCGCGCGTTGATGAAGTCGAGCTCAGCAACGGCGTGGGCCGCCATCTCGATGCCAGGCAGTTGCGCGCGCAGTTCTTCCGATAAGCCGTACAGAATCTTCGCGATTTCGCGGGCTTCGCTTTCATGGAGACCCTGCAATTCGTTGTTGGCCTCGATCGTCTCGAGTGGCTCAACGAAAGCAGTGGCGCCGGATGACGAGTAACCGTGGGCGACGCCGTGAATGCGTCCACGATGATCGGCTTTTACAGGGATGACAAAGCGATCGTTCCGGATCGTCACGAGTTCGTCCTGAATCGCCTCCGCAGACCTGCGCATCAGTCCTTCAAGAGAACGGGTGATACGCGAACGCAGCACAGTGATCTCGTGACGAATAGCGGCCAGGTCCGGACTGGCACGATCGTCGAGCTCGCCGTTTGGAAGAATCTTGTTAGTGACGCGCGCGACGAGTGAATTCAGCTCACGTGGCAGATCCTGGACCAGTTCCCACAGCACAGGAGTATTCTCGCGCTCCGCGAGAATCGCGGAGCGCGCCTGCATTGCCTGATCGCAAAGCTTCGCGGTTTGCAGAATTGAAAGTGGATCCAGGCTTGCGCCTTCAACACGCAGGCGACCGATCGTCTCGGATGAATCCGTCAATCCGTTGAACCACCATTTGACTCCGCGCGTTCGCAAGGTGACGCATTCCGCGAGCGTCGCGAGTTCGCGTTTGAGTTCGGAAACATCTTCGAGAGGAGCAAGTGCTTCGACGCGTCGCTGGCCCGCTTCGGTCTGCGCGTTACGTTTGATCAGTTCCAGCAGGTGCTGGTACTCGAGAGTTGTGAAGGCCTGCTTGTTCACGAGGTGTAAAGGGTAAAGTATTAGCCGCGGATTTGCACGGATGACCGCGGATCGTACAATGAGAAAAAATATCAGAGTAAAAATCCGTGAAATCTATAGCTCAAATAATTCTCGTCGTAATGTTGATGGCTCAAGGTGTGCTCATGTCTGCTCAAGAAAGACCGAAGATTCACGCACCGGAAATCACCGGTGGTCGCGGTTGGCTCAATACCGACAAACCACTCTCGATCGCAGCGTTGAAAGGCAAAATCGTCCTGCTCGACTTCTGGACCTACGGCTGCATCAACTGTATCCACATCATTCCGGATCTGAAGAAACTCGAAGCGAAGTATGCGAAAGAACTGGTCGTGATCGGCATTCACTCCGCAAAGTTTCAAAACGAAAAAGAGACGGAAAACATCAGGCGCATCATTCTGCGCTACGAAATCGAGCATCCCGTTTACAACGACTCGGAATACGCCGTCTGGCAAAGCTATGGCATTCGCGCATGGCCCACGCAGGTGTTGATCGATCCGGCCGGGTACATCGTCGGCGGCGTTTCCGGTGAGGGTAACTACGACGTCATCGATCAGACGATCGCCAAAATTGTCGAAGAGGCTCGTAAGAGAGGCGAACTCAACGAGGAGCCACTGAAACTCGTGCTCGAACGAGCCAAAGTCGGCGATCTTCCGCTCGCTTTTCCGGGCAAGATCCTCGCGGATGCAAAAACCGATCGACTGTTCATTGCCGATTCAAATCACAACCGGCTCGTGGTTACAAAGCTCGACGGCACACTCGTCGAAACCATCGGGACGGGCGACGCAGGCGCTGCTGACGGCGCGTTTGATAAGGCAACGTTCTATCGTCCGCAGGGACTCGCGCTAGACGGCGACAGTCTTTACGTCGCCGACACTGAAAACCATCTGATCCGTCGCGTCGATCTAAAGACACACAACGTCGAGACGATCGCCGGCACAGGTCAACAAACACACGATTACTTCAAGAGTGGTCCAGCACGTTCAGTGGCTCTCAGCTCGCCGTGGGATTTGCAACTCGTCGGTCGCGTGCTCTACATCGCGATGGCCGGACCCCATCAGATCTGGCAACTCGATCTCGATAAGAACGAAGTTTCAACTTTCGCGGGCTCCGGACGTGAAGCGCGTATTGATGGTCCACTTCGCGAGTCCGGCTTCGCCCAACCGTCAGGACTCGCTAACGATGGGAAGAATCTCTACGTCGCCGACAGTGAATCAAACATTATTCGCGCGATCGACATCAACGGCGGTGCAGTAAAGACGCTCGTCGGCGGCGATCTGTTCGAGTTCGGCGATGTTGACGGCACCGGCGACGATGTTCGCTTGCAGCATCCGCTCGGTCTCGCGAGCTACGGCAACAAGATCCTGATCGCGGACACTTACAACCACAAGATCAAAGAGCTCGATCCGAAGCAGGACAAAGTCACAACATTTCTCGGAACAGGAAAGCCCGGACAAGCAGACGGCACGGCACCGTCGTTTTATGAACCCGGCGGATTGTCACTCGCAAACGGAAGTCTCTACGTTGCAGATACAAACAATCACGCAATCCGCGTCGTCGATCTGAAAACAAAGCGCGTCTCGACGCTTCGTCTGAACGGTCTCACGCCTCCGGCAAGGAACATGCAGGCACTCGAGACCGCCGTTGGTCCAAACGCCGAAGACATCAAAGTCGCGGCGCAGAAAGTCCGTGCGGGCGCTAATGGCGCGCTGCAGATCGATGTCGAGCTTCCGTCCGGTTACCATCTGAATCCGGAGGCGCCGCAGCGTTATAAGGTTTCAGTCGATGGGAAGAACCTGACTGTTGACGAGAAAGTCGCGGCGCGTTCGACGAAGGATCTGAAGTTGCCGTTGCGTGTGCCGTTCAATGCGACCGGAGTTGGACCAGCAACGGTTCGCGCACAGGTCACGTTGTTTTACTGTCGTGAAGACAACACGGGCACGTGTCGCATCAAGACGCTCGTCTGGGAAGTTCCGGTTGAAGTAACGAGCGACGCGAGTGCGCCCACAGAGCTAAAACTTCAGGCTAAGTTAGCCACGGATTAACGCGGATGGCAATCCGTCTGACAATCAGTTAAGATCTGTGCCCCCTAAATTCATAATTCAAGGAGTGAGGTCCAGTGGCAGATAAACCATTTCTCACTGATATCAAAACTTTGCGCGATCGCGCCCGACAACACATCGAGAATGGTGCTGTCACAGAAGGCTACAGCGCGGATCGTGAAACTGTCGTGAAACTTCTGAATGAGGCGCTGGCAACAGAGATTGTCTGTGTGCTCAGGTATCGGCGTCATTATTTCATGGCCTCCGGAATCAATGCCGAAAGCGTGGCCGCGGAGTTTTTACAGCACTCAAACGAGGAACAGGGACACGCCGATCAGATTGCCCAGCGGATTGTTCAATTAAAAGGCGAACCCAATCTCAACCCTGACGGTCTGTTGACGCGTAGTCATGCGGAATACAACGAAGGTGCTTCGCTTACAGACATGATCAAGGAAGATCTAGTTGCCGAGCGCATCGCGATCGATAGTTATCGCGAAATGATCACTTACTTCGGCAACGACGATCCTACTTCGAGACGAATGATGGAAGGCATTCTCGCAGTCGAAGAGGAACACGCTGACGACCTTGTGAGTTTGCTGGAGAAGATGGGCTAACGCCCGAAGTGAAGGTCTCTCTATAGGTCCTATAGGACTTATAGGACCTATAGAGCTTGTCAGAAAGTCAATCCAACCAAACTAATCCCGGCCGGCCGACCATGTGCCGTAGTTGCGGGGCAATCGTCGGCGCCGGTCAAACTCAATGCGGCGTCTGCGGAGCTTCGACTACCGCTCAGCCGGCAACCGATCCCGGTCAACGTCCACCGGACAAAGAAACGATCCGCTTTGCTCGCGCAGTTCTGAATCGTCCTTACAAGTTTACGATCGCGTTCCTCGTAGTGAACTTGTTCGTGTTCATGTTGATGTGGTCGTCAAGCGGGCTCTCCGTTCGCGCCCTGGTGCTGAGTTTTCCGGACCCGGTTCTGATCGCATATGGCGCAC
>DASYPN010000403.1:0-4639 GCA_036006625.1 Pyrinomonadaceae bacterium | reverse complement strand
GGCAACGCGATGTACGAGGCATTCTTGCCGGAGCGAAATACTTTTTGCGTTGCCGGCTGAAAGTCAGTCTCAGTCGCCTTGAAAATGTTTGCTACAAACTTCTGCGGATTTCGATCGATAACCGGAAACCAGGTGCTTTGCACCTGCACCATAATACGGTGGCCCTTCTTAAAAGTATGATCGTTGGCAGGAAATCCGATCTGGTAGTGGTTAATCGCGTTCGCGACGAGCGGTTCGGGTTTCTCCCAGCCCTTTAGATACCGGCCACGAAAGACGTCTCCGGCAATCATTAGCTGGTAGCCACTCATCGTCGGGTCCGCTTCAAACTTATCGGGATAGACGTCGATCACCTTCACGATCCAATCGCTATCTGTTCCCGAAGTCGAGGCGAAGAGATTCGCGATGATCTTTCCCGAGACGGTGAGATCTTCAGTCAGCGTTTCAGTCTCAAACGTCAGCACATCGGGACGACGATCGACAAAACGCTGATCCTCAACTAACCAGACGGGCCAACCAGAACGGACCTGAATCGGTCGCGGACGATATGGAACCGGAGTCGCCGGATCAGAAACATAACTGTCGAAGGCGTCTGCCGTTGAAGGCGTTTCGAAAGACAACTTGCGGTTGGCCTGAAAGTAGAGCCGGCGTTCAGCGACGTTGCGTTTCGGCGGCCATTCGTTGTGCTCGACCCACTGATTGATGCCGGTGCGAAACGTCATTGCTTCCGGCCGGTCACCATTTCCTTTGCCTTTCAAGTAATGAGCAAAGAACCGCGCGAGAATGTTGCGACGGTAATAAGCTGCTGTCGGGCTGCCAAAGTCGATGCGACCGAGTTTGTTGCCGTCACCTCTCGACCAGCCACCGTGATTCCATGGACCAACCACGAGGAAGTTTTGTTTCGCAGTGTCGTGACGCTCGAGCAGTTCGTAGATCTTAATCGGACCGTAAAAGTCTTCCTGGTCCCACCAGCCGGCAACATTCAACATCGGGACCGTGACCCGGTTGAGCCATGGCGCAAACCCCTGGCGTTTCCAGAACGCAGTGTAATCCGGCTCGTTGACGAAGTTGGTCCAGGTGGGGAGCTTGCCGTTGAAATAATTCTTGTCGGCGTTGGAAAGCGGACCAAGATTCAGGTACCACTCGTACGCGTCGAGCTTGTCGATGACTTTGGTGACGTCGGAGATCTCTTTCGACGACTCCATCATGTACGAGTATTCAAAACCGTAACTCAAACGGAAAGCGCCGTTGTGATGAAAGTCATCACCGAGCCACATATCGGCCGGCGAGGCTTGCTGCACCACAGCCTTCAGCGCCGGATGTGGATCGAGCATTCCCATCACCGATAGCCACGCGCCATAACTCGTTCCCGCCATACCGACGCGGCCGTTATTCTTCGGCACTTTTTCCAGCAGGTACGCGATCGAATCGTACGTGTCAGTGCTCTCATCGATTGCGTTCTTGTCTTTCGGATCGCGTGGCTGACGGAGCATTACGAATTCCCCTTCAGACTTGAAGCGACCGCGAATGTCTTGTCGCACGAGAATGTAGCCGTCGGATGAGAGCTCTGAGAGTGCAGTGGCGAGTTGTTCAGCGGTTGTGGTTCCGAGGCCGTATGGAGTGCGAAGCAAGAGGATTGGAAGTGATTCCGTTGCTTGCGCAGGCGCATCGATCGTTGTGTAGAGACGAACGCCGTCGCGCATCGGGATCATTGCTTCGGTGCGCGAGTAGTCGGCGGGTTTGTATTGAGCGAATGCTGAAGAACTGCACAGCAGGAAAAACAGGAAACAGTTTCGCGCAAAGACGCAAGGGTGAAACGAAGAACGCAAAGAAAACCTTTTTGCTTTCCAACTTTGCGTCTTGACGTTGGAACTTTGCGTCTCTGCGTGAAAAATGTTCGTCATCTTTCACGACCTTTCGAAACTCGATCGATCGGCGCGGGTCGCGGGACGCGTCGCACCGGATTCTGTTCGAGCAATCGCAACCCTTCCTGCACTGCTCTCTCGAGCTGGGGATCGTGTCCTTTATTCACGTCCGCGGGCGTGTAGTCAACCTCGATATCCGGCGCGACGCCAATGTTCTCTACGTCCCACTCGCCTTTCAAATTGTAGAAAGCGAGATTTGGGGCGGTGATGCCGCCACCATCGATCGTTGCTGGAAAACCGAGGGTGCCGACCAGTCCGCCCCAAGTTCGTGTTCCCACAAGTGGTCCAACCTTGCGCATTCGAAACATGTAAGGCAACGCGTCGCCGCCCGATCCAGCCGACTCGTTGATGATCATTACTTTTGGACCATAGATACCCGCAATCGGCGACGTGCTTGGCGTACCGTCACGTAACGCGAAGTAGCCCATCAGTTTCCGATCGAGTTCGTTAATGATGTAATCCGCGACCATGCCGCCCTGGTTGTAGCGTTCGTCAATTATCGCGCCTTCCTTGTCCTGCTGCGCGTAGTAGTAGCGCGTGAAGTACGTGTAGCCGGGATTTGCGGTGTTGGGCAGCCACACGTACGCGAGTTTTCCGTTCGAGAGTTTGTCGACGAGGCGACGGTTGTTCTCGATCCATGCTCTCGTGCGTAACGTAGCATCGCTTGCCACAGGCACGACCGTGATCACGCGTGAACCTTCGCTGGTTGGCGTCTTGTTAACGCGGATGAGTGTCTGACGGTTTGCGGTTCCCTCAAACAAACTGTACGGATTCGTCGGCGGAGTTAGCGGGCGACCGTTCACTTCAAGCAGGTAATCACCTTCCGACACTTGAATACCCGGAGCACTGAGCGGCGCTCTCAAATCCGGATTCCAATTCTCTCCGGTGTAGATGCGCTTGATGCGATAGTGACCATTCTCGATCGTGAAATCCGCGCCGAGCAGACCAACCGAAACCGGATCGTCACTCGGAAGATCACCGGTGCCTTGCAGATAAGAATGGCCCACAGTGAGCTCACCGCCGACCATCGCGATCACATAACTAAGATCCGCACGATGGCCGACAAACGAGATTAACGGCTTGTACTTGTCGTAAATCGCCTGCCAGTCTGCGCCGTGCATTTTGGCGTCATAGAAATAATCACGTTGGATGCGCCACGTCTCGCGATAAATCTGCGCCCACTCGGCTCTCGGATCGACGCGCATCTCCAGCTGCGCGACGTTCAGTGGTCCATCGCCAACTTTCGCCGGCCGCTCAGTCGCAACTACGCCCCAACGGCTCGCATCGGCTTGATAGAGTAGTTTCTTCTTGTCCGCCGAAATTGAATAGGAACGGATGCTACCCTCGAGAAACGGCGCAGCCGCTCGTTCTTTGAGTTGATAACGTTGGAGGCGAAGTGTTCCGGGCGCGGCGCCCGTTATCGGTTCGGTGTAGAAGAAGGTTCCGGCCGCACCCGCTGCCAGGTTGTTGTAATCGCCCGCCGGAATGTTTACTGCGAGCACGCGCTGACTGATGTTGTCGAAGTCAATGCGGACCACGGGTTTCGCATTAGGATCGGGCGGCTTCGCCGGCGGAGCATCAGGGCTCGGCGGTTTCGGCTCGTCGCCTGTTTCAGGCAACAACGGCGATGGATCAGTCGCACTCAGCACGACCAGATAAATCGCACGACGCACAGGCCGATCGATCGAGCTCATCTCCAGCCAGCCGGTGCTTGGTCCATAGTTCGTACTCGCCATGAAATAGAGATACTTACCGCCCGCGTCGAACGTCGGCGAGATGGAATCGGCGAGCCCGTCAGTAACTTGATAGGTCTTCTTGTCGGCCCATGAATAGACAAAGATCGCACGCAAGTGACTCGCGAGATTCTTTGAATACGTGATCCACTTTGAATCGGGTGACCAGGTCGCGTTGAAGTCTCTGATCGGATCCGGATACGAGTCAGTATCAATCTTCGTCGGGGCGCCGCTCGCAACTTCAATGGCCCACAGATTGTTGTGATTGTCTTCGACCAGGATCTGCTTTCCATCCGGCGACCATCTCGTGCCGCTGAAGAAAGCAGTCGCAGGCAATGCAACCGCACGCGGAGGTGTGACGCCGGTCGGTTCCCCAATCATCAGTTGATATTCACCACTCGCATCGGAAAGCCATGCGACCTGGGCGCCGTCCGGAGACCACACCGGATCGCGATCGTGCGCACCCGCGCTTTGCGTGAGATTTCGGAAGTCGCCTTTCTCTGAAGGCACTGTAAAGATCTCGCCGCGAGCTTCGAAGGCAGCGCGAGTTCCGGTTGGCGAGAGTGTGGCGTTGCGAATCATGCTGGCAACTTTTTTGAACTGCGGCCGAGCCCACGGCAGATCGCCGGTAACTTCGATATCGAGTTTCTGCGGCTTACCGGATTTTGCGTCGACGAGATAAATGTAACCTGCCTGTTCGTAAACCACGGCGCCGGCGCCGGCCGAGGCAGTCATCACATCGAAATCGTCGTGATGGCTGATCTGGCTGACTTGTTTTGTATCGGTGCGATAAGCAAACAGGTTCGCAGTGTGAGCGCGATCGGAAATGAAATAGATCGTGTTTCCGATCCACATCGGGAAGCTGTCGTTGCTATTGGTCCAGGGAAGTTTTTGAACTGAGTGATCTGCGAGATTGAGGACTGAGATCGGATGTGTGCGCCCGCCGCGATAGTGTCGCCACATGCTTGCTTCGTGCCACTCCGG
>DASYPN010000402.1:0-3466 GCA_036006625.1 Pyrinomonadaceae bacterium | reverse complement strand
AATCAGGCGATTGCGCATTTCGAGCGCGCGATTCAACTCGATCCGAATTTTGCCCTCGCGCTTGACGGGCTCGGTGCGTGTCATGTCAATCGCGTCTTCAAAGGTTTTGGCGGATCTGAAGACTACGAGAAGGCGGAACAGGCGTTTACCAAGGCACTCGCGATCGATCCGAACATCACCGAAGCGCGCATGCTGATGGTGTTTGTATATCTCTGGCGTGGCAACAAACAAAAAGCGCGTGAAGAAGTGAATCGAGCGCGGCGTGAGGCGCCCAATGAGCCGGTTGTGCAGTTCGTGAAAGCGCTGTTGCATCGTCTGGATGGCGAGTATGGCAGGGCGCTCCGGTCTTATGACAGATTAGTGCGGCTTGACCCCGCGGCGCATGTGGTTGCGAGTTACAGTCGCGCGCTTGTGCACATGTACATGGGCCACTTCGATGAGACGTTCCGCGAGCTCGACACTGCCGGCGATCCGGATAATGCGCTCGTGCGAACGTTCCGCGCGCTCGCGTTGTATTACACGGGGCAGACGGATGCGGCGGCGGAGTTGATGAAAGACGTCGTCGAGAAGCATCCAAACATGCACGGCATCCGTCCGTTCATGGCGATGTTCCTGAGCGCGCAGGGCAAGCACGACGAGGTGCTGGCGCAGATCACGCCTGACGTGAAACGAAACGGCGAAGTCGATGCAGACATCAGCTATTCGATCGGATCGGTCTACGCGCTTGAAGGTTTGCAGGGCGACGCGTTTGAATGGCTCGAGCGTTCGATATCACTCGGCAATGCAAATTGGCCGTGTTTTCAGAGCGATCCAAACTGGTCGTCACTGCGAGACGATCCGAGGTTTGTCGAGTTGATGGGCAGAGTGCGTCAAACAAAGGCGAAGAACGCTGAGATTATATGAAGAAACTGGTTTACATACTCCTGGTATCGATCCTCCTTACCGGAGTCACGCCCCAGGGAGCGTACTGTAGGGGCGGCCCTCCGTGGCCGCCCTCGGTTGGGATCAGACCTCTAGCCACCAATTACTTTAAACCGAGGGCGGCCACAGAGGGCCGCCCCTACAGTACGTTCTACAGTTCCGCACAGGCGCAGGCGAGTCCGTCGCCGAGTCCTTCGCCGGCGCCGAGAGTTGCAATAACTCCAGCTCGGACGCTTCAGGAACTGCAGGCCAAAATCTCCGAGATTCTCGCGAAACCGGAGTTGTCTTCGGCGATGGTGGGGGTTAAGGTTGTTTCGCTCGATACTGGACACGTTCTGTTTGAAGAAAACGCGACCAAACTTTTGCGACCGGCCTCGAACATGAAGCTCTACACCGTCGCAACCGCACTCGATCGCTTGTCTCCCGATTACAAATTCTCGACTTCGGTCTATGCCGCGACGCGTCCAGATGCCGCGGGCGTCGTACATGGTAACTTGACGATTTACGGACGTGGCGATCCTTCGATCGCCGCACGTTTCAACAACGGCGACTACTTCAAAGCAATCGACGATCTCGCCTCGCGCATCGTGGCTGCAGGCGTGAAGCGCGTCGAGGGCGATATCGCCGGCGATGAAAGCTACTTTATTGGACCAAAGTACGGCGCCGGCTGGAACTGGGAAGATCTGACGTGGTACTACGGTGCCGAAATCACGCCCCTAACCGTAAATGACAACGCGCTCGACCTGTTTATCAAACCGGGTCCAGCGGTGGGCCAACCCGCTATCATCACAACCGGGCCGCCCGATCCGTTGTTGACCATTAACAACCAGGTCACCACATCTGCCAAAGGCGTACGACGCGAGATCTCGATTCATCGTGGCCTCGGTGAGAACTCAATTACCATAAAAGGCACAATCCCTCTCGATGACAAAGGCTACACTGGCGGCATTGGAATCTCGCATCCAGCGCTGCTGTTAGTGTATCTACTTAGGAATTCCCTTGCTCAAAAAGGCGTGGTGATAACAGGTAAGTCTCGAACGATGGGAGAAACCAGTCTACCGCCATCATTCATGGATGTACCGGCAGTTTTCAACACGGGCCTTCCTGGTCCGGAAATCGCCACGTTGCAATCGCCGCCGTTCAGCGTCATCGCATCACAGACGCTGAAACCTAGTCAGAATCTCTACACCGAACTCATTCTGCGCACGCTGGGCAAAGTCACGCCGCCACCCGCAACGATGTCGAATCTCGGACAAACATCGGAAGAGCTCGGACTCGAAGCAGTCAAGACGTTTCTAAAAACGGTCGGCATCCGTCCCGAAGCACTCAATCTCGACGATGGCTCAGGGTTGTCGCGCAACGACATGATCACTGCTGAAGCGTCGGTGCAGTTGCTGACGTTTATGAGTAAGCATCGTTACGCGAACGTGTTTCGCGACGCGCTGCCGATTGGCGGAGTCGATGGCACATTGCGAAATCGTTTTCGCGGCACGCCGGCTGAGAACAATGTGCGCGCGAAGACGGGCTCGCTGAGTTCGGCGGCGAGTCTCGGTGGTTACGTCACGACGGCAGCGGGCGAGAAGCTCGCCTTTTCGATCATAGTCAACAATTATCCGCGCGATGTTGAGCCGCGTTCATTATGTATCGATCCAATCGCAATCCTCCTTGCTTCGTACGCCGGCAAACCGGAATAAGCCAAAAGATGCAAGCACAATTCACGAAATTTCACGGGTTGGGAAACGACTATCTCGTCTTCGAAGCCGAGAAACTGAGTGTTGCAGATCTCGGCGACTTCGCGCGTCGAATTTGTAACAGGCACTACGGCGCCGGCGGCGATGGCATCGCGATCATCGGCAAGCTGACGGGCGAAGAAGCCGACTTCAGTTGTCGTATCTTCAATCCAGACGGCAGTGAAGCAGGTCTTTCGGGCAATGGAACTCGTTGCGCCGTTGCGTACCTTTACTACAAAGATCTCTGGTCCAGGGAAGAACTGCTGTTGAGCACGAAGACCGGATTGAAGAGATACTTTCTTCGCGGGCGACCCGCGCCGGGCAAGTTTTTGTTTGAGTCGGAGTTGGGTCAGCCGAAGTTCGACACTCAATCCATACCGATGTCGATCACGCCACCGCTCGAAAAAGTGATTGGTTATCCGTTGCTTGTGAACGGCGAGAGTTTTCCGGTTACTGCGATGCAGATGGGAAATCCGAATTGCTGCATTTTCGTCGACGATTTTGATGCGTTGAACTGGCGCGCGATCGGCAAGGCGATCGAGGTGCATTCGCAGTTTCCGGATCGGACGAACGTTGTTTTCGTGAAACCGGTTGAGAGTAATCTGATCGAGCTGAGGATTTGGGAGCGCGGCGTTGGCGAGACGACAGCTTCAGGCACGTGTTCGTGCGCCGGCGCTGTCGCGGCGATGGTGAACCAGCGAGCCGATCGCGACGTGAGGGTGGTGATGGAAGGTGGCGAGGTTCGGATCAAGTGGCGAGCTGACGGTCAGGTTGTGATTACTGGAACGGCTGAAGTAGTCTATTCAGGCGAGTGG
>DASYPN010000401.1:0-1890 GCA_036006625.1 Pyrinomonadaceae bacterium | reverse complement strand
TAAGAGAGTCTATCGAGTTATTAAACTCGGCGAACCTGAAGCCACAGATCTTCACGGATGAATTACGGATAAATCCGTTCCTAATCCGTAAAATCTGTGGCTAAAATTGATGCCATCCATTTACGACGATCTGAAACCGCTCGAGCTTGATAAGGTCAAAACGTATCCGCTCGCGTCGCGTGCGAGTAAAGTTAACCTGCAGGATTTTGCGAAACCGATTAGCGGGGATGCGTCTTTAGGAGAATTCCTTGAGAGTCTCCCGAATGTACTGGCGGGTCAGGCTATTCGCGAAGTCGCGGAACGTATTCGTCGTGCACGCGAATTAAAGAAACCGGTGATCTGGGGTATGGGTGGTCACGTGATCAAGACCGGCCTGGCGCCGGTGATCATCGATCTCATGAAGCGTGGCTACGTCTCCGCGATTGCCGCGAATGGATCGGTACTGGTCCACGATTCCGAAATCGCCACGGTTGGTTCAACTTCCGAAGACGTCGATGCCACGTTGTCGGAAGGCGCCTTCGGCGGCGCGGAAGAAACAGCCCAACTACTCAACAGCGCTGCACGCGACGGCGCAAAGGATCAGATCGGCCTCGGCGAAGCAGTTGGACGCCAGTTGCTCGCCCGCAATCCAAAACATCGAGACTATTCGCTACTCTGCGCCGCGTACGAATCGAGAATTCCCTTCACTGTTCACGTCACGATTGGCGGCGACATCGCACACTTCCACCCGAGTTTTGATGGCGCAGCTCTGGGCGCGACCACACACACGGACTTTCGCTCTCTCGCGGAGTTAGTGCGACGTATGGACGGCGGCGGTGTTTACCTGAACATCGGATCAGCAGTGGTCCTGCCGGAGGTCTTTCTGAAATGCGTAACGCTCGTCCGCAATCTCGGCCACAGTCTTTCAGACATCACCACTGCAAACTTCGACTTCATTCAATCCTATCGACCATTGACGAACGTAGTACGCCGGCCGACTGAGCACAATAGCGGCCGGGGCTATTCGATCACCGGTCATCACGAACTAACCATTCCCCTCCTCGCTGCCTTCATCAATTCGGAAATTAACAGCGACTCGGCTTGACCTATTCTCGCGCCTGCTCTATCCTGCTTCCTCTGAAATTGAAATCGGATTTCAATTTCTTCCCTAGCTCTACAAGAATCATAGTAGGCGTTGCCGGCGAGGTTGAAAGGGGCCGACATGTTCTCCAGTTCTTATCGTTTCTTCCTGGTTATCCTATGCTTAGCGATCTTCGTTACCCCTGTCTTCGCACAGCCAGGCATTACAAAGAAGATTCTCTTACGCGGCAAAGTGGTCGATCCGAACCACGCCACCATCCCCGGAGCTGATGTCTGGACCTCCGGCAATGGCCTTCCCTCTTCATCGGCAACAACGGATCGGAATGGTGAGTTCTCGCTCCTCGTCCAACCGGGCGAGTATCAGGTGCGCGTCGTCGCGGAAGGTTTCTCCGAAGTAACTGAAACCCTAAATCCAGCGAGTTCTCAACCGATTGAGATCGTTCTGGAGGTTGCGCCATCTAGCGCGAGCGTCACTGTCACAGACGCTTACGGTGTTAGTTCAGTCAACACTGCGACAAAAACGCTGACTCCTCTTCGTGATATTCCGCAGTCGATCTCCGTGGTCACCAAAGAACAGATTCGCGATCAGTCGATGTCGAGCGTCGCCGACGTGGTTACTTACGTTCCGGGTATTTCGTCGCACCAGGGCGAAAACAATCGCGATCAGGTCGTGATTCGCGGTAACAGCACGAGCGCTGATTTCTTCCTGAATGGCGTGCGCGACGACGTGCAGTACTATCGCGACCTCTATAACGTCGAGCGTGTCGAAGCGTTGAAGGGTCCGAATTCGATGTTGTTCGGCCGCGGTGG
>DASYPN010000400.1:0-14872 GCA_036006625.1 Pyrinomonadaceae bacterium | reverse complement strand
GATCGCATCTCAAAATGAATGATGCCTCACTCAATTTTGATTCGCAATGTCTGCGACAAAAGTATTACCAATCCGCGTTTTTATCTGCGTTCATCTGAGGCTACAAACTCATTATCACTTAGCAGATTGGGTTCGATGTTTCGTGAGAGGCCCTTTAGCAGAAACTCCTGCGTGGGATACGGAATGCGAATCGAACGTTCCCGAAATAGCTCCGCGATCCGGTAGTTGATGTCACTGCGGATCTGCACGTGACGCCGTGGCTGGTTTGTCCAAACAAGGAGACGGAAGTCCAGCGAGTAATCGCCAAACTTCAGAAACTGCACGCACGGTGGCGGCTCAGTCAAAACGTTATCGACGCCTTTCGCGGCTTCGATGAGCGTATCTGTCACGAGCTGAATGTCCGAATCATCTGCCACTCCAATCGGTATCCCGATACGTGCACGTGGATCGCCATACGACCAGTTGATCACTCGCTGGCTCACTAGTTTTGAATTCGGCACGATGATGGCAATCCGATCGTTTGTAGTGACTATCGTCGTGCGCAGGTTGATACTCTGCACGTCGCCTTCATCCTCACCGATAGTAATGCGATCGCCAATGCGTATCGGTCGCTCGAATAACAGGATAAACCCTGACGCGATATCCGAAGCGATGTATTGAAGTCCAAAACCGATACCGACAGAAAGCGCCGTAAAGATGACTGCAATCGAAGTGAGATCGATCGCGAAAGCCTGTTTGAGCGCGAGGAGTAATCCGACTGTGGTGACGGCGTATCTAACGAGCCGGCAAATCGTGTAACGCAAACCCGGATCAATATGATTCCGGTATGACATCCGCCGCTCAAGGAGAGTGCTGGTCCAACGCGCGGCGAAGAGCGTCACCATCATGACCAGCACACCGACGAACAAACTGGAAGCGGATACGGTAATTCGTCCAAAAGTGAACTGTTGCGTCAAATAACTCCAGATCCGCGCAATGATTCCCACGGACTCCTGTAACAAAATGCTCGCCATCTGAACGCCCATTGAACTCAGCATAGCCACTTAACTGTTACAAAAGCGTTGTAACCGTGAGTTGTTTTCAGGATGATCTCCAATCGGAGATTAAACCGGCAAGAAAGTTTCATTGACACGCTCTGAACGGGTTAACTAAGATGTCCGACCAACTGGCCCGATTGGAAAAAGTAACCATGGTCCAGCAGCAAAACCCTTCTCCCGAGAAGTTTTAGACCGGTCCAGAAACTTGAACATACTCAAGACAAATCTGAAGCGAGTCAACACACTTGAATATAGGAGATCACTATGCGGACCCCCGTACTTAGCAGCTTCCCCCGGATCTTAACTTTCGCAGCAAGCCTCATTCTCACGCTGCTGATCGCTTCGAACGCCGGCGCTCAAACTCAAATCACAACCGGCACGATCCAGGGCACGGTTGTTGACGCGAATGGCGCGGTAGTTCCCGGAGCAAACGTCGAGATCAAGAATCTCGGTACCAACTTTTCGCGCACGCTAACTACCGACGATGAAGGACGCTTCGTTGCGCCCCTCCTTCAACCCGGAAATTATTCAGTCACTGTTTCCAAACAAGGCTTTGCGACGACCGTGCTTGAAAACACCACGTTAACTGTGGGCCAGGCGTTGTCGATTCCCTTCTCGTTGAAGATCTCGAGTGTCGCAGAAACCGTCACCATCACGACGACTCCTACAGTCGACACCGTCAAGACTGAAGCCAGTACGACGGTGAATGAGGCGACAGTTAGCAATACACCAGTTCTCGGAAGAAAGTTTGAAGACCTGCTGACACTTACGCCCAACGTCAGCATCACACAAGGCCCAGACGGCGATGAGATCAATTTCTCAGGCCAACGCGGAATCTTCAATAACGTTAGTCTTGATGGTGGCGACTACAACAACGGCTTCTTCGGCGAACAACTCGGAGGACAGCGCGCCGCCATCGACATCAGCCTGGAAGCAGTAAGAGAGTTTCAGGTTGTGGCGAGCGGAGCGAGCGCTGAGTTCGGACGAACTGCCGGTGGCGTGATCAACGTCATCACGAAGTCGGGCACCAACGACGTTCACGGAAGTGCATTCTATTTCCAGCGACTCGAAGCACTCACTGCAAACACTTCCGACGGCAGATCGCTCGACGGTTTCAATCGCAAACAGTACGGCGGAACAATTGGTGGTCCAATCAAGAGAGACAGGGCGTTTTACTTCTTCGCCTTCGAAGGCATTCGTGAAAAATTGAACCGTGCGAATCTGAGCGAACAGATCGGCACTACCCCGTGCCCGATTGGCGCACCTACGATTGGCGCGAATGAAGGAGCAATCAACGCTAACGACGATTGCGCGCGCCTGGCGCTGCTCGGCTTTTTCAGAACTCGACTCAACCAGGAAGAGGGATTGCCCGTCGAACACAAGATTAACAATCAGGCATTCTTCTCGAGAGTGGACTTCGATCTGAACAATTCAAACCATCTCTCCGTTTCGTACAACTTCGACTATTCGAAGAACACCAACCAAACGTTCGACGTCGCGACATACGGAAACTCGGCCAACGGTATCGAAGGTCCGTCAAAGATCAACGTGGTGCGCGTCAACTTGTTCACCACTGTATCGCCGATGAAACTCAACGAAGCTCACTTCTCCTACAGTCGTGAGCTGCGGCCTCGCGCTGCGGTCCCTTCGAACGTCCCGGCAGACACGGCGATGGGATTTGCGACGACGTTCAGATTCGGTTTTCCGTTTTTCCTCGAACCGAATGTCGATGAACTACTCTGGCGCACACACGCGAAAGACAGCTTCTCGATCATCACGGGCGATCACAACTTCAAGTTCGGCGGCGAGTGGCTGCACACGCTGAACGATCAGGTGTTCCGCGGTTTCTTTACTGGCCGTTACATCTTCGACAGCCCGTCCGGTTTTCTACGGTATGCGTCAACGCCTGCTGCAAATGGTTTTGGGCCAAACGTGGGTGAGTGTTTCGGCGCGACCGGATTTACCGGATGGATCACTCAAGGCGCTCCGTTTAACCAGACGTGTCCTGCCGGCAGTAGCGTGGGTGGACCATTGCTTCTCTATTTGCAGAACGGAATCCCAACTGGAATCTCAGGCGCTCCGCCTCCGGGCAAATCAACTATCAAGAACGAGGACCTGGCTTTGTTCGTCCAGGATCGCTGGCAACTTAGACCAAACTTCACGTTGAACTACGGTCTGCGTTGGGAAGCACAGATTTTCCCCGAGCCGGTGGTGCCACCGAGTCAGACTGTTTACGCTTCGCTGTTAAATAATCCACGCTTCCCGTCCGACGGTACGTTGCACAGCGCCAAGAAAGAGTTTCAGCCACGACTCGGCTTTGCTTGGGACTTAGGCGGCCAGGGTAAATCAGTGATTCGTGCCCACGCGGGTATTTTCTACGGCCGTCAGAACATGCTGTCGCAGGTCGGTTCGATCACTGACAACGGCGTGCAACAGTTTGGTATAGCTTGTGGATCGTCTTTCGGGTGCAGCAACGGCCAGGGCTTGCCATCGTGGCCGGGTATCGTGAATGTTCCCCCGTTGGGTGGTCTGCCTGCATTCGCATCGATTCGCGTGTTTAGCAAAGATTACGCGAACCCGAGGATCTACACCGCGAACGTTCAGTTCGAGCAGCAGCTTGCTGAAGACTTGTCAGTGTATTTCGACTTCACTCACTCGAAAGGCGTTCATCTCACGCGCTTTATTAACCTGAATCGAGTGGGACTGTTTCCGGGATTTGGCGACGTGTTCGTAACGAGCGCTGTCGGCCGGTCCGTTTTCGACGGCTTCACTGTTGGTATGAGAAAGCGTTTCACCAAGCGATATCAGTTTGAGTGGAATTACGCGATCTCGAAAGACAAGGACGATGACTCGAATGAACGTGATCCGTTTACCGATCGTTCGTTTGATCCGCTAAACCTGAGTCTCGACTACGCGCTCTCGGATCGCGACATCCGTCACAAGTTCAACTTCTTCACCAATATTAATCTGGGTTGGGGATTTGACGGGAACTTCCGCGTGCAGGCACGCAGCGCTCAGCCCATTACGCCGGCGACTCGCACCGCCACGAACCGCAACTCGTTACGCAAAGACAACTCCTATTTCTCGTTTGACTGGCGCATTCAACGGCCAATCAAGCTCAACGAACGCTTCTCGCTAATTCCGATTATCGAGATGTTCAATTCATTCAATAACAAGAACAACGTCAACCCACTGGTGACGCCGGGTCTGTTCAACTTTGACGGATTCCTGCGGCAGGGTGTTGGCGATCCGCGTCAGGTGCAGCTCGCGGTTAGGCTCACGTTCTAGTTATCCACGGATTGCACGGATAAATGCCGATAGCTTCTGCGGATCGAGATCACCCTCGGTCCGCAGTCCGCTACAAACATCAATTCCAAACGGCTGAACTTCGCGGATCGCGGCGGCGACATTCATCGGGTTCAGTCCACCAGCAAGAAATAACGGCACGTCGATCGCTTCTCTGATCCTACGACTCAAACTCCAATCGTGTGTTCTGCCAGTCCCACCCAACTCCTTGATCGCCAGCGATTGGTTACCTGAATCGAGCAGGATGGCATCCACGTGCGGCGCCACCGCGATTGCTTCGTCAACGGATTCGGGACCCGTGACGTGTATCACCTGAACGAGTTTGATACCCGGTAGCGCATCGTGTATTTCCTGATAGCTTCCGCTCGTTAGTCGATCGCAAATCTGAATCGTGTTGACTCTGAGTCGATGCTGCTGATCGATGATCGACGGCGCGTCCTGCAAACAAGTGAGCAGAAACGAGCTCACGCCTGGCGGAACAATCGCCGCAATCTCTGCAATCAAGTCTTCCGCAATCGGTCCCGGCCCACTCGGCATCGCCGACACCAGGCCAATGGCGTTCGCGCCGGCGTCAATCGCTATCCATGCTTCCTCGATGCTGGCGATGCAGCAGATCTTGATTCTCATCATCTTCTTATCCACAGATTACACAGATTTTTCTTCTGTGTAATCTGTGGATGGCTTTGAGGCTACTTTGGGCAACCTCACTGCATCTTAGGGTCCAGCTTTTACCGAGAGATCACGCCTCGATCTCGATTCGAACCAAAGTGTGGGTTGATTTGTGCGGCGACCATAGCCGCATTGTCTCGACGTGTGCCTGCCAACGAGCACACAAAATTGCAAAGGAGATTTTCCCATGAACCGAATGCGTTTGCGTGCGTCCCGCATGACGCTCGCGCTCTTCCTGCTCGTCGCTGCCGCCGTTTCCGGTTTTGCACAAACTGCAACCACCGCGGCTGACGGCTGGGTTGTGCTCCCCGTGAGTGAATACATGGCTCTGAAACACGCTGCATCCCCGGCCGAGCCCGAACCTGCTGCGCCTCCCGTTGAAGCGACACTCAGTCGCATCGACTACGATTTGAAAGTTGACGGCGATCTCGCCACCGGCGAAGCACGGCTTACAGTCGACGTGATCAAGAACGGTTGGGTTCGCATCGCGATGCCCGACGGCCTGATAGTGCGCGATGCAAAACTCGACGGACGGCCCGTCAATCTCGCGATGAACACCACTGACAAAGGTCCGGGAAGAGCCGATCTGCTGCTGTCAAAAACCGGGCGGTCAGTGTTGACGATGCAAATCGTCGCTCCTGTTACCACAGTCGCGGGCACTGACATTCTGCATCTTCCGGTCAGTAATTCAGCCGTGTCACACGCCACGATCGAGCTACTTCGACAAGGCGTCGATGTGCGCATCACGGGCGGATTGCTGCTCGAACACAAAGAGCACGCGACCGGCAGTCGCTGGGTTGCAAACGGTCGCGGTGGTGAGCCACTGACTTTCGCATGGCGACGTAAAGTGGATGACGTGCGAGCGAGCCAGCCGTTGCGTCTGCGCGGATCGATCACGCAACTCGTCGGGCTGGGAGAAGACGCGACGCAGGTAAACGCTGAAGTTCAGATTGAAGTCGTGCAGGGACTCGCCGACGAAGTTCGCGTTCAACTTCCGGAACAGCTAACCGTCAACCAGGTTTCGGGCGCGACTGTCGCCGACTGGGACGTTGCGAACCACGAGCTCAAAGTGTTGTTCATCGAGCCGGTGCAGAATACGGCGCGCTTCACGTTGAGCGGCGAGCTGCGCTTGCCACGCGCTGGAAAGTTTGACGTGCCGTTGCTTCGACTTCCGAATGCAGAACGCGAAACGGGCGGCGTCGGAGTTGAAGTGCTCGGCGCGGGTGAAATAAAAGAGCGCCAGCCGAATGGACTCGAAGATGCTGAAGCCGGTGAGCTGGGCCAAATCGTCGCGAGCCGGCAGTCGCCGTCATTGATCGCGTTCCGGTTTCAACCCGGTGATGGCAGATCTCAGCGAACGTTGTCGCTCGATGTTGCGCGTTACACGCCGCAGGCAGTGCTGACTGCAAACATCGAAGAGGCTGAGTACAACACGCTGATCGCGGCTGACGGGAAGATCCTCGTGCAGTCGCGCTTCGCAGTCCGAAATAATCAGCGCAACTTCCTGAAACTCACGTTGCCTTCGACGGCAGTGTTGTGGAGCGCGTCAGTTGCCGGTCGTCCGATACGACCAGGGAAAGCGCCCGATGGCTCGTTCTTACTGCCGCTCGAAAAAACTCGCTCGGGTGAAGAGGCGCCGGCGTTCATCGTCGAGGTTTCGTACCTCGACCGCGCGGCATCGTGGGCCGACAAAGGTCATACTCGAGTTTCACTCGTTGCAGTCGATCTACCAATCTCCAAGTCGCACCTGCTGCTTCATCATCCACCGCTGTTCCGTGTAACTGCGTCGCCGGGAAATTTCCGAGTCGCTACCTACACTGGGCCGGAGTCTGCTGCGTTGCGTTCAGAAGGAACTTCATCCTCAACTGAACAGCAGCGTGCGGAAGGTGAGATTCCTGCCGACCAGGCCGAAGCGAAACAACTCGTTGCCAAACTGCGCAGCGAGAAACCAGGCGGACGACCGGCGCGCAATGTTCCGTTGCGTGTGATGTTCCCGCACTTCGGTCCATCGATCTTCTTCGTATCGGAGTTGACTGCAGAGAACCAAACACCGGCAGTTGAGTTTGACTTTCAACGTGAGAGAAAGAAAGGTGCGCAATGAGAGTACTAATACTTATTCTATTGATGACAACTGTGGCTGTCGGCCAACAGCGAAACACCACGGTCTATACAGCATTACCAGCTCCCTCGTCTCCCAGCACCGTAACCCTCTCGCTGGCCGAGTACAACCGCCTCATTGAACTCTCAACACGTAAAGCCAAGACGCCGGATGAAGTTCCACTTCCGTATGTCTTGTCACACGCTGTCTTCAAACTTCGCGTTGAGAATCAGACGCTCGTGGGTTCAGTCGATATTGATGGATCGTTGCTTCAAAAAGGCCCGGTGAAGACACCTTTGACTACGGCCTTAACTATTCTCGAAGCAAAGCAGTTGAACAGTCCACTGCCGTTGTTGCAGGAAGGACCATATCACTCGGCGATTCTTAATGGCCCAGGCCCGTTTGCGGTCTCACTCGGAGTTGCCGCGCCTTTAGCGATCGAAGCGGGTCGTGCATCGTTTACGTTGCCGGTGCCGCTCGCGAGTAGTTCGATACTGAGTTTGGAACTGCCCGGTAATCATGCCAACGTTCGCATCGAACCCGGTCTCGTGACAAGCCGCCAGACTTCCAACGGCAACACGCTGATCGAAGCCGCACTCGAACCCGGCAAACCCGCGCGCATCTGGTGGACCACGCGCGAGATTGCGGCGCCGGTTGCGCAACGCGAGATTCGTTTTCTTTCGGACATCAAGCAGGTCGTGTCTGTCGGCGATTCGCAACTCCGACTCACCGCACTTTGCGACGTCAACATCATCCAGGGTGAAGCGCCCGAGTTCAAGATGAACTTGCCGGCCGGTTTCGAATTAACTACAGCGTCAGGTAACTCACTCGAGTCGAGTGACGTATCAGGAAACATATTGACTCTGCGAGTTCATGATCCGGCACGTCGGAACCATCAGTTTCTGATCGCGATTGAACGAACTAACCGCGAAACGAAAGTCGAAGCGCCGATGCTCACCTTTGCAGGGGCGCAGCGTGAAACAGGTGAACTGCTGGTTGAAGGCGTGGGCGCGATGGAGCTCGAAGCGAAAGAGTCAGGCGGGTTGCGTCGCATGGACGTGCGAGAAGCCGGCGCGATAACGCGTTCCCTTTCTCGTTACCCGTTGCAGGCAGCGTTTCGCTACAACCGTCGCGGCGCCGATGATCCGAAGTTGCAACTCGAGTGGCGGCAGTTTCTCGATGCAGATGTTCTATCGGCAGTCGCCGAGCGTGCCACAGTTACGACGCTCACGACCATCGAGGGAAGATCGCTGACTGAGATCTCTTTGCGTGTGCGAAATCACGCGAAGCCGTTCATGAAAGTCGACCTGCCGGCAGGCGCGCAACTGCTCTCCGCGGAAGTTGAAGGTCAGAGAGTGAAGCCTGTCCTGGGAGTTGATGGTAGTCGCGTGCCGTTACTGCGCGCGGGGCTAGATTCGTCGCGTGCTTACACGGTGTCGTTTGTGTATCTCAGTTCGGGAGCGCGCTTCAGCAAGAGCGGCGCGTACGACATGGGACTCGCAAAACTCGACATACCGGTCAATGTTCTGACGTGGGAGATCTCGTTGCCTGATCGACTTGTGGTGAAACAGTTTGGCGGCAACGCGCTGTCCGCTGATCAGATTCCCGAGGCTGTGACGAACGCAGTCATCGAAGGAACGGATACTGACAGTTTTAGTTCCGTTACCCTTTCGGATAAGGATCTCGAGACGCTTCAGCCGGGACAGATTGGCGGCATCATCGTCGACCCAGCGGGTGCAGTGATACCAGGCGCTGATGTAACCGTGACCAACACGCAGACGGGGGCCAGCTTGAATACAAAGTCTGATGCAAGCGGGCGTTGGATGCTTGCGGGCGTGGAGCCGGGAGCCGTGAGTGTGAGCGTATCGGCTACGGGTTTCAACACCACGCGCACCGATCTTCAGTTGACAGCGTCGCAACCGGCACGCATGGGAACGACGCTCCAAGCCGGGAGTGTGACGGCAACGGTTACGGTCACGGATGCGGCTAGCCCAATCAATAGTCGACAGCTCCAGTCCTTGATGACCCTTCAACCGGGGATAGCGCCGTCGAATACGGCCTCACAGAACGTGACCAACTTGCAACGTCGTGTCGCGGGCATTCTTCCGGTGGCGATTGAGGTTCCACGCAGCGGCAAGTCCTATCGCTTCGTCCGCCCGTTGGTGCTCGACGAAGAAACCCGCGTCACCTTCACGTACCGATCAGGCAAGTGACAGAGGCCAACGACGCGTAAAGGTCACGCCAAGTGACAAAGCGCCAACGGCGCGAAATATGATAGCCAGGGGCAAGTCCCGACTTTGTCGGGACGTCGCCCCTGGACCACATATAAAAATAGACGCGTCGAGCCCTGAAAGGGCGAAATAGAACCGTCATTATTTCGGCCTTTCAGGCCTCGGCGCCGCTTCTTTGGGTTACCAGGGGCGACGCGCTTCGCGCTTGCCCCTGGCTATTATATTTCGCGCCTTTGGCGCTACGTACAGTTTGTAGCTTTGGGCCCTACGAGGCGTACCAGAGGACGGCGAAGAAGTGACACGCGGTGCCGGCGATGACGAAGAGGTGCCAGATGAAATGGTTGTACCGCATGCGCTCCCGCGCAAAGAACGCGAGGCCACCGGTGTACGCAATCCCACCCGCGAAGATCAGCATAATTCCCGGAACAGGTATCAACATCACCATCGGCTTCACTGCCACGATCGCAAGCCACCCCATGATCACATACAACAGAATCGTGATCCGCGAATGACGCGTTCGCTTTCTGATCTTAAGCGTGATGCCGACAATCGCCAACGTCCAAATCACCGCCAGCAACGACCAGCCCCATGGCCCACGCAACACACCGAGACTGAACGGCGTGTAAGTCCCTGCAATCAATAAAAAGATCGCCGTGTGATCGAACAGCCGGCAGAAATTCTTCGCGACTTCGTGCGTGATTGAGTGATAAAGCGTCGACGCGAGATAGAGCAGAATTATCGTGCCGCCAAACACACTCGCGCCTACGATAAAGTGAACATTCCCGCCACGAACCGCCGCGAGCACGAGGATCGGAACAGCGATAATCGCGAGCACAAGCCCCAGCCCATGACTGATGCTGTTGGCTACTTCTTCGCGAAAGGCGAGTTTCTCCATACCCGCTGCATTGTACACAAAAATTTGGGCTTTCTTATGATATTGTTCGCGCCTGAATGGAGGAACTCCTGGTCCTTGTTCTTGCATTGCTCGCGATCGCAGTGCTCCTCACTGCGATCGTTCTACCCATTGTCTCGCTCGTAATCTCCTCAGGTACTCGCAAACGACTCTCAGAACTTCACGCACGCATCGATCGCATTGAGAAGACTCTCGGAGCGCACTCGATATTCCCGAGCGACGCCAGACCCGCACTGGAAACAGCTCCAGCGCCAGAGCCCGAACCCGTAATTCCTCCACCGCCAACAGCGACTCCGCAACCAGCGCCGGCACTCAACGCTTATCAGCTTGAATCAATAATCGGTCGTCGCTGGGTCGGCTGGGTCGCGGTGTTACTGATCCTCTTCGCCACTGCTTTCTTTTTCAAGTATGCATTCGACAATCGGTGGATCGGAGAGATCGGGAGAGTAGCGATCGGGATCACGTTCGGCATCCTGATGTGTCTCGGCGGCTACAGGTATCAACAGCGAGGCTGGCGAGTCTTTTCGCAAATACTCACAGCCGGCGGAATCATCCTGCTCTATCTTTCAACTTACGCCGCCTTTGGCTACTACCATCTTGTCGGCCAGAAGACCGCATTCGCTTACATGTTGATTCTGATCGCGGAAGCCGCGGCGCTGTCGCTCGTCTACAACGCGCCCGCGATCGCGATCATGGCGTTGATTGGCGGCTTGCTCACTCCGGCGCTGCTTCACACAGATCGAAACCAGTATCGATCGTTTTTCATGTATCTCTTCGTGCTCGACGCCGGAGCATTGGCTCTCCTCAAGCACTGGCGCGGACTCAGCTCGATCGCATACTTCGGCACACAACTTCTCTTCTGGGCCTGGTACAACGAACACTACGATCATCAAATACGTGGTGCGGTTTTCATCTTTCAAACCGCGATATTTCTGCTTTTCCTGTTGGCCCATCTGGCAAGAGAACTTATTCGCCGCGAACAGGAAACTCTCGAAGACGCGCTGCTGTTGCTGGCCAACCCATTCACGTTCTTTGCCACCACGTATCATCTTTACAACCCGACACATCACGATTGGATGGGCCCGCTTGCGATCTGCATGGCCCTCGTTTATGCGAGCGCGGCCAAATTCTTAATGGTGCGCGCGATGAAGAGCCGCCGCGAGATTTTGTTGCTCATCGCAGTGGCGCTCACATTCGTAACACTCGCGATCCCGATTCAGCTTCATTCAAACTGGATTACGATTGCGTGGGCCGTTGAAGGACTGGCGATCCTCTGGGCCGCGCTTGAAATTCAGTCCATTCGTTTGCGCGTACAGGCATTCGGGCTCTTTGGACTGGCGTTCATCAAGTTCCTTTTCTGGGACACTCCTTACGGCTATCGACCGCCGTTCACGCCCGTCTTCAACCGTTACTTTCTTTCTTCACTCTTGATGATTGCCTGTTTTCTTGACGCTGTTTATCTGTATCACCGCGCGACCGAACGAAAACTGATCGATGGCCGCGTGACGAAGCTCGTGCTCGCGTTATTCGCCGCCGTCGCCTTCTGGCTATTGATTTCGATCGAGACACACACGTTCTTTGTCGCGGGTGCCATTGCACAGAAAACTTCTGAAGACGCTGAGCACCAACGCTGGCTGGGCCAGATGGCGCTCTCTGTTCTCTGGGCCGGCTACGCTGCTGCACTTGCGGCGCTGGGTTTCGTGCGGCGCATCGCTACTGTCCGCTGGGCCGCACTCGCGCTTTTCGCGATAACAGTCGTCAAGGCGATGCTCGTCGACATCGCACAACTTCAACAGATCTATCGCATCATCGTCTTCTTCGTGCTCGGCATACTCTTGTTGCTCGTAGCCTGGGGTTATCACCGGGCATTTCATTCGCGGGAAACACAGATGAACGCAGATCAGCGTTAATCCGCGTTCATCTGTGGCTTATGAATTATGGGGTTGGCGTGAAGCCCTTCAATGGATTGCCGTAGAAGGCGTCGGTTTGCCAGGCGGTCTTGTTCCACATGCCGTCCTGATCGCCGATGATCGTTACGGGAATGATCACGCGATCGCTGCCGAGTTGGTTAGCCGTCGCGATCCCGTTGTCAAACTTTCCACCCGGCTGAACTGTGAACTTCATCGATCGCGCCAGCTTGTTATTCCAAAGCAGCTTGAACTCGTATTCGCCGGGATTCGCGGCGAGGGTGTAGATGTTCTTCGTCGTGTCGTCGCCGCTCGTGTTGCTGCCTTTAATGCCTGGAAAGTCGCATTCAACGCGCGCCCATTTTGCTTTCTGCGGCACGCTGTCTTCAACGTAGTGAGTCGTATTGATCTCGACTGCCGCCTCGCAGCTGGCCTTGCTTACCTCCATGCCGTCCATGAATGTCTTCCCGACTTCCTTACCCTGATAAAACAGGTGCGGATCGAACTTATACGCGTCGCCGCGCACCCAGAAAGCTACGTGAAAATCAGGAAACTTCCAGCCATAAATATCACTCGGCGTGAGATAAACGTATCCGATCGGCAGGTTGAAATCGTGGTCCACGTAGTAAACAAATTTCAGCGCCGCCTTCGGACCGGCCTCGTTCGATTTGTACTTTCCGACTTTCATCTTGCCGGTGAAGAGTGTTGAGTCCGTGCCCTGAAGCTCGTTGCGCATCTTGATCACGAAGTTCACGGGGCCCGTATAAAGACTGCCCTGTGCCTCGTCAATCTGGCGGCCGCCGCACTCCGTTTTCCACCAGTAACCCTTTTCAACGTTGCCGGTGTCGCAGTCAAACTTCACCCACGCGCCCGTCGGCAGCGAGTATTGAACGTAAAGTTGACTGCCGCTCGCGATAGGTCCATTCACGCGAAACTTCATCTCCGGCACCCAGCTCCACTGGTCGTAATTACCTTTGTAGACGTTGAATGTGAACGCTCTGATCTGAATCGAATCCTTGGCGATGGTGGGCTGATCCTGAGTCGCTGAGGTGCTAACGACCGGAACCATTCCGATAAGCAGAAACGCGAACATGAGGACGTAGAGAAGACGCAGTTTATTTTTCACGGGACCTCCTGGGATCGGTGCTAATTCTGGGCAAAGCGTCGCCAAGTTTACAACAGGACTTACAGGATGTGGATACCCACAAACTCTTTTGCGGAAAACGCGCTAACTCACTGATGAGCGGAACGTGTTCAGCTTGACGCAAAGCCGCGATACTGCGCGCCACCGAACTCTCGGTGACACAACATGCGCTCCGCTCCCAGACTGATTAAAAGCCTGCCAACATCCCGCTTGGCTCTCGTTGTCTACGCGAGCGTGATTCTCACGTCCGTTTCTCTCGTTTCCATTTTCATCGCAAGACCACACGTTTGGGCAGTGAACGAAGTGCCGGTTGCTTTCTGGGCCTGGCGGACACAATCACCCGACACAATCGACGTTGATGAGGCGGTTGAGATAGCAAGGGCGCAGGTTCTCTTCCTGCGCGCCGGTCAGTTCGATTATCAGGACGGCAAGTTGCGTCGGGTCCGACCGCTCGCCGGATCGTTCCCAAGGGGCATCAAGCTGCATCTCGTTTACAACACCACTCGCGCTGTTCTCGAGAAGCTCGAGACGATTGACTCCCAAACGCTGGCGAATGAAATCGCGGCAACGTTCAGGGAAGACTCGGAACGAGCAAGACGCGATGGCGCCGATGTAAAGGGTCTGCAACTCGACATTGATTTCCCCACCAGACTCTTGCCCCGTTACGAACGAACGTTGAGCGCGATTCATCCGAACCTCCAGCCAGGCACTGAACTTTCGATTACGGGCCTGCCAACCTGGATGGATTCGCCGGAGTTGAACGGCGTCCTGCAAAACGTCGACTTTTGGGTGCCACAGTTTTACGGTGAAGAAATCCCCAAACTTTCCAGCCAGTTGATTCCAATCTCTTCTCCGGAAAGCATTACTTACTTTGTTAACAAAGCTCGCCACATCGACAAGCCTTTCTATGCCGGTCTTGCGGCGTACAGCGTAGCTCTGCTTTATAACGCGGCCAGTTCACTCGTCACTCTGCGCGGCGACATGAATCCCGCGCTCATCTTTTCCGATCCCAATCTGGAGCTAATCAATCAACGTTCGTTTGGATCGGCCGAGCGTCGTTACGCGTTTCGCGCTAAGGCGGCGGGTGTCACGGATGGTCTGAACATGAGCGCGGGCGATGTGCTCGTAATTGATTTACCGAGTTCTGAGACGCTGCGGAGTGCAGCTCGAATAGTACGCACGCTGGCAGGCAAGAAGCTGGTCGGCATCTGCGTTTTCCGGCTGCCGGGCTCGGACGATCCGGCCGCACTCACAGTTGCGCAAGTCGCCGACGCGCTAAATGATCAGGATTCCTCTCCGGCCATTTTCGTTCGGCTGAAACGACAGCCGCAATCAAACAACTCAAATGCGTTTGCCCTCGAATTAAAGAACACTGGCACCGTAAGCCCAATCATCGGCTCGTTGAAAGTAGATCTAGTCGTGCCGGCCGGAAGCTTCGAAGAAATAAGAACCGGACACGGAGTTACGTTTCAACCGATGTGCGCCAGTGGTCCACAACCGTGTAGTGAACGACGTGCGGACCTGCTTCGCCTGACCATTGATTTCCTCGCTCCCGGACAAACACTTA
>DASYPN010000399.1:0-61618 GCA_036006625.1 Pyrinomonadaceae bacterium | reverse complement strand
GGTCGACCCCTGGACTATCGGCTATGGCCGCTTTGCGACAGGCGGCACAATGGTCTATGTCGGGGAATGGGGCGTCAAGAATCAGTGGTGCGATATGGTCATCGTGCTCGCTGGTCATCCCTGCGCGAGCGTCGACGCCCTTCTCTTCGACGGGCAGCGCGTGCGCCTCGACGCTAACGGCTGCTCTTTCCCGCCGACACAGCAGACGGTCTCTATCGTCAGCATCAGCAGAACCAATGACATCGTAACGATGCAGCTCGCGCACGCTGTGACTGATCTTCAGGATGGCGATTCTCTCATCGTTGAGAGCGTGTCGGATCGCACCTTCAACGGCACGTTTCCGATGACGCTAGTGAACCCCACGAAGATGACATATCTCTGCGGTGGGGCGCAGGTCGCGAGCATCACCAACTCAGGCGTCGTGAAAACGATGTGGCCGAACTATGGCGCGAAAGTCCACATGGAAGTGCTGCTCGGAAAGCATACGGCAACGTTTCCCGGTATGCTGAACGGCACTCCTTACGATGGCGACCTCAGCCGGACGCCTGTGTTAAACGCGAATAACCCCTGGGGCCCGACCTGCCTGCTGCTCAGAAAGACTTCTGTCTTCCTGCGCCTGCATTACTCTGATTCAATCTTTGCGAACGGTCTACCGACGATCAAGTTCCACGTCAGCGGAAAGGCTGGTATCTTCGACCCTCGCGCGACTGACAGCAGCGGCGCGAGTGATGTCGTCATCACGCGGCCTCTGACCTTCATGAACGGTTGGGGCAATAACGCGCACGTTGGCCCCTATGAGATGGGGTCAAGCGAGGCGACGAACTGGGGGCTGAACAATGACACCACGCACCCCTATAGCTCGCCTGACGCAGCGTGCGATCCTCTCGCGGCTGCTGGCGTGCAGAGCAACCTCGCGACAGCAGCGACGGTCAACATCTACCACGAACACAAGTACGCTGGCTGCATCTGGAGCTTCACAGGTTACTGGCCGGGGAACACTGACCCGTCTGTTGCAGGGCATCCGTGGTGGTTGAATGTTTACTCTGCGATTCCTGTCACTGCGAGCAATGCTCCGGTCACGTTGCGAAGCGCAGGCATCTGGTACTCGTTCGACAGCGGCGCATCGTGGACTCAGCTTTATAACTCGCCGACGCACGAGCTGGGGTGGGACTCTGTTCAGCTCCCGAGCAATCAGACGATTACGCACGTTCAGGTCATGGCCTTCTGCGACGCGCACGACGACATGAGCCATGCAGTCTATGACATCAATCTTGCGCTGACTTCATTTCAGGCCGCGAGCGGTGGTGCGAGAAGTTCGACCGCTGGCTATACCGAGAACGCTGCGCTCTGTATTGCTGACTTCCTCGCCGATCCTGTTTACGGTTTCGGCGCAGCCTACGGAACAGACATCCCGCTTCCTCAACTGATCGCAGCAGCGAATATCTGCGACGAACAGGTCGCGCTCGCACAAGGCGGCGCAGAGCCTCGCTATGCGCTCAACGGCAGTTTTCAGCTCAACATGAAGCGCGGCGAGATTTTGCAGAACATGCTGACGAGCTGCGCAGGACGTCTGACATACTCTGCGGGCGAATACATCATCTGGCCTGCTGCGTGGTACGGGACGTCGGGCGCGTTGCCTGCGCCCGTTCCGATTCCCGATGGTCAACGGATAGCGTGGGCGTATCCAACGTCAGTAAACACGGGTCTGAATGAAGGATGCGAGACACGGCTCTATCCCGCTCCACCAGACCCGACGAGCCGCGTTGTAGTCATTGCGGCCTGGACTGGAGCCGCAAATCCTAACGCCCCCGGTACTGGTGCGATTCAAACCATCCGCTATGTGCCGGGTGATCCGTGCGCCTGCTACAACCCCGGAACTTCTGCCAATCCACAAGGCACTATCGGCATCGAATGGAGCGGGTTTCAGATGCCGGTTCTGCCAGCTGATGCAGTTATCCAAGCTCTGTGGCCGACGATAACAGCAGAATCTCCAGGCCCCTGTGACGGAGCTTTTACTGCGGCAGTTGGTCCGGGTGCGAACGCGTGGCAATTCCCCAACATGACCACACCGGACGGCATCTCGGGGTTCATCACGCCGAACCTCTCCACAGACAATCCTGTGTTTCCACCTACCGTCTGCCTACCGCTACTCGATCTAGGGTCCACCTCTGGTCTAGGTAACACAGCGGAGGCTGTAACAGCCTCGACGATTGCAGCAGCAATCTACGGTGAAGGTGGCGGAGAAGCGCAACTCGTAAAACTTTCTGGTGTGGCAATCGCGGTCTACTTCACGAGCGCATCACAGCCGACTGATCCACCGGGCGAGGGTAGAGCCGGAGCCAATCTGTCTATCGACGCGCTCAACATGTCGGCAGGGCCGTTTCAGTGGAAGGCAAAGCTTCCAATCCGTGACCTCTACAACGGCGTGAAGGGCACCTATGTCAGCCCGGTCAATAACTGGCAGTCGAGTGACATTCCGCCTTATGCGCAGGATTTTGATCACGGCTATCAGAGCGGCACGCCTGTCTTCCCTTTCGGCGATGCGAACCTCGCAGCTGATGGCGGCGTCAGGCGCTGGCTCGACATCCAGCTCCCGTTTACGATCTCTGTCGCCTGCGCGCAACGCCTTTGCAAAATAGAACTGCTCAGGCGTCGCCAGCAAGGCACCGGGACGTTCCGGTTCAACATGGCGCTCTATCAGGCAACGGCGCTTGATGTCCTCGCGGTGAACCTGGCGCTGCTCGGCTGGTCGGGCAAGCTGTTGGAAGTCAGCGCGCATCGCTTCACGCTGAACAAGCAGCAGCTCGACGGCGAAGAGGTAACGCTGCTGGGCACTGAGATTGATGTGCAGGAAACTGATCCTTCAGTCTATGAATGGAATACCAGCGACGAACTCTCTGCGCAGGGCTTCGCGCTGACCAGCGGCACAGGCGCGACTGATGGCACAGGCGCAGGCGGCACGTCGACTGTTCCGAGTTACACGACCTACAGCAACACGCCAGCCGTCGCGCTGACTCAACCGAACTCGACGACGATCCAGCTGGCTGCTGTAGCGGTCGCCTTCGCCGCGACCACGCTTCAGTACAACGCGCGCACGCTGACCATCCCTGCGCCTGCTGGGACCACACACCAGTGGTATTACGTGACGATTGCAGACCCGAATTTCTATGGCGACTCAGGCAGCGGTATTCCGCTCGAAGTGTTCGCTGAGCCAACGCCTGCGAAGCTCGGGCTGAAAGGCTTCATCTACATGGGCGCGATCTACGTCAACAGCATCGGCATTGCTGCCGTTGCCTTACCGGGTGGCTGGCCTGCGCCTGAGTCCTTCCTGATCGGTCACTGATGGCTTCACTCGCGATCTTCCTCAATAGCTCGACTCCAGCAGCCGCGCCCGGCTATCAGAATGCGCAGCCGCAGACCGATGGCGGCGTTCCACTGACATCAGTCTCGCTCGGTGTTCCTAACACCGGGGGGGTCGCGGTGAAGAGCGCGAGTTATACGGCGACTGCTTCGGACTGCGGCAAGCTGCTCGTGTTCAATTCAGCGGTAGCTGTGACGCTGACACTCCCGGCCTCGATCCCTTTTCCACAGTGGACTGTCGTTGCCGCCAACATCGGAGCAGGCGCGCTAACAATCAGCCCTGGCTCGCGCGCGCTCGACGGTGCAAGCGCAATCAGCGCAGCGCAGTTTCAGAGCATGAGCATCTTCACGGACGGAGCGAACTACTTCAGCGCGCGAGGCATCGGCACAGCAGGCAGCGGGGGCGGCGGCGGAAGCTCGACTACGCACGACGAGGTGCTGACAGACGGGCAGAACAACATCATCTTTGGGGGCGGTGACGTGATCACTGTTCTGGGGGTTCCAAATTGAGCACTCTACAACAGGTCATCTTGATGGGCACGGCTTCAGCCATGCCAGCAGCTTCGATGCCGGGTCGTCTGTATTTCACGAGCGACACGCAGCAAGTGTTTCGCGACAGCGGTACAGCGTGGGTCGACGTTACTCCTGGAGTGACAGGCGCGAGCGGACCCGCTGGCGGCGACCTAACGGGCACTTATCCGAACCCAACCATCGTCACTGTCGGCGGCGTCACCCCCGGAGACATCCTCAGTCATAACGCAGCGGACTTCGATGCGGCTGGACTAGCAAGCGCAGCGCAGGCAGCAGCGATTGCGGCCATACCTGTGCAGTCGGTCAACGGGCACGTCGGCGTTGTGAGCCTTGCGAGCACCGATCTGTCCGACTCAACTGCGCTCGCACGATTGGCGTCTCCTGCCTTCCTTGGAGCACCGACCGCACCCACGCAGGCAACCTCGGATAACTCCACCAAACTTGCAACGACGGCCTTCGTGCAGGCGCAGGCTGGCTCCTTCGACGTCGTTGGAGCTGCTCTCGCAGCATTAACAACAGCTGTTGCTGACAGCTTGCAGAAGTCTGACAACCTGAGCGATGTCACATCAGTCGCGACCGCACGGACCAATCTCGGCCTCGGTACAGCCGCACTGTCTGCGACGACGGACTTCGACGCAGCGGGTGAGGCAGCCGCAGCGCAGGCAGCAGCGATTGCTGCGAGTCTTCAGCAAGCCGCGAATCTGTCAGACGTAGCAGATGCGTCGACAGCGAGAACGAACCTCGGCCTTGGCACAGCGGCGACGATGGACACGACAGACTTCGACGCAGCGGGCGCTGCTGCGGATGCGCAGACAGCCGCTGTCGCAATCGCAGCTGCGTTCTCCTCCGATGCTGGCAACCTGACGAGCGGTTCTGTCGATCCATCGTTATTGCCGACTGCAACTCCGACAGCGCTTGGCGCGGTGATGATCGATAACACGACGATCACGATCAGCGCAGGAGTCATCTCCGCAGTCGCAGGCGCACCTTCAGGTACAGTCGGCGGCGACCTCAGCGGCACTCTTCCGAACCCGACTGTCGCGAAAGTCAATGGTGGCGCAATTCCTGTCAGCGCTGCGTTGCTCGGAAGCAACTCTTCTGCTCAGCTCGTTGCGGTAACTGCGATCACTGAGTCACAGGTGACGAACCTGACGACCGACTTAACGGCGCGGGAGTTGACGGCGAATAAGGGCGTCGCGAACGGTTATGCTTCGCTCGATTCAAGCGGCCTCATACCGTCTTCGCAAGTTGCAACCGCGACTGCATCGGTGACGGGTCTGCTCACGAGCGCAGACTGGACAACCTTCAACAGCAAGCAAACCGCTTTGACGGGGGCAAGCAACCTCGTTGCCGCGACACCGAACGGCGCGACAGGCGCAGTGTCGTTGCGCGCTCTCGTGCTCGCTGACCTGCCTTCTATCGCAAGCACCAACCTGTCAGACACAGCGCTGCTCGCTCGCCTCGCCTCGCCTGCATTGACAGGAACACCTACCGCGCCCACAGCTGCGTCCTCAGACAACTCGACCAAACTTGCAACGACGGCCTTCGTCACGACTGCTGTAGCGGCCGTTTCGGGTGGCGGTGCGCCGACAGGAGCCGCAGGCGGTGACTTGTCAGGTACCTATCCGAACCCAGGTGTCTCAAAAGTCGGCGGCGCAGTTGTACCCGCGAGCGCTGCCTTCGTGGGAACCAACTCCTCCAGCCAACTCATCTCTTCAAGTCTTCCCGTCGCGAGCACGTCGGTCGCGGGAGTCGTCAAGGTCGATGGCACGTCCGTCACAATAGCGTCAGGCGTCATCTCTGCGGCGGGATCAAGTCTTCCATCGGGAGCGCAAGGTCTGATTCTGGCGACGCCTGCCGCGTCCACTGGCATAGCTGCTCTGCGCGCTCTCGTCGCAACGGACATCCCGACACTGAATCAGAACACAACCGGAACAGCCGCCAACGTAACAGGCATTGTCGCGGTAGCGAACGGGGGGACAGGTTCAGCCACGGCGGCGTTCAGTGGAGCGAACATAACTGCCCTGAACGCGACCAACATCTCCAGTGGCACCTTGGCCGCCGCGAGACTTCCGGGCACGATGAACGCGACGACGTTTAGCGGCGCAGGAATAACGACAACCACGCTCACGGCAAGCGGTGCGGTCAACTTGAACAGCACTCTCGTCGTCACCAGTCTGACCATGCTGAATGGTTCCGTGGATGTGACGGGTACGGGTAGCTTCATCGCGGCTGGCTTAGCTCTGTCCGCGATCAGCTCGACGTCTAATGGCCGGATCAGCATGTATGGAGCAGGAGAAGCAGCACCGCTTAGTTTGAATCCAGTCATCCTGACAACAGACAACGCGATCACGTACAGCATCGACGGGAACAACCCCGGGTCACTCGCAATCGTACCTATATTCGGCACTGGTGGGCTGCGCCTCGATGCCAGCGGCAACATGATCCAGACCGGCAATCTTACGGTAAGTGGGACCGTAACGGGCACATTGTCCGCTTCGAATATCACGAGCGGCACTCTGCCTGCTGCGCGTCTGCCGATTGCGACGACGACGACTCTCGGCGGCGTGAAGATAGACGGCACCTCCGTCACAATTGCAGCTGGAGTCATCAGTGCCGCAGGGACGTTGCCATCAGGAGCGCAGGGCTTAGTCCTCGCGACTCCGACAGGATCGACAGGCATCTCTTCCCTGCGCGCGCTTGTCGGCACAGACTTGCCAACCGCGACCACAACGACGCTGGGGGCCGTCAAGATCGACGGAACGACCATCACCATCGCGTCCGGAGTCATCAGCGCTGTAGCTTCAGTGGCAGCCCCCATCACGCTCACCGCGCCAGCTGCAGGCACCGTTCCATTCCTGATTGGCGGCTCGACGGTAGCCAACGCAACGCCGACGTTCGTCCAGGGAAAAGTTCAGTCCATGTCCGGGGCGGCAGTCACGTTCAACAGCCCGGTGACGGCTGGTAACTTGATCCTGGTCGTTCAGTACAGCGACTCTTCATATAGCGCGCAAGCAGGCCCTGCGGCCATTTATGACAATCTTGGAAGCGCCTATACCCTACTTTCACAGACCGGGTCACAGAGTGGAACTTCTTATGTTGCCGTCTATGTGGCGACCAACGTTGCCGGTGGAACGTGCTCCATTAACACCAATCTTCAGCAGGCTGGGAATCAGCTTTTGATTCACGAGTATTCTGGAATTGCTACCGTTTCTCCGCTGGACGTTCAGGCAATTCTGGCATCGAACATGAATAACGCGGTGTACACCGCTGGACCGATCACGACGACGGGTGCAAATGATTTAATTCTCACCGTGGCATTCACCGCCCAGAGTGGTGGGACGTTCTCTGCCCCTGCCGGTTGGACCACGCGAGTTGGCCCATTGGCCGCCAATCCCCGGGTAATCAGTGCGGACAAGCTTGGCGCAGCCGGAGCGTACTCTGCAGCTTGGACGTACCCAAATGTCGGCCTTGTCGCAGGCGGCATTGTCATTCTTGGTTTGAAGCAAGGGATAACTCCGCAAACAGCAGACCTAGTTGATTACAAAGACAGCAGAGGGAACATCGTTGGACGCGTCAATGCCTCGGGGCAGATGACGACGGTTGCCCCCAACGAATTGACTGTCACGCAGCTTGCGACTCCGGTGAACGGAACCTTTACCACTTCGACGACTGGTGGCAGTCTTTCCGCCTCGACAGCTCGCTTTTACCGCGTAGCGGCCTTCGACGCTGTAGGCACGACGTTGCCATCAGCTGAGACGAGCATCACGACCGGACTCGGGATCGCTAACACAATTACCGTCACCTGGAGCGCAGTCCCGGGCGCTACTGGTTACACGATCTATGGCAGGACAACCGGAGCAGAGACGTTGCTTGCAACCGTCAACGGGGGCGCAGTCACATCCTGGACTGACTTGGGATGGGCGACGCCATCAGGAGCGATGCCGGTTCTGAACACGACAGGACTGACGAACACAGCTCTCCTGCTGATCAGCGGCGCTGCCAATGTTGCCGGTACTGCAACTACGAATGTGCCAAATCTTCTTGTTCAGCCAGCGGGCACAGCGGCGAGGACAACATGGAGCACGTCCGGTACAGCAATCGGCGTCAATGCAGCCTCGGGGTTTGCAGGACTGTTGCTTGACTTAGGCGTCAACGGCACGAGCAAGTTTTCGATCAGCGCGACGGGCGTTCCTGTCTTCTCAGCGGCAGGCTATGCTGTCCAGTTCAACAACATCGCTGGCGGCGGTTGTCCTGCGCTCGCCTTCAACAGCACGAACCTCACCATAGCGACGTCGGTCGCCGGCAGCACTCCGCTGATTCTGAGCAACACGAACGCGACGCCGACTGCGGACCTGCTGGACCTTCTTTCAACCGGGGTAACAGTCGCGAAGTTCGATGCTCTCGGCAATCTGACGCTCAACGGAACCGCGTTGAGCGCTGTTGCGCAACTAGGGTTTAACGCTGGCACGTCGAACTTGCGGATTTTTTCAAATCAAGGCAATGGTGCTTACAACGCAGTGGTGCAGGGCGGGGATGCTGGACTTATCTGGTCCACCAGTGCAGGAAACGCTACTCAAGGCTTCACACTCTGCCCACAGTCAGGCAGTGCTAGCGGTCTTCGCATCGACAATGCAGGCAATCTGACGATCACAGGCCACATCATTTCCGGTGGGGTTGCTCCTACCATTGCGATTGCAGCGGGAGCCGGAAGTGGCGCAAGCTGTACCATCTCCGGCACTGATAGCGCAGGGATTATCACGCTTACAACCGGCACTGGCCCAACCGCCGCTGTCACCCAGTTGACGGTTACGTTCCATACAGCGTATGGCAGCAGCCCGCTGCCGCTAGTGATGCTGAGCCCCGGTCTCACGAACGGAACCTATACCATTGCGACCACATCCCTCGCGCCGACCCAACAGCCTTGGGTGAGTCTCAGTGGCACAGCATTTCAACTTGTGGCTAACTCATCTGCGCTAGCTGCGAGCACGACTTACCAATGGCAATACCTGATCATTGTGCCGTAATCAAGAATGGGGAAGGAACAAAAGCATGATCACTCTCGCAGCTGCATCTGTTGCATCTACTGTCATTGGCGGGACAACCGTGGACACGGCTCCTGCTGCCGCTGTGACCAGCGCACTGACTAATTTCAGTGGTCCGTCCGTCTCTATCGCGATTCCTTACGGGACATTCAGCGGAGGGGTGTTCACTCCATCGGCGTATACAGAGGGTCAGTCTCTGCTCCTCGATCTGGCAGCAGGAACTTTTAGAGTAGGGAATGGACCCACCCTGCCCATCCCTGGAGCGCTCCTGACGAGCATTCTGAATGCTGTGAAGGCGTACCGCAACGGTCTGGAGTCGCTTGCACAACAGGCCGGTGCCGCACCGGGAGTTATCACTCCTTGGTGAAATTCGGTGCGATTCACTGCTAAGCAACGCAGCGAAGAGAATAAGAGCGTACCCTTGAGTTAGGTTTTCCCTCGCGTCAGGTACGCTGTACCTCCCCCCTCGCCTCTTGAGAAGAAAGCGTTGCTCCAGTGAACAAGCTCCTCGCGCAGTTACTCTGCGTTCTGTTTTGCCTTCCCGCGTTCGCGCAGGTCAGCATCCCTGCTGGCGCGAATCAGTCGACGATCCAGTCGACCATCAGCAACGCCGCTGTTGGGAGTGTCGTCAACTTTCCTCCCCGCCTCGATGTCACTGCGCCTATCACGCTCAAATGCGGCGTGACCTATTCCGGGCCTGTTGGAAATCCAGCCGTCTTAAATTCCACGTTTGGTCAAGGTGGGTCGATTTTTCGCATCAACGCCTCGAACTGTGGCCAGCCGACGACGATTCAATATCTGAAGTTTGCGAACTCCGGCGGCCTGTATGTTCAAACCCCGTTCGACAACCTGCATCTCCTGCACAACCAATTCGGCAACCTGCCGTGTTGCAACGGCGGTGCGTCCAATGTGGCGGTCTGGATTGAGAGCGTCAACACGAGCAGCAATACGGCGGCGATGCTCACCAACGCTGTCTTTGACTGGAATCAGTTTGGAGACAGCGCATCTTGTATTTCGCCGCAGAACGGGATGACCAATCACAACTCGCCTGAAGACAGTCAGGTCGGAGCCTGCAACGGCATCGTGGTCTATTCGTCGGTTGACGGCTGGCAGATTACCAACAACACGTTCTTCCACGTCGCTGAAGGCGTGCATATCAACTGCCCGAATTACGGCCACCAGCGTTATCCCTGTGAGCCTCCAGGCGGTGCCGTCCATCGCAACATAACGGTGCGCTACAACGATTTCAACCAAATCCACCGCATCTCTTGGGAGCAGCAGGCGCAGCAGGTCAGCGGCGAAGACTGGGAGTTTAACTCGGAACACGATTGGTTCCAGCCGTATTTCGGCTCCTTCGGTATTTCGATGGCGTGCTGCTACAACGGCACAAGCGCGCCGTTCATGAACGTGTCGAACAACACCGTGATCTTTAACACCAGCGCTTCACCCGGGCGCTATGGCTATGGCATGGAAGCTGCGGGTCATCTGGCGACATACGATCACATCTTGTTGCAGGCTGCGCACTCTTCGGGCAGCGCGTCGGGACTCGCCTACGGTTGCGGCCCTGTCGGCAGCATGTCGAACAACACTGTCCAGGGCGGATTCGGCAACGAGTACATCATCAACGAGAACTACGGCTTCCCCTGCGGGACTGACCGGACGCCTGCGCGGTTCACCGGCAACGTCACCGGCCCCAATGTCGCTGCTGTCACGAGCGTCGCGCCGTCGATCTCGCCAGCGTCAGGAAACTATTCCGGCCTCGTCACCATCACCGATGCCGGATACCTGTCCGGTCCGCAGCCGCTCGGCAACACGTCAATCTACTTCACCACGGACGGCTCGACCCCGACCGTCAACAGCTCGCTCTATACCGGCCCCTTCAATGTCGCAGGAAACACGACCGTCAAGGCGATCGGCATGTGGGGCACAGGCGCGAACACCAGAAGCTATGCGCAGGGATATGGGTTCGTACCTTCGCCGATGGTGAGCGCCTCTTACTCGGGCTCAGGCAGTCCGATCCCCCCGCCTGTGGTGCCTGACGTCCCTGTTGTGCCTGTTGTGCCTGTTGCGCCCACGCTCGGCAACCTCACAGGTGCGTACCTGCACAGCACCGACAATAAGCTGATCATCGGCAAGGCACTCGCGTTTACCACCATCGGGAAGTATTCCGCTGGACCGGATACGCCGATTGCCAACGGTGCAATTCTGTGGACCTCGAATAACCCAGCCGTGCTCGCAGTCGATCAGGCTGGCGTCGCGACAGCGATTGCTGCAGGCGTTGCGAACGTGCAAGCGCGCATCGGGTCGACCTACAGTTCCCCCTGGACCGTAACCGTCAGCGCGCCTGCTGTGACGATGTTCCCCGTCACGCAGACGCTCGCACCCGGAACGTACACCCTGACTGTGGGCCCGACAGGAGTCGTAACCGTCAGTCAGTAAGTGAAAAGGTACGCGACGCATGTCACGGCGCAGGCCGCGAGAGCGATGAAGAGCCAGTCGTCAGCCTTCATCGCTCTCAGTGCCTTCAGAGTGTTTATCGATCCAGTCGAGGAAGGCAGCTCGCGGGATGCGCACCATCGAGTTCACGCGAAACTTCGGGAACTGCGGCATCTGCATCAGCCGGTATATCTGGCTGCGGCTGCAATGAATCAGCTCAGCTGCTTCCATCATCGTGAGCATCGTCCTGTCGCGAGGCGTCTCAAGAGCCGGTCTTACGCGCTTCTCTGTCGCAGGCTTCTTGTGCGGTCTCTTTCGTATCGCTTCTGTCTCTCCCATAGTTAAAGCTCTCCCCGGCAGCTCAATACATCATCCATGAGTCTTGGTGTGGCTACGCCACTTTATTTATTCACAGCTTCTGTGGAAAGACACAATGGCTGTACGACCTGCTCGTTGCTTAGTGCCGTCATCGCGTCAGGATGCTCTGAGAGGCGTCGCAGGGGACGCGGATAGGGAAACATGCAGGCGAGGTCGCAGGAACGCCCACAGCACCTCACAAGACGTTGAAAAGGCGATAACCCTAAAAGTTTATTTTCTGAAAAGAACATTGCGCTATGCGTGTTGATTCTGCGCAGGAAGTCGAGACACCTTCCACAGACACTGTGGAAGCACGCGATTGACACACATTGCGCAGATTGAAAAGAATCGACTCCAATTACCTGGAGGATTCAGAAATGCCGACCGCCATCGAGAGACACTTTCATTTGCAGGAACTCGCCGAAATCTGGGGCGTCAGCACGGCGACGCTGCGCAGGTTGTTCGAAGCCGAGGACGGCGTCCTGTTGATCGGGCAGCCCTCGCGCCGTGTCGGGCGCAAGCTCAAGCGTAGCTACTTCACGATGCGGATTCCGGAAAGCGTAGCTGAGCGAGTTCACGCGAAGCTGGGGAAACGAGGGTGAGACCGTGGTTCGCTGAGAGTGCTTTCCGCGTCGAGCCCTCGGCAGCTCTCCGCATTCTTGCCTGTCGCGCAACCGTCGCAGTATAGAGCTCGTCAACAAACGGCGCGTAGTGAATCCGCATCATCTCGGTATCGGTGTGGCCTAGCATACCGGCGACTTCTTCCCAGGAATAACCCAGACTCAGCTGTCGGACGGCAAAGGTGTGGCGCAGCTGCTTCACGTTCGCTGTATGGAAGCGCTCGACGTTGTCGTTTCCCTTGCCGCAGGAGACGTGCGTAATCCCGGCCTGTGTCAAGCAGCGCATGATCGGAGCTGACCAGAAATCGGAGCGCAGTTGACCTTGGCCGCGGAATGGCAGTTCCGCGGAATCGGTCGACGACAGGGGAACGTTTAGGAGAGTCTTCGCCACCCAGTCAGGCAGTTCCATGACGCAGGGGATTCGGTGCGCTTTGCTGTTTCGCGTCTTTCGCCGGAAGTAGCTGTAGCTGAATGCCAGCTCGCCATCAATTTCCTGGCTCCTGATTCGTTCCGGTCTGAACTCCATCGCGTCGCAGACGTCAGAGCCGGTATAGCGCAGGAGCAAGATAAAGGCAAAGAGGCGCTGACGATAGACCGCCTTGTCGCGGCGCGGAATTGAGTAGGGAATGGGAAGCGAAAGCGCTGCCTGAAGTAGCTGCTCTTCCTGTGCTACAGAGTAAGGACCCTGGACCGACTTGTCCGCCTTGCACTTCTTAATCAGCGCGATGGGGTTGTCGTCGATCAGCCGTCGAGTTTTACAGAAAAGAAAGAAGCTGCGCAGCATGGTCCAGCGCTGGGAACGGGTGCTCTCCTTCAACCGACCCCAAGCTGTCGGTACATCCGTCTGCCAGTACCAGCGTTCCAGGTCCGTGTCCTTGATCTCGTCTAGATGCGTGACGCTGCGCTCCTTCGCCCAGACAGTCAGCATATTGGTTGCAACCTTATATTGATTCGGCGTTCTGGAGTCCTTCGCCAATTCCTGTCGCTTGGTTTCGAGGAAACGCGTGATTGATTCGGCGAGCGATACGCGAGCGAAGACACGTTTCGTTTTCTCGCGCTCCAGTTCGGCCAGCCGCTGGTTTTTCGGATCGAGCGATTCGATGACCTTATCGGCTTCCTTTTTCGCGTCTGCCCAAGACGGTGTGTTTAGCGTCCGTCTGACCGGCTGCTGCCCGCGAAGCCTGATGCTGAGATGTTTCGCGCAAGAGCACTGGTTGAAGTTCTTCTTTCGTCTATGAGGGCATTTCGCTGTGTGCCGGGTATAGGCTTTGACGATTGCTTGCGGCGATTTCAGTTGGTATTTATCTTCGCTGGAGGTCTTCATGGTGAGGCTAATTATAGTAGAAAAGAGGCACAAAAGCGACACACGGGTTTCTACGATCACCGTAAACAACTGAAAACAGTAGAGTTAAAAAATGGTGTAGTTATACTTCGAGAAGCTCCTAACACCCTATAAAATCTATAACTTACTGATTTCGTGTGCACGTAGATTCACGCGCTTTTACTCAAATCGCGCTGAATTATGGTAATTTGTGCACAAAACATGCACACGGAAAATGCTGGAAATGTGGCAACAAAAGAAGAGATAGAAGAGGCAATGCGCAGGGTCGTCGAGGCATTGCTGGAGAGGATAAATCAGCTCGAAAGTAGGCTGGTCCATTACAGAGAGCAGGAAGAGAAAATCTTCAAGGTCGCGACGTTGGCCGATCTGTGGCACGTGGGGCCTTCTACTGTTCGGCAAATGTTCAAGAACGAGCCTGGAGTGATGTACATCCCAGGACGAAAGCATCCTCAAATGCGGATACCGGAAGAGGTGGCCAAGCGGGTGCGGGAACGCCTGACGCCTAAGAAGTAAACCTGACCGGGCCTGCTTCCTTAAAGAAGACGCCGTGACGTCGCAACGTGTAGAAGATGGCGCGCAGCAGTTCAGAATCTTCAATGTCCTGCACTGCGACCTGTCCGCGCTCGAAGCGACAGAGCAGCGCGAGATTGACGTCAGCGGCCTCGGCTAATTCTTTCGGTGTCCAGTCGAGCAGTTCGCGCGCGGCGATGACCTTCTCCGGGTCGAGCGCGCCTGCCGGTAGGGAAAAGATTCGTCGCTTCATCGCTCGACCTCCAGCACTCGTTGCAAATACTGATACAGTTCCCACATCTCTTCCGCGTTCAGAATGACAATCTGCTTTTCTTCGATGTAGGGTTCACTGCGCTTCTGGTGAATGCAGATGGACTGATGCGTCTCTCGATACACCCACGCTGTCGCACTGAGCGATGTCGATCCTGACTCCAGGTTTTTCATTTCACTTGACCTCCCTAACGACGCATTCCAGGCAAGCGACTGGAATCTCTGGCCGCAGCTTCTTCATCTGCGCTCCGTCCGACAGGTAGACTGTGCGCCCGCACATCGAGCAGGCGAACGCCTCAGAGCCTTCGACGTAAGCGCACCGACTGCCGACGATGTAGTCGAGGCGCGTATCTGATGTGACAGGATGACTGTGCTCGCGAATGAAGCGGATAAGGTCTTCGATGGACTGTTCTCTCGGCATCGCGTTACGCCCTCGGTATCGACTGCTCGATCTGGTCAGCTGTCGAACGCAGTATCTCAACGATGTGAGCCGCGACATACGGCGTCGCCTGCACTGAGAACCCGCTGCCGTAGATGCCACTGATTACGCAGAGCAGCACGGAGCCGCCTGTCTCTTCGCGGACCTTTGTGCAGGCCGCATCATACTTGCCGGGACCTACCGCCATTTCTCTTTCACTCCTCACTCATTAGGTTGTCGAAGCACGAACCGCACAGACCTGAAATCAGCAGTTCGCGCAAGTCTTTGTGAACTGACTTCAGCGCGACTTGAATCAGCGCGCCTGATTGCCACTTCTGCCAGTCGTCGAGCGGCACGAGGAAGTCAAAGGTGCGATTGCAGCCGCCTTCGCAGATTGCTCTGACCTCGACGTGCAGCTCACCGTTGTGCTTCGTCGTGCTGACTCGCTCATACATTGGACAGAAGACTCACTTCGCCCTGATGTCGTTGTCGGTGACTGCCTTTAGAGCATCCTGAAGGCGCTGAGAAAAATCCGGGTCGCCTATCTCGCCTTCAACGATGACTGAGGCGATGCGCTTCAGATTCGCGCCCACCGCACGACCCTTCGGCAATACGACCACGATCGGCTTGTCGTAAAGAACTGCCGCGCCGACTTCGAGGCACAGCTTGATGTCGGGTTCAGCCGCGATAACGACGCTGAGCGCTGACCCCTTCATCTTCGGGAGCATTTCTTCCTTCGCGTGTTTGAAGAAATCTCTCAACCACTTTTCGTCGTCGTCAATTGTCACGGTGCTTCTCCATTGTGTGTCGGTCGAGCATGATGACCCGCATTGGTTCGACCATCTGGCGCTGGTCCGAGCCGACACGCATGAAACGTTCCCCTTCCGGCAACCCTGTGAACTCAAATTCGGTCATGTGGCGTCGCGTCTTCCCCACCATCAGAGCGTGCTTGAGTGCTAAAGCTGGCAAGATCTCTCCGAAGTCGTCGGGTGTAGCTGCGTCAACCTCGTCGACATCGGCGAGTACGCCTTCGATGAAAAGCCGAATGATGATTCTCATGGTGTGAACAACCTCGCGTGAATACAGCCGAAGCCCTCGGGCACAGGCTCGCATCGAGGACAGTACGGAATCATTAGCTGCAGGCAGCGCCCCTGACCGGCGCAGGCGTCACCGAACTCCAGCGAGTGAATAGAAATGAAAGCGGCGCGCGTTTTCAGCCCGTCGCTGCACTGTGGACAGGTGCCGGTGAGTAGCGGCTCCAGAGCTGCGAGGAACTGAAGCGCACTCCATTGTCGAGGCGTCTGCATAGTTGTTCGCTCACCACGCCTGCGTTTGCGGCAGGTAGCGCATCAGGCGCGCAGTCTGTCGACGCAGCAGCAGCACTGCCTCGTGACCGTCTTGCTCGGCCGTCTCTTGCAGGATGGGCAGGCCGGAAGTAATCGAGGCGAAAACCTCTTCCCGCGTCGCAGGTCGTCCTTCGCAGTACCACTCTGTCGCTGAAGGCTCGCGCAGATTGAAGAGCGTGCCGCCTTTGCCATCGTCAAAGGTCGAGAAGTCAGAGAACCACAGCAGCGCGACGCCGGGATTGCGCTTGATGCCGATGCCAGCCACTTTCACAGTCGCCATCAGCTCGTCCTCACGACGTCTCATCTTCGGCATGCTAAGAAACGGGCACGCCATCGCAGAGTAACGCGCGCAGGCAGGATGACTCGGCGGCTCTGAGCTGACTCGATTCACTCCGCACATCGGACCAACAACGAAAGGGTTTCGATTGCTGCGCAGCTTACGACCGCAGACCCAGCAGAGATGCTCCTCGATTGCCTGATAGAACTTCCGGCGATCCATCACGCGAAACTCAGGTTCTCCGTTGATCCATTGCACGAACCAAGGCACGACGAATCCGCGCTTCTCGTCGACAGGCAAGTGCTGCATGTCTCTCGGTAATGCGACAGGACTCTTCATAGTCGTTGCACCGTGTCAGCATTCTGCCGCATAAACTCGCGCCACATCTGTCGACCATGTAGCTGATCGGCAATCTCTCCCAGCATTTCTTCCCAGCCAGGGCGCTGTAAGCACAGCACCGCTAGCCCGAGCAGCGTCGCCTGACGGTGCGTTTCTTTGAGGGAAACGCGCAGTCCACCAGTGTACGGTGTCATAACCTGTATCTCCCCTGTCAGAGTGGGTCGATGTTTTCCTCAAGCGCGCGATAGAGCCACGCGTCGATGTCAGCTCTGCTGCGAATATCGTGGACGTCGAGGCGCAGCTTGTCGACGCCGGGGCCTCGCCACACAGGTGACGTGATCCACTGCGTCAGGTAGCGGCGCATCAGAGTTATATCGTCTGCGGTCATCGGCTCGTTGCGCAGGTAGGCCATCACTGCTGTCGAGAGCAGGCCACCTGTTTCATATAGCCAATACTGCGGTGTCGGGGCCCCGGCTTCAACTATGCGCATTGTTTACTCCTCTCCTAGATACTCGCGAACGGCGACACGCTTGCCGTCGGCGTCGACGAGTGTGTCATCAGCAAAGCGCATCACCATGAAATGCATAGCAGGCTGAGCAGCGTTTGCCAGAAAAGCAACATAATCTTCGGCGACATGCTCGACCCAGAACGAGGCGAACTGTGTGTGAGTTTCGTCGAGAGAGACGCATACGATTGTGCGCTCAATAAGTTCGTTCGCCGAAAGAGCGCGCCCGATCTCGTTTGGGTCAGATTCTTCGATCCCGACCATGCGGTTACACCTCTCCGAGATATTCATGAACGAGGATGCGCTTGCCTTCGTCGTCGACGAGCGTGTCGTCAGGGCGGCGCATCACGATGAAATGGATGACAGGACGAGCAGCGCCAGCCTGAAAGACGATGTGATCTTTCGTGACTTGCTCGACCCAGAGCGTCATAAAGCTTGGACGATCCTCGCGCGCAACGCAAACGACTGTGCGCTCGATAAGTTCTCTCGGCGCGAGAGCGCGCCCGACCTCGTTCGGGTCCGATCTCTCGCCGTTCATGTTTGGACTCCATGAGCCTTGAGCACGTAGCCGAAACCGCCATTGCTGAGGCGTCTGCGGCCTCGCTCAAGGTGGTCAAGGAAGCTGTATAGGTCGCCAGAGAGTGAGAGCTGGTCGATAGGTCCGGTGTCCCACTCATAGGCGACGAGAACGCTCATATTGTCTGGATACTTGGGAGTGTGAATCAGACCGCCGCGACTGTCTGCTTCGAGGTTTATCGGGTCGGCGACCTGCATTCGTTGTAGATTGGCAGCCTCAAGGACGATCAGCCAGATCGTCTGTTTCAGTTCATCAATATTTATTTGAGCGAATAGCACCGAGAAGGGACCTCCGGCCCCTGTCGTACCGGTGAGAGCTGCGTGAGCGATTTACGGTTGTGGCCTGTTGTGTTGGGCGACTTCGTGCATGGCAAGCCATCGCCAGCGGTTGTTTTTCATTCCACGCGGAGGTCGATCACCGCAGTGGGGGCAGATGCAGGATGCTCCGACGTATCTACCGGCGCGTCTCACGAAGAAATAATTCAGCGAATCGCCGGGTGAACTCTCGCGAAGGGATGCCATGCTCTTCAGCATGGTGGCGGCAGAACTCTTTGACAGCCCCGACGGCAAGCGCATAAGTGACCGCTTGGATTGCTTCGGGGGAAGGAGCTGGGGGCGCGGCGGCTGTGCTTCCTGTGCTGCTGCTGCTCGTTTCATTGCTGGGGATAGTCCTTTCAATCGCAGTCATTTTCTTCATCATTGCTCTAGCAGCGCGACCAATTACCTTATGCTCGAACCGGCGATGCCGACCGAGATGCTTAGTGTCATTGAAGTCGTCCCGGCCACATTCAGGGCAGGCGAGGGGGTTAGACGCTGACGTGCTGACGTCCTTATGGCGGCGAGCGAGGTGGATGTTCTTTCCGCGCTCAGTCGTGAACCTGTCGGGACAATAAGAGCAGCTATATCGAAGTGAAACAGCCATGAGCGCTTATGGCTCCTTTCTGACACTCAGAGATATTAACCCCATCAACTTAATCTGTGGAGCACTTTTATAAAATAATGGCAGAATAAGACGCATGGGAAAACTTGCTGCTTTGTGCTGTTGGATGTTAAGGGGAGGCCGGTGACGCTTCTGGGTGCAGGTATCGAAAGATTGGCTTGCATGACGACTGCATGCGTATTTATTGACGATTGCACGCCTATGTTTCCGATACGCAACAGGAGCTGCGTCTGGACTTTGGGCTCAGCGAGGAAAGCTTTACCATATTATGTAGGGGAGGGGGAAGCGTGCTATGAGCAGAGAAGACGATGATGACTTCGTGCTGGTGAGAGAGCGGTCTAAGGACGAGGAGCGCTTCGCTTATATGAGACAGATGCTGGAGCGCTTCATAGAAGAGCAGCATGGCAACAGCGACCCTGAAGTTCAGGCGCTCGTCGCCAGGAGCAGGCAGAAGCTGATGGATGGCACGTTTGCTGTTCCGGCGCAGGTGCTCGCCGAAGGACTCCTAAAAAGTGAGAAGTTTATGCGCGACCTGTCAGCAGATGGCGCACTCGAAGAGACGATCTTCGACGCTGCGGCGCAGTACCCGCACAAGCGCATCCTGCCTGACGACGGCCTCGTTGCTGTCTACAGGACGATTACCGGCAACGGTCGTCTGCTGTACTGCAAATCGAGGTACGACTACGGTCCTACCGGGTCGTGGTGTTACCCGAGCCTGCGTGATGCGCTCGAAGCAATGGAAGAGTGGGAGAATCCTGCGCCTGACACGCGACCGCCTGACGGCTGGTTTCGCGAGCTTCATACAGGCTGGCGACGCAAGGACGGTGACCCAGAGCAGGAATATTTTCAACCGTAAAACAATGGCGACACTGATCAGAACTGACGGCAGCAAAATTGAAGTCTTCCCCCTCGACCCGAAGGAAGGCTTCACTCTGCGCGAAATCCATAGCTTCCTCGGCTGCGACTGCATCGACGTTGTAAAGCTGGCAGACGGTCGGCTGATGGTCTGCGACGACGACGCCCACTGTAAGACGCCAGAACCGCCAGTCAACGGTATCGCGTCAGCACTGTACGCGCAGGCAGGGGGTTATCCCGGCTGGTCGATTCTTGGCGACGTCATCGTCGCGACGAGGAAAGAGGTTCAATGATGCTGTCACGAGAGGAACGAGAGGAGCGCGAAATCACGCGCATGAACATAATCGCTAAGGCTGTTGCAGCTGCTGAGCGCGTCATCCTCGAAGAGACGGACGGGAGCAACGAGACGCTGCTCTGGCTGACGCTGGACATGGCGCGCGTCTACACGGAGAAGGGGCTGATGATGGCGACGGCCTCGCTGAATCGGAAAGAGTTGATGGGCGATGATTCTGTTTGACGAGAAGATTGTCGGCGCTTGGTTCGTGGTCCTTGCGGAAGACGTCGATTGGCTGGCAGGGTTGCGGGAGATCACGCCTGACTCTGACTACGAAATGACGTATCGATTCCGGTATTACAAAGACGAAAAGCCTTTTGACTCGACTGATGAAAAGAGCTGGTACGAACTGAAGGCGAAGGGCACGAGAGCTTACATGATCGCGTCCGTGCGCCTGATCGTTCAGGAACTGATTGCGCGCTCGAAGCTGCCCAAGCCGTACTCCTTTGAGCTGTTAAACGATGGCGACCTGCACGCGTTCATGCGCAAGTGGCAGGATGCGCCCTTTGTGTTCGCCAGGATGGAAGGGAAGGCGCGAACATGAAGCGCGGCGACTTCGTGCGCATCAGGCGCGCAGGCGATGAAGAGTGGACGAGGGCGGTGGTAGCAATCGTCTCTGAAAATGGCAAGTCAGTCGGCCTCACGCCAGAGGGATTCGTCCGTGCAGGCGACGGCTTGATGGGGGGCTTCATCCCGCTGCTGATTGAGCAAGGAACTGTCACCAACGCTGTGACAGGTGAGGTGTACGAACTGGAGCGCGAATAGAATGCAACATCCAGAATTGCTCGTCTGTGCTGTCGTCGCTTTCGCAGCAGGCGTCATCTGCAAACAATTCGCGAAGCGTCTGGAAGGTTCTCCTCGAATCAAGTGCCCGCACTGTGGCATGATCTCTTACCACCCGCAGGACATCGCACACCGCTACTGCGGAAACTGTCACAGGTTTCACGACGACATCGAGCGAGATCAAGCTGCCGGGTGACCGGCGAGCTGCCGGAAGCGTCGGCGTCCTTGGGGGAGGCACGCTGACGCTGCTGGCAGGCCAGAGGAGGGTTGAAAGCGATGAACTTTTTGCTCGGGTTTTTCGCAGGCGTCATCGTTTGTACTCTGCTGGTCGTGTTGTACTGTGCAGGCATGATGAAAGTGGTGGTGTCCGACGGAAGGAAGGAATAAATGGAAGCACTGAAAGCGGCGTGGGAAGTGCGCGCAGGCGTGATACCTGGGCAAGCGATGCCTGAGTACACCAAGCGCTTCATCTACACCTCGAAGGACGTCGAGACAGATGGCGAGCACTCGAAGGACGTGGCCTATCAGACGCTCTTCAACGCTCGACAATTCGAGGCGATGAGCTATCACTTGCAGATGTCAAACCCCAACCTTAACAACTGGGCCGAGCTGACCTTCATCTGGTACTGACATCTTGGTAGCCATGAGGCACCGCTTGTGGTGGGGCGTCAGAGGCTTCTGCGTCGCCTATACGCTCGTCGACCTGCTCCTGTGGGCGTTGCAACTTAACGGCATCGCGGTCAAGCCCAACGTGTTTGGCCATGTTGTGATTGGCGTTGCTGGATTCCTAAACGGCTGGTTCAAGCTGATCTTTATTAGACCCCGGCGACTTAGTGCGCAAGAAAGAAGGCTCAGGGCGCGTAAACGTCGACGCCGCCATTGTAGTTTGGAACGATGACCTCGCCGCCGTCGATCAGCGGAGGATCAAACTTATTGAACAGAAACGCCACACCCCATCGCTGCGAGTCCCATAGAACTTTCAAAGAGCCATCAGCTGCGAGGTGGATGGGATCGTAGACCAGCATGCGACCGGGGCCGACGACTGCGTTTGCGTTTCCGTAGGGAATTGTGCAGACGAGGATGGCGCTGTTAGGATCACCGCCGTTGCTCGACCCCGCGCAAAATCCGCCCGTCATTCCCCCCGGTGAGGTTCCTCTCGCATCAGCGCTCGCGAACTCGTGACTCTGCGCGACGTAAGTCATCGCGCCTGTGTCGCTCACCTTCCACTTGTGTAGTTGAGAGTTCTCGCCCCACAGGAAGAGCGTCCACGATTGCAGGAGCGGATCATACATCTGAACTGGCGTCATGTGGAGGTGAGCTGTCACGCCGCGAGGAAAGAAGTTCAGTGTCGCAGTGTTCGTCGGACAAGGATCGACGGGGCCGGGATTCATCGTCGCCCACACAGGCGGCGCAGCGAGCTTCGCGCAATTAGTTTTCGAGTGAGCCAGGTCTGCGAGAGTCGTGCCGCCCATCGCGTAAGCCTTGATCGGGTACGCGATACCGTCCTTCCCTGTAACGATGCAGACGCCTATCTGAAACAGACACGCAGGCCCTGCCGATCCCCAATCCTGATCAGCCCATGCGCCTTGTGCCATCTGCGGATAGACGAGCAGCAAGGGGCCGTCAGCGGTCATGCTGATGCGCGCACGAGCGTTGCGCAGTGACATCGACATGCCGCCACCGACAGGCTGCCGCAGCGCCTCAGAAGGCGCGTGTGCGCCTGCGAGCTTCGGACCGGGGGGTGCGACCTGACCGGCGCGCGAGAGGTCTGTCCAAGGCGTCCAGTGATCAGTGACTGTCAGACTCGCAGGCGTGCTCGGTGTCGGCGGGATATATGTCAGCTTGAGAAACGTCTCGCCGAGCTGAGTTACCCCGTCGAAGGCACCGTTGCCGGTCACGAGGAAGAGGTTCCCGTCCTTGTCAGCAGAAGGAGATGCGCCTGACATCCAGACGCCTGCGCCTTGGCCTGCGGTGAGCGCTGTCAGAGCTGTCAGGGTGTTGCTCTTGACGTCGAAGGCGAAGCAATAGCCTGCCGAGCCCCTCGACGTCTCTGAGACGGTCCCAGCGCACCCGAAGACGGTCCTGACGCCTGCGACGGTTGCCTCGACGAGCGAGGCGCGCTGCTTCCTCATCTGCGCATTGAAGTCGTCGCTCTGGCTCGTGCCTTGAATGAGAATCGGCGCGCCCACGATACTTCCATCGCCCACGTTCAGCACGTTCATGTAATAGCGTGCCGTCAGGGGGCTCCCAGAGCCGTCAGGAGAAGCCCAACAGACCTGATACAGCCTGCGAGTCGTCGCGTCGATTACGCCGGTCGAGAGACAGCCCCAGTGCTGATTGATACCATGCATGTCGATCATCGGCGAGCCGGTTACAGGAGCGCCGAGCGAGGTCGACCAGATACCTGTGCCGTCGTGCGCATCGACGCCTCGCACGACGTTCGCCATCGAAGGAAGCACCATGACGTCGCGCACGCCTCGCGGCGTCGAGACAGCAGGCAGGATCAGCGGCTGCGCTTCCATGCCTCGCGCGTCGCCTGTCACCGGGATGATGGTCCTGCGCGTGACGCCCTTCGAGGCGATGAGCGCCTGCGTGAGTAGCGTCTCGTGAGAGTTCCACCCGCTCTGCTGATTGTCAGCTGCGCGAGTGAGCCAGGGAACCATCTGCTGCGCTGACAGCGATCCTGTCAGCAGCATGACTGCGACGAGCGACTTGAGCCAGTTCATCTGAGGAACCTCCGACGAGCGACTTTTACAGGTAGGGTGCGTAAACGAGAGAGTTGCAGCCGTTGACGTTGCGCGGGACCGTCGCAGTGATGCAGCCCCACCAATCAGTCCACACGTCGGCAGAGTAACCTGCATTGCCGGTAAACTCGTGCAGCCTCGTGTCGCGCGGGTGCCGAGTCTGAACAGTGATGGTGTGCGCGTTGTAAGGATCGTTGTTGAACAGACAGATGCAGCCGGGTGCCTTCCCTCGACCGAGGCGCTCGTGCGCAAAGGTTTGATACTCCGCATGACGAGTGACGAAATCGCCTTGCGCGAGGTGCTGATGAATCCATAGCCCGTTGTTGATTCGTTCCTTCATCCCGTAGCAGTGCGCGTCGGTCGACCAGTCGCGGTAATAGACCATCGGCTCGCCAGGGAAAGTGAGCATGATGTCGTAGCCGAGCATCTTGTTAGAAATGATCTGCTCGCCGGGTGTCGTGTCTGTGTCGTGCGATTCGAGGAAGGTGACAGCCTTGAAAGGCTCAATCATATTGAGGCCAATGCGCGACAGCTCACCCATCCACACATTACCTGCGTTGTTACAGATGCGCCCGACGTTGAACTTAAACATGAAGTCGAGCGCAGACGCTCTGCGGTGCATCCAGTAGTTGACCCAACCTGCAAGCGCGAAGGGATTGCCGTCGAAGTATTCTCCGAAGAAAAACTTGTTATGGAGTCTCTGCGTATCCATCAGAGCGCGCAGAAAATCCGCGTGCAAGTCTTTCGCCTCGTCAATGCGGAAGCCGTCAAAGCCCATCTCATCTGCGAGCCAGATCGTCGCTGCAATTGCACCGTTCCACATATAGCGATTCGGTTGGTCATACGCGCAGAGATCACCGTCAGGGTAGCCGCCCTTGGGATCAGGCACCGAGTCAGGAGCGACGTTGCCCGGCCACCTGACTGCGCCCGGCGTCCACGCAAAGCAGGTTGGGTCTTTGGGGAACCGCGGTGTCGTGTACTGCTGTCGCGGATAGCCGCTCATCTGATGCAGAACCAAATCGCCGTAGACCTTCATGCCTTCATCGTGCAGCGCGCTCACAGCTGCGATGCCCATTGCGCCGTCGCCCCATGAAGTGCCGTCCAGTTCGTAGTCGTCCTTCTTGTCGTAGCCATTCGAGAATCTGCCAGCAGCCCCCCGCTGACTCGGTTGAAAGAGCGCAGCTGTGAAGCCTGCCTTCTTGTATTCCGGTGCAGCTCGCTCGATGCGCTGGTATGCGTAGAGGTCAGCAGACGTTGCCGGTAGCGGCCAGCCTGCTACCTTTGCCTTCTTCACTTCATCCCACAGAACGTAATTCAGATTGAGAATCGACATAACAATTGCTTCTCCTTTTTCGTTCTATCTCCGCATGATCAGGTAGCACACGAAAGCGCCAAGACAGAAGAACCACAGCCACGTATGCACTGGTTCTGGTATCAACATTCAGGTCTGCGCCTTCGCCTTGCGTAGTGCATTCCCACTCGTCACTGCGATGTAACCGCCTTCGAACTCGACGAGCACGCTGTTCATCTTTCCCCGCGCTAGCACGCGCAGCCTCTGATCCTTGCGGTCCATGCGGTGCCAGCGGTAGATATACGGAAATGCGCTCTCCGTGTGTGGTGCTCTCAGACATCCTGGCTCACTCGACAAGTGTGGTGCTCGCGGCGTAATTGGTTCGCGCGTAGTGCAATGGTGCTCTCATGGTCACTGGCTCACTCGCCGACCTTGGCGCTCTCTGGCTACTTGGCTCACTCGCATCGTTTGGTGCTCTCAGCCCCTCGTGGTTATTGAACGCCGACTTCGACAGGAGCACGTTTCGCTCGTCTCGCTGCTGCCGCTGGCTTCGGCATTTCAAATTCAGGGTCCAGCGCAGAATCATTCGCAGCCTTCCTGTCTTCTTCGAAGTCATCGCTGGGTGGCTTCGACGCTGCTCCGTTCGGCGGCATCAGTAGCGGAGCCGGGTCGACAGGTTGTTGGTTGGGGTTGTCGTCGAGAAGGCTCTGCTGCGCAGCCTCGTACCGAATGAAGATTGACTTCTCGAAGTAGTCATCTGCAAACTTCAGAAATTTCCCAGTGCCGGGAACGTATGTGCTGAAGTTGAGCGCTATCGGCGGATACTCCTCGTCGGTTTCGCGCTCGATTCTGAAGCTGCACAGGCGCACCGAGTGCAGAGTCATGATCTCTTTCTCGCCTTCCGGCAACGCGAAGACGTGCAGGATCATCGGGTCAAGCTCTGTCGTGCAGTTGATAGACTTCACTTTGTATTCCGGCTTGGCGATGATTGCGAAAGGCTCACCAACCCACGATGGCATCCCGACAAGCTGATCACCCGACAGCGGCAGGCTCATCGACAGCTTCAGTCGCTTCTCGCCTGCTGCGTTGCATAGCACCGTCGCCCCAGTGATCAGTGTCTCGCGGCGATAACCTCGAAAGAACGTTTCTTCAGCACGCATGAATCTTTTTCCTTTCTGCTCCAGTCGTTGCTAATTCGTTGATCGTGTGCGGCTCCGCATGAAGCTGCAAGATGACCTCTGCCTCGCGTTCCGTCAGGACGATACGCGCCGTCGACCCGTCAGCGTAGCGCTTTCGGATCATCAGCAGACAATCTGGACTGTCTGTATAGCGCACCCACTCCAGTTCCAAGCGCGTGTTGCTCGATGCGCGCACGTAGTTCAGCCGGTCCTTCCGCGCGAGTGACTCTAGACACTTGTTGACATACAGGTCGTAAAGGAAGGCGATGATCCTTGTGATCGCGCTCTCCTGCTCCGGTGCTATCTTGGTCGCTGGCTCACTCTGCATTGGTGGTGCTCTCCTTTTTTCTTTGGCTCGCTCACTCCCAACTGGTGCTCTCCGAATCATTGGCTCGCTCTATTCTTGGTGCTCGCAGGAGTTCTGGCTGCGCTCGTGTTTTGTGGTGCTCTCCCGCGTGATGGCTCACTCGTCGTTCCGGGTGCTCTCAACCTACTTGGTTCGCTCACGGTTTGTGGTGCTCTCCGTCATGCGTGGCTCACTCAGCAATCTGGGTACTCTCGACGGCTTTGGTTGCCTGACTCTCCAGTAGCTCGCGCTCATAACGTGCAAGCGCAGCCGGCATGCCTTCGATCAAATGGCAGTTAGGCGGTGCAAGAAAATGTACGTGGCTCTTGAGATGACTGAAAGCATACGGAAACGGCGGCATCATGTCGAAGCGCGAGAAGAACGCAGCCGCGTGGTAATGCGCGAGGAAGAGCTTCACCGCATAGCGTCGTGCTCGTGCGTGTATCTGCGCTGGCGGCAGCTTGCCTTCTTTGTAGTATTTATGCGCGTCCGTCGTCTTCTTTACGCGCTCCAGCCCGACCTTCGCCTGCGCTGCGAAGAGCTGCGCCTCGTTGCGTTCCTGCTCCAGCTTCTTCCGCTCGACATATACCTTCCCGTAGATGTCGTTCTGATTCGCCTGAACCTTGACGAACGACTCGCCCAGCTTGAATGCGACGAGCGACTTCAACGATGCGTTGTATGGCCGCTTCTCGCCCTTGTTCCACTTCTTCGTCGGGTCCAGACCGGCGAAGCTCCAGATGTGGCCGACCGTGGGGCATCCGGCAATGTCGATGTGCGCGAGCAGTCCTGCACTGATGACAGGACCGATACCGCAGATGCTTTTCGCCCACACGCCGACAGGATTGCCGTCCGTCCACTTGTCGAGCGCGCGCTTGATCTGGTGCTCAAGCCCTTCATTCTGAGCCGCGAGCCATTCAATCACCTGATGCGGCTCGTCGCCCTTAATGAGCGTGCGCACCTGATGATCAGCAGCGATGCGATTCTCCTGAAGCATGTAGTAAGCATCGACGAGGTAACGCGCCTCGCGGACGGTGAGGGTGATGGAGGCGTTCGCAAGGTCTTTCGTAAGACGTTGCAGCGGCTCTAAAACAAGATCAGTCATGGTGTTGCGCTCCTTTGTGTAACTGGTATCGTTCTGTGCTCTGGGTGCTCTCGAATTGCTTGACTCGCTCGGCGTCAATGGCGCCCTCTACTACATTGGCTCGCTCTGGAGCGCTGGTGCTCGCGTTCATTGTGGCTGCGCTCTTTCTTCCTGGCGCTCTCTACTGTGTTGGCTCGCTCACTCCTGTTGGCACTCTCGCCATATCCGGGCTCGCTCCTTACCATTGGTGCCCTCGCGCTGTTTGGCTGCGCTCTCTTTTTCTGGTGCTCTCAGGCATCTTGGCTCACTCAGCAATCTTGGTGCTCTCCTTTCTCATGGCTGCGCTCCGCATGATTGGTACTCGCAAGTGAAGTGGCTGACGCTCTGGGTTGTTGGTGCTCTCACGTCTCGTGGCTCGCTCTCCGTTATTGGTGCTCGCATGTCATCCGGCTGTGCGCTCGACTTATCTGGTGCTCGCGCATGTTATGGCTCGCTCTCATTTGCTGGTGCTCTCTCGCTGTGCTTGGCTCGCTCACTGTCTCGTGGTGCTATTGGGTTACATGGCTCGCTCAGTTCTTCTGGTGCTCGCTAGGAAGATGGCTAGAAGAAATCCATCTCCTGCGTCGTCGCGACAGGCGCAGGCGGTTTCTTCGCTCCCTCAACTGACGGTTTATGAAATCTGTTTTTGATGCCCATCGAGCCAGCTCGCAGGCGCTTCGTGACGTTGTTCGCACTCACTCGCGACATATTTGTTTCGAGGAACTTCATCAGGTCGATGAAATCCTGCGGCAGCATCGAGTCCTTCATTTTGTTGCAGTCGCTACAGCTCACCACAAGGTTGTCGAGGCCGAAGCTTCCGCCGAGTGCGATCGGTACATAGTGATCCGGCTCGAAGCTCAACACATCGACAGGCCGAGGGCAGTAGTGACATGACACGATGCCGAGGCCGACCTTCTCCATTGCCCACTGGCGAAACTGGTGCAGGCTGAACGGCAGCTCGCACCCTGGCGTGCGCACCATGCCTGCGCGCTTGCCTGACTTCCAGTAACGAGGCTTCAGCCGCGCCGCCATCGAGCGACGCTTCTGCGCGGTGACCTCATTGAATGCCTTCGTCGTGATCATCGCGTTCCATCGTCGAGCGGTTCTGGCTCGGGAGGATTTCTTGCAAGCACAATCTCTTTCGTCGTCTGCGCCACTGCTGATACGTAACGCGATTGAGCAAGCAGCGTGCGGTCATGCTGCGCTCGCTGTGTCGCCTCTAGATTGTCGACGTCGACAGAGCAGTTCAGGGTGTGGCGTGTAACCATCGACCGCATGAATTGCCAGAACAGGCGCTCGTTGTGCGCTGCTGCCTCTGGGTCTGTCAACACGCGCAGTGAGTTATCACTCGGCAGCTTCACAGTGAAGCCTGTCTTCTCCTGAATCAATGCTTGCAGGCCCATGCACGCGAATCGAAACTCATCACTTCCCGGCGTCTTTCCAGTTATATCCTTCAGCGTCTCAGCGTCGAGCACGTCGCCCTTTTGTAGTAACTCCCAGTCGAGTGGATACCGTGATTGCATTTCCCATCTCCGTTTGTTTAGTTGTGACCGCGTTCCGGAAAACGCGGCCCCCTGCCACACCACACCAGGCCATTCCACACCCAGCCGGGCCACGCCTTACACTGCCATACCGGGCCTCATCGGGCCTCACCCCGCCGTGCCGCACCTCGTTCCCACCAAGCCATGAACGAGAAGTTCGAGGAAATCGTTTCTTAAACTTTCCGCGCTTCTGAGAGCGCGGGTCCCTGCCTTGCCCCGCCTAGTCGTGCCGATCCCCGCCTAGCCCCGCCACGCCAAGCCGTGTCCCGCCGCGTGTGAGACTGACTTACTAAACTTCCGCGCTCCTGGGAACGCGGTTCCGAACCAAACCATGCCAAACCGGATCCTGCCATACCCCGCCCAGCCGCGCCATCGCCACCGCCTTACCAAGCCACGCTCACACCTTGCCCTGATGCAACCGTCTATTCTGTTTAGGCCGCCTGCGCCTCTCCTGCGACATTCTCCACAGAGAACCGGCCATACTTCGGGCGATAGTCTCCGAGCCCTCCGATCTGACCACCGAGGATGAGCGTCTCATCTACTTCGCGGGGATTAAGCAACTGCGGAAGATACTGAATCCGAAGGGGGAGCTTCCACGAACGAAAGATAGCGCGTGTCCGCATCACACGAGAGTTCCCAACGCGCACTCCTTCGATGAGGCGATAACCCGGTTTTGCGAATATCTCGGGAATGCTCAGCGAACTAGCCAGCTGCAACGGGAAGTCGCCCTCGATTAAAATTCCTGCGGTGAACGCCTGCTTCCGGCGTGACTTGGCTCCGGCGAACGCTAGCAACGCCGCCACGTTTTCCCCCGGAATACAGAGTTGGCCGAAGCACGCGACCGTTACCTTGTAGCCCTGAATCTTGACCGTGAGGTCATCGGTGGTGTAGATCGAACCCAGCCACTCAATGTTCGACATCAGCTCGTAATCGTCATCTGTTTTTTTCCGCTTTGACGTGACCTCTTTCATCATCTTTGCAATAGGATCCAGCGGATTCGCCAACCGTCCGTTGTGCATCAGTAGCGGAGAAACGCCAACAAGAGTGCGCGTTAGTGTTTTGTACATTGGGAAGCTCTCTCTTTCGCCGTGAGATCGTTCGTTAGTGTTGTGCTCGCGCCTCTGAGGACGCGAGCCCTCGCCTTGCCCCGCCGTGCCCAGTCACGCCATACCGGGCCCAGGCTGGCCCTACCGCGACATGATCATTTCTTCAGTGAGTCCAAAATCAGCGTGATGCGCGCCAGCATGACGTTCATCGCGTCCATGAACTGCTCGGTGCGTTCGTTACCTGCCAGCGTGCCTGTGATGACGCTGTTCAGTTTGCCTGTGACGTCGTTCATGTCGACCAGAGCGCCGTCGAAGGTTGCGTGAAGGGTGCGGAGGTCGTCTTCAATGGCCTCAAAGCGTGCGAGGATAATGTCGTCAGTCATGGGTGTTCTCTCTCGATTCCTTCGGTGTGCGATACTTCGCGAAATGCTCGTTCGACTCGCGAAGCCAGTCGCGCAGCGCTGTCGACCCTTCGGCGTCTGGAAGCTCAGCGACAACGTTGAACTGCTCCAACAGAACGCACGACGCGCCAGCTTTGAACGCAGTCTCTGTATCGTCAATCTGCGCCTGAGTCGCTCGCGCGTCGAGCGTCATCAGAGCGAAGTGCAGCCACATCTCGTGTAACGTCTTCGGTCTCATCACATCAAATCCCTTCGCTCACGCTCTGGCAGTAAGAGCAACGCGTTGGTTGTGTTCTGCGACGCAACTGAACGCTTCGCGGTCGTCTTCTTATCCGGTCTGGGAACGCTTCGCAGCTCGACCGAGGAGTTGTCAGCAGACTCTGAAATCTGGAAGTAAACCGGAGACGCTGCGCCTTCTTTACTTTCAAACTCCGCGCGGCGGATGTACTCCGCTCTGTCCTCGCTCTCTGGGTTACTGATACTGATGCCGATTCCCCACTCCATCCATCCGTGAATCGCGCTCGCTCCGCGGAGGCCCTTAAAGATGTCGCCTTCGTCGACCTTGGCGATGTGATGAACGAGCGCGACTGCACAGCGAAGCTCAGTCTGAATGCGCGTAACCTTCGCTAGCACGCGTGCCACTTCAGTGTTGTCGTTTTCTTCAGCGTCGTGAATTGTGCGGAAGACGTCGAGCACGACGAGTTGCGCGTTGAAGCGTCCCAGTTGCTCGATGAGCAAGTCCATCTGCTGATCGTTGGTGACCTTGAAGTCGGCTGTGTGGCGTCGCGTGTTGAGCAGGCACCAACCTTCAAGCTGTTGATATTCCGGTCGACCGCAGATGAGCTTTTTGATTCGGCGTTGCGTTAGACCCGGTTCATCTTCGCGGCTGACAACTGCCGTCCGTACACGAGTCGAGATCGCATGTCCCATCCAGGGAGCACCACAGCTCGCGGCAATCGCGATGTCTAACGCAGTGAAACTCTTTGAAGCCTTGGGATGGCCGCCGATGATTCCGTTGCCTGCTCTGGGGATGACGCCAGTCACGAGCCAGTCGACTGTTTTGTCGGCCTCAGCCGCGAACTCTACAGCGTCCTGAAACATACTGAACGCGCGCTGCTCAACCAGTGGACGCCATGCCCTCGCGCGCCCTATCTGCTCTTCAAGTTCTACTGTTGTGTGGGTGAGAAGCCAGTCGGAGACGTCGCCCTTTTCCGGTAGTCCCGGCAGCGTGACGATCTTCACCTGATACGCATACGGGTAAATGCTTGCCGCAACAGTCTGCGACCAGACTGTGCCTGACTCGTCATTGTCGACGAACACGATAACCAGCTTGCCTGCGAAAAACGGATTGTAGTGTGGTAGCCACTTTGCCTTTTCTCCTGTTCGCCATGCGCCGTCGAAGTTGCAGGTTGTCGCGGCACGAAGAGTGCTGCGCTGTGTCCAGAGTCCGCAGTGAGCGACGTTCTCGCAGTCCTTCTCACCCTCGCAGACAATGGCAACATTCGCCGTGATGAGCAACGGTAGGTTGTAGAGCACGCGCTTTGTGGGTGGCTCATCAGGTGCGTCGATGCCGCTGACCCAGTTACCCGAATCAGTTGGCCGATATACGCGGAACGTCTTTGGCTCGCCTTCAGGCTGATAGCGGCGTTTCTGATAGAGCACTACCCAGTCGCTGTCACGGTAGTCGTAAGCGGCAATGACAGGGCCCAGTTTTGCATAGCTGCCGAAGGACGCGCGTGCTCCAGTGATCTCCGCGACCTTCGCTTCCGCCTCCGCCAGCGTGCAGCCAGAGCGCCTCGCCTCAAGCTGGAAGATGTTTCCACCAGCGCCGCAGCCGTTGCAGTGCGCGCCTCCAGCTCCATCAAGGAACAACGTCATCGAGGGCGTGCGGTCGTCATGGAAGGGACACTTCACCGAAAGCTTATTGCGCGTTCCGATCCGCTGACCCGGCAACAGGTGCTCGAAGTATGCGCGAATCTGTTCGAAGCTCAGCGTCATTCGTTCCACCACTTTTCCATCTGGTCATAGCTCTTGAACAAGTTGCGTTCCCAATCGAGGTATCGTTTACCGTGAGTTCTCGGATCACGGCCCGCGTGCCAGTCGGAAGCAACGAGCGCGTCGATAGAGACACACATCAGCTGGGCGGCTTTGTCGTAGTCGCCACCAGCCTTCTGTGCGCACTCTCTCAGGCGAAGCAGACCCTTATCGCGTCGCGACTCGGAGAACTCGTAAATGTTGCTGTTGCGGCCAGTCTGTTCGAGGTAGTGATTCCAGACCTTAGCTAGCGCTTCAGACTCCGCACGAGCCTTCGCCTGCTCGGGAGTCAGGAAGTCGTCACCGAACAGAGTCAGATCCCCCGTCAACTCTCCGTTGGTTGTATTGGATTGTTTTGTATTGTTTGTATTGTCTTTCCTATTATGCTGTGGGAGTTTTCCGGTGGACCCCCCACAGTTTTCCGGTGGACCCCCTCTACTTTTCCGATGGGTGGCCCCTCTACTTTTCCGGTGGACCCCTCCAGTTTTCCGGTGGGGTCTACTACAGCTTCAGACTCTTCCTCGTGGGTACCGCTCCTGCCCCATTTTTTCGAGTTAAGAACTGCGTACCCATTTGCAATTCCGGCACCATGTTGAATCGCCCGGATATAACCACCTTTCAAAAGCTGACTAAGCTGATCACGGACGCCGTTGATCGACATTTGTAGGTCTCCGGCGACTGCGCTCATCGTGACCGGGCGACCACCGAATACCAAGCCGTCCATGCTTTCACCGTCCACTGCTTCCACCTCTTTCGTCGTCTTGTCGATCAGCCACAGAAATACCCATATCGCTGCCCCGATCCGCTTACGATGAGCGAAGATCCCATTGCTGATTGGGATTCTGTAAGTTGTCATTCAGCACGACCACGCTCCAGGGCAACTAGCGCGCGAATCAGTCTCGGCAAATCGCCTTGCCGCAGATAGATGCGGGCGTCCTCAAGTTCTCCGACGCCAGCAGCCTGTCTAATAACCGGATGACCGAAGCCGCTGCGATACACCACGACTTCACACGGAGGCTCGGAGATCACCTGTCGCAGATCTGGCGCGGGGTAACCGGGAGCCTGTCGAATCCTCGTGCCGCCGTGTGTCTCGATGTCATGACAACGGCGACACAGCACTTCTAAATCACTCAGGTCTTCACGCCAGAGGTTGTATCGCTTGTGATGAACGTGTAAGTCCTGGTCATAAATCTCCCGCGCAAGGTCGCGCGGAATCCCGCAGCGAAAGCACTCAGGACAGTCAGTAATCGCCTCACGTCGAAGTCGTTTCCAGTGCTCGGATTGAAGATATTCCGCGTACTCTGTTTTCGTCATACGCTCGTTGTCGCGAGACTTGTCTGCGCGTCCAGTTCTGTTGCCGTGATGCCGCCTGTTTTCGACAGCGTGTAAAAGGCCGTACCCTCTGCTTCGAACACAGGAGCGATGCCGGTCGACGTTACGATGGCTTGGTCGAGGTCAGACTCCAGCAGCGCCTGCGCCAAGTTCCACTTGTCATACTTGTCGAGGATGTCAGCTGCGTCGGCGATGAGAAACCGCAGGCCGGTCCACTGCGCGATTGCAACCGCGAAGGCGATGCCAAGCCGGTAACTCTCACTTTCGCTCAGCTGATTCGGTGTCAGGCTGATGTGCGGGGTATCGGCCTCAGTGATGCGCAGACTGTAGGGCTCGATAGTGAATGAAAGTGAATAACCCCACCATTGCAGGACAGCGTTCACGCGCTCTGTAAAGAGGCTCAGGCGCTCTGCGATGAGCTTCGCCTTGATACCGCTGGGGCCGAAGTAGTCGAGCAGTTTCTCCAGCTCGGACAACCTGGCTTCGGCCTTCTGGCGCTCTGCCATCTGCGACTTGTAGAGCTTGACAGCTTCCTCGGCCTCGACCATCTTCACCAGCACATCGAGGCCGCGAATGATGCGCTGCTTCAAGGCTTCGAGTTCTGTCTGCAACTGCTCAGCCGTCTCAGTGAAGTCGAGCGGCTCGCGCTCTCTCACAGCGAAGAGTGTGGCGTGACGTTCCCGCAGCTGCTCCAGCGTCTCGCGCAGTTCCTCGCGACGTCGTACCTCGTTCTTGTGGGCCGCGAGCTGGGCCGCTGCTTCTTCGCTGTCGCTGGTGTCTTTCAGTTCCTTCTCTAAGCGCTTGATGGTGGCGTGAACGTCGTTCAGCCTGCTCATGTACGGAGCGAACATAGCCTTGCGCGAGGCTTCTGTCAGCGTGGCCTTGCAGGTAGGGCAGACGCCTGTTTCGTCGTCCTTGCTGAGCTTCTCCACGTCCTGCTCAGCCGACGTCAGGGCGAGGCGCTCAGCAGCTAACAACGCGCGGACCTCTGCGTGACGAACCCCCAGCCGGGCAGCTGCTTCGAGCTTCTCGACTGCTTTCGCCGACAGGAGCGGGGGAAGCTCGGTAAGCACCTTCGTGCGCGCGTCGATGTCTCGCTCGTACATCAGTTTCTGGTCAGCGGTCATCCGGTCAGCAGTCTCGCGCGTCGACAGCGCGAGCAGCTTCCGGTTCGCTTCGGTCTGCTGCGCCTGCAAGTCGCCAAGCTTCGCCTTGACTGCATCACGACTGCCTGTGACCTCATCGGGCTCGACAATCGCCTTCAGGTCGCGCAGCTTGCGATTAACCTCAGTCCGCGCGAAGCTGATGGCCTTATGCGTCGCCTCGATGGTGGCGAAGAGTGTCGGGCGCTCGACCACCGACAGGCGGTTTGCACCGAGCCAGTCGGATACTTCCTGACTTAGCTCCAGCTTCGCAGGCAGCAGAACGCGCGCTAGTAGTGACGCCTGATCTTTCTCGTCCATGCGAATGAAGCGCCATGCGTTCAGGGCGGCATTGATCACGTCAGGCGGCGCAATCTTCTCTGCGAGCCAATCCTGCGCCTGCTTGCCGAGGATGGTCGTGCCGGGAAGCTCGACCTTGAACGTGCGACCGACTGTGCGGTCGAGCGTCAGCGTGACCGTGAACGCAGGACACTCCAGCACGATCGTGGCTGTCTGCGCACCTTCTTCGATGAGCTGCTCCCAGCCTCTGCCGCCTTCATCAGTCAGCGAGCAGCGGCCACTGAGAGCCATCTCGATTGCCTGCGCGACGCTCGACTTCCCACTCTTGTTCAGGCCGCGAAGGAAGTTCACGCGCTCGAATTGCAGCACAGTATGGCGGTGGCTGCGGAAATGTTTCAACTTTGCTTTGCTCACTTTCATCGGGCAGCATGTCTCCTTGCTGGTCTGTGTGGCGGTGGCGGCGCTACGACTGCGCCTTGATTGATTAGGTCGCGAAGGATGACGACGAATGTGTCGATGGTCGGGCACTCGCGCGCGAGCGAAAGAACTTCCTCGAGGGCCTTGCGGCGCGTCGACACGCGAATCACTTCGCCGTAGCGCAGGGCCGAAGCGTAGAAGTCGTCAATCTCGCGCTCAATCGTTGCTGTGTTTGTGGTTGTCATCGGGTTCACTCATGTTTTCTGGTGCTCTCATCCTCGGTGGTTCACTCTCCGTTGTTGGTGCTCTCGCCGGACATGGTTCGCTCATTACCCATGGTGCTCTCGCGGATTGTGGCTCACTCGCCTTCATTGGTGCTCTCGGCGGGTTATGGATAACTTTCACTCGCTGGCGCGTTACTCCTCGTCAGGATGCTCTGGGTTTATGCGGCTGATCTTGAATGCGGTGACAGGTTTCACTAGCTCAATGTCGCGCAGCGCCTGATCCAGCAGCACGCGCTTCTTCGCGCTGCGCAGGCTACCGAGTGACGTCTTCGACACCATCAGCTTGTCGGTCAAGTCTTCGCCTGACTCGTCTGCGTGCTGCTCGATGACCTTCAGCGTCGGCATCAGCGGCAGCGTGCGCTTTTCGCCGGCCACGAAACGCGCTTCATACTGCTTGCCATTCCCATCGGCAACCGTAATTGCTCTGAAGCGCGTCGCCTGCCTGAGAATCGCAGTGCTCGATGCGAGTGCTGCGCGGGTGTAAATGACGTACCGCAGGCGCTCTTCATCGGTCATCGTCGCGTAGGGATTCCAGTCGTTCACCTGACAGCGAGCTGTGCGCAGCAGTGGGCAATATTCGCAAGTCTTTCCGGGGATAGCCTGCGCCAGTCCTTCGATGTTGTGCAGTTCCTTCTGTCTGACTCGCGCATCGCGAAGCGTGCGCTCCAGCATCGGCACCTGTTCGCGCGTCCATATAACCTCGCGCGTGCGACCGTAGCGCAGGAAGACGAGCACGAAGCGAACTGTCTTCAAATTGGGGTTGTGACGGAAGAGCAGAAGGGGATAGAGCTTCGATTGAAACGTGTCAGGGTCAATCATTTCGAAGTAGTTTTTATAGTCCAAGATCGTCGCGTTTTCCGGCGACTCCATCGTCACGAGGTCAGGCGTGCCAGCTGCATCCTCGTCATAGAACCGCATCTCCGTCGTCAGGATCGTCTGCGGGTTGAACTTCATCGAACCGATGAAGCCTGAAAGAATCTCCTGCGCCTCAATGGTGAAATAAGGCAGCAGCGTCATGAAGTAATCCCAGTCTTCGCTGAGATCAGAGGCGCGCAGATGTGCAGTGTAGACCGACATCGCGTGGTGGCACTCCTGGCCGAGTACGGAGAACTCATTCGGCGGCGATTGAATGCCGTGAATGTATTGCGCCTGATACGACGCCGGACACGCCATCGCCTCGTACATCGATTGCGAAAGTGGCGGCGGCTCTGTCGGCGTCGTAACAGCGAGATGAAGAGACGGTCCAGGCATACGTGTTTTAACCTTCGGTTGGAATCGGGTACGGTTCGGGCAGGTGCTGCAACACCTCTTCAGCGGCAAGCCAGATGGTGAGCGTTTCCTTCTCGTCGTCGAGTGGTTCGCCTGCGAGTTGCCACACGCGATAGGCAGTGAGTTGTATCTCGTTTAAGGCAGGCGTGCGGAGAACGGGGCCGGGAGCACAGATCGGGTCTAACCCGACCAGCTCGCGCGCGATGCGAAGGTGTTTCGCTATTGGTCTCGCTATTGGCGACTGTACTTCAGCAATCTCATCTTCGGGAAAGGGCATGGTCGTGTGACTCCTCAGAAATCCTGTGGGCCGCCAAGTTTGCCTTGTGCGGACGTCTTTGGTGATGTGCGCTTTTCAGCAGGGGGGAGAATTTCTGACTTGGGTGCAGATGCGTCAGCAGTCGCTGTAGTCTGCGCTTGTGGCGCGGCTGCTTGCTTGTTCTCGCTGGCACTCGCAGTAGCGGCCTTGGGCGCAGAAGCCTTCGCTGCCAGTTCAGACATCGCAGCCACGAGCTTGCTGATGTCGGTCAAATTGCGCCCAATTTCGCTGCTGAGCTTCGCCTCGTTCCAGTGCAGTTTCTTCGCCAGCTCGCGTAACTGAGGCAGCTGCGGAACCTCTTCCTCGGTCGGGAGTGTCGTCGAAATCCTGAAGTCATCCCAGACCGCCGTGCCTTCGCGCATCGCCGTGAACATCGAGCGCAGCGTCGTGATCTGGTCAGGCGTCGTTTCCTTGAGCGGGTGCTGAAGGTAGTCCTCCAGCATCGCCACGCTGACGCCAATCGACAGGAAGGCGTCTGCGAGCTTCGCACGCACGGCTTCGGGATGTTTCGCCGCTTCCTCTTTCGTCGACTGTGCTGCGGCTTCGAGCACCTCGTCAATCAGGTGCGCTGGGATGACTTTCAGAATGCAGTTACGCTCGCCAATCGAGGCGTACTTGTTCGACAGCTCGCGCAGGTCACGCTCATCAGGCTCGACCCACTCGACGATCTTCTCGCGCTGATTGTTCTTGGTGACCCAGCGGTTACGCTGAATCAGCTTTTTGAAAGTAGCCTCAGCCACGCAGCGCATGTTGCTTTGCATGTCCCATGCGTAGCTGCGAATCTGGCGCTCGTTGTCCGTCTCGCGAACAATCTCTGTGCCGTAGACGAGGTTGCCCCAGACACGAGCAGCCTCGCGCGCAATGTACGTCGACGGGCCGCTGACGATGTTCTCGACCCATTCTTTCGTGACCGGATCCTGCTTCTTCCCTCGAGGGAAGCTATAGGTCGCCTTCTCTGCCAACCTGGGCGACGCCTTGACTGCGGTGAGCAGTTCCTGACGCGCCTGCGATTCGCTGCGGCGGAAGCGCTGCGACACCATGATTGCGGCCTGCGTCTCAGCCTGCACGCGCGCTGTGCTGCTCGCGATGTTTGCCTCGCCGGGAATCTGAAGCGCGAGGTTGTTGCCGTTCTCTGTCGTCGTAGCGGTGTCACTGGGCATTGTCGACCAGCTTCCTGCGCAGGCTGCGCCGCGTCGGGTTGCGAGTGCAGGTTGGGATATGCGTCTTCATGGCTCGCACGCCGTAAGGAAGGCCGCAGAACTTGCACGGTGAGAATATCTGCCGCGACGCGCGCTCTTGCCACGAGCGACGACCAAGCTCTGAAGCAAGTGCCGAGGTGGATACGGTCGACAGGTCGACGGCAGCAGTGGTGGTCACAGATGCTTCAGCTTGTTCCATAGTCTCCATCTAAGTTGCTCCTTTGTTCCGTATGTTTCTATCGTCCCTAAATGTGTCAGGATGTCTCGTCTGTCTATTGCGTCTATTGCGTTTCGCTCAATGTTTATGCGCCTTGCGAGCTAACTGCGCTTTGCGAAAGTCTCGACACCGTAACACCACAGAGCGATGCGTGCAACAGTGGAAAAACTGATAAGTCGCAGCATCGGGTTAAAGCGTTGTATAGTCGCAGCTAACAGAGCAGTTGCATACCGCGCAGCGTGAGATTCCCACAGGCTGCATTCATCGGCGAGACGGGTGACGATGCAACGGGAAACCTCTCTTCACACGAAAAGCAGGTCGAAACGATGGCGAAACGCGCCGTACTGTGCGACATGAACGACGTCGAGATCGCGCATGTCTCTTATTCCGAAATGGATAACTACATCACGCGCGGCATCGTCGAGCGCCTGACGCCGGTCCGCTCAAAGACGCATCGCTTCCGTCTACTGCTCGAATCGACGCCTGCGCCTGAAGGAAGCCAGCACATCAGTCCCTGCACCCTGTCGGCGAACTGCAGCCGGGACAACGCAGGCGAGTCAGGCATACATCACGCATTCTGGGCACGTCGCAAAGTGCGCGCATGGCCGAACGTCGGAATGCTGAAGGTGGGCGACCACTGCCCCCTTATGCTGCGCAGGCGGCGCGTGTAAGAGGAAACAGCGAGGTCCAACAATGTCCGAACTGATCACGGACGCAGAAATACCGATTTCTAATTCAACATGGTCATTCGACACGCTGCGGGTGTATCTGTTGCGCCATATTCTGGCTCTTCAGCACACGTCAGACGCTGGCGTTCTGTTAGTCCGAGAGCTGATGGCGCACAATGACCAGCGATATATGGTCATGTTTCAGAACGCGGAGTTGACGCAAGCGAGTTTGCGGGAAGTGATCCACCTCAAAGACGACAAATATGAGTCGCAGTTCAAGTCGTTGGAAGAGACTTCGCGTGCCCAGCTTGCCGCTCTAAAAGAAAATACTGCCATCGCGTTTACGGCCAGTGAGAGAGCGATTGAAAAAGCTGCGTTGGCGGCAGAGAAGCGCTTCGAGTCAGTGAATGAATTTCGCAAGAGTCTGACCGATCAGACAGCAACGTTCATGCCCCGCCCTCAAATTGAAGCTCTCGTTCAAAACGTAAACGACAAGATCGACGCACAGCGAAGAGATCAGTCCACCTATGTGACGCGGATCGAGGTGGAACAGCAGTTCAAGTCCATGACCCAACAGCTTACCGTGATGCAGGCGTGGCAGGATCGCAACGATGGCCGCTCTACTGGAGTAGAGCGCACTGTGGACACGACAAAAGTCAACTGGCACCTGATGCTCGCAACAGTCGCCGTCATCATTTCTGTCGTGTCGGCGCTTGTAACGGTGATCTTAGCCATGAAGCCACCGAGTCATTGAGAAGGCCAAGCTGAATGTATCTTGACGACGCAGTGGAACAGGTCAGCATCTGGGAAGGTCGAGTTCACTGGATGTATCTCGACACGCGCGGCAACGTCACAGCAGGCGTCGGGCAGATGTTGCCGAACATCATGAGCGCGGTCAAGTTGCCGTTTCGTCGACCCAATGCTGAACTCGCAGAGACAGATGAGATCATCGCTGACTTCGGCATCGTGAAAGCGTTGAAGCCGGGAATGATCGCAGCTGCGTATCGACGCAGTGCATCGCTGCTGCTCGACGATGCGACCATCAACATCACGCTGCGCGCGACTCTCGCAGAGTCTGCTGTCGAGCTGGCGAACCTGTTCCCGATGTTCTACACCTATCCCCTGGCGGCGAAAGTCGGGCTGCTCGATATGCACTTCAATCTCGGCGCGACCAAGCTCGGTCACGAGTACACCGGCTTTTGTAAGGCTGTGAATCTTCAGCGCTGGTCTATCGCTGCGCAGCAGTGTCATCGCAAGGGCATCAGCGACGCAAGGAACGACTGGGCGAGAAAGCAGTTCAGTCAATGCGTTGCGACGTAATAGTGCAGTAACGCAGGCAGGCCGTCGCGTACCTCGTCGCCCCTGCGGAACAGTCGGGTGCAGGAACCTGACAGAGACAGCTCGCTGTGACGCCTGCGAACGGAAGCGTCATCAGGTGCTCGACGCCTCGCGTGAGACATCGACAGCACGCGGCTACGATGACGTGCATCGTCGCCTGCGCCTGCTGTGCTTCATACGTGACAACTGGTGCTGCGTTGACTGTGGCTGGATGCCTGATTGCGTGCGTGACAGTCAGCTCTATGACCTCGACGAACCGCCGCTCGATGTCATTCTCGAAGAACTGCGCAGGCGCTACAACCGTAACGACAGACATCTCCACGCTGATCACCAGATACCCATCGAGCGCCGTCCTGATCTTAGGCGCGACCTCGACAACTACAGAACGCGCTGCAATGAATGTCACGGTGCGAAGACGCTGCGCGACAACGTACCAACGACCGGGAGACGGAAGGAGCAAGTTCCATGACACCCATTAGCATCCTGAAAGCAGTTGGGCTGAAGTTCGTCTTTGCATTCAAACATCCCTCAGAAGTCGGTCACGTCGCAGGCGAGGTCGTTGTCGGTCTGCAGCCGCTAGCAGACCTCGTGCTGGCAGCGTCGATCCCTTGGGCTGTGCCGCTCTACAACGAGGCCGTCTCCCTCATCAAGAACACAGAGATTGCATCAGCAGTTGCAACCAACGGCGCATCAGGCACCGGCCTCGCGAAGGCTGCGTTCGTCATGCAGCAGCTCGAACCTATCGCACTGAAGCTGCTGAAGGATCACGGCGTGGCGAACCCGACGCAGGCACAGATTGAGCGGTACGTCACAGGCGCGTGGATGACGATGGACGCCTTCAGCCTTGAGGAAGGAGCGAAGCCAACACCATGATGACACTCGAAGAGGTCAACAGTGCGATTGACGCCAAGGCCGCTGCATGGGCGATAGACCAGAAGAAATGGTTCGCAACCAAGGTGCCACGATCCAAGGACGGCCTGCTCGCTGACTACCACGACCCGTTCGACAGCTCAAACGTCATGATGGGCAGAGACTGACGGCTGAGGGAGGGGGAGGGGGGCTCAAATCCCTAGAGCTTCTGTTCCAGAACCTCGCGTCAGCCCTTTCGCTAACTTTCGCAGGTTTTAGGAGATTTCAGTCGTATGACAGTCGCAGTGCGTGGCGGGAAACGACGTAAGGTGACGTCTGGCACGAGCAAGGTGACGTCCGCGAGCACTCCAGCGACTATGGGCACGTTAAAGCTGGGAGAACTGCTACCTGACAAGCGCAACGCGAATCGAGGAACCAAGCGCGGAGGCGTTCTGGTTGAGTCGTCACTGCGCGACTTTGGGGCGGGGCGGTCGATTCTTATTGACAAACATGGCCGCATCATTGCTGGAAATAAGACAGCGGCGCAGGCGGGTAAGGCGGGTTTTGACGACGTTTTAGTCGTGCGGACGAACGGCAAGCAGCTTGTCGCTGTGCAGCGCATGGACCTGGATCTTGACACGGACGCGACAGCGAAGGCACTCGCGGTTGCTGACAACCGAACTGGTGAAGTGTCGCTCGAATGGGACACTGCAATTCTCAAGTCTCTGGAGAGCGAAATCGACCTCACCCAGCTCTGGAACCCGACCGAGTTGAGCGCGCTCTTTGATGGGTCGAAGCCGCTTAAAGGCATGACGCAGGAGCCGGGTCTCTCCTATCGCGTCATTGTCGAGTGTGAAAGCGAGAAGCATCAGGCGCAGATCATGCAGCGCCTCGAAGGAGAAGGGCTAAAGTGCCTGTTATTGATTTCGTAGTTCAGACGCAGATCGACCGCACGATTCGCGTCAAGCAGCTAGAAGCGATGTTCGACGTTCCGGCATCGGAGCGCGCACGCATTGAGTTCAAGGGCGACTGTCCCATCGAGTCGTTTGACTGGAATGTCGGCCTCATCGTGGGACCTTCCGGCTGTGGCAAGTCGTCGATTCTCAGCCGCATCTTCGCTGCTCCTGAACAACTCCAGTGGTCAGCGAAGAGCGTGATCGATGACTTCGACCCGTCGCATTCGATGCAGAACATTTCGGAAATTTGTCAGTCGGTCGGTTTCAATACGATCCCGGCATGGATGCGACCCTTCTCTGTGCTCTCAAATGGTGAGAAGTTTCGCGTCGAACTGGCGCGGCGTCTTCTCACGAGAGAGCCGCTAATCGTGATGGATGAGTTCACATCGGTGGTCGACCGTCAGGTAGCGCAGATCGGCGCTCATGCCGTTCAGAAATATGTTCGTAAGCATGGCAAGCCGCGCTTTGTTGCCGCGTCGTGTCATTACGACATTCTGGACTGGCTGCAACCTGACTGGATTCTGGAGCCAGCAACGATGCACTTTGCACGGAGGTCACTTCAACCAAGACCACCCATTGACATTGAAATTCGTCGCGTCAAGTACGACTACTGGAAGCTCTTCTCTCCGTTTCACTATCTGACGGCAGAACTGAATCATGCGGCGTCGTGCTATTGCTTGTTCGCGAATGGTCGAGCAGCGAGCTTCTGCGCTGTGCTCCATCGACCGCACCCTAGAGCGAAGAACGTCAAGGGTATTTCTCGACTCGTGACGCTACCGGATTGGCAGGGACTCGGACTGGCTCTCATCCTTGCGACGAAACTCGGGGCAGCTTATCGCTCTGCTGGGTTTCGCTTTCGTATGTATCCGGCGCACCCTGCGCTGATTCGGTCGTTCGCGCAACGCCGAGAATTATGGTCTTTGGAAAAGCGCGGAGGCACCTACAGCCATCGGGTAGGCACGACGTCAACAATTCCCAATAGCCCCGAAATGGGCGGCTTCGGTGGACGTCCCTGCGCGGTATTTGAATATGTTGGTGCACCTATGGATCTGGCGACGGCGCAGCGGTTGCTCGCGGCTTAGTCAAGCGTTACGGTGTAAAGCCCTTGCTGACCGTGACGTCTGATGATTCGGTCTAGGCGGCGCGGATGCGCCAGCACCCAGTGATAGTGCGCGGCCATCGCCCACTTAGAGCGCGAGTCGCGAACACAGTTAACCAGTTCGACGGTGCCAATGATGGCCGAGCGACACAACTTATTTGGGTTCAAGTGAAGAGTCGCACAGATGCTGCGATCGATGATCGCGCCTGCATGAATGGCCAGGGTGCCGCGATAGTCGGTCGCCCAGGTGCGATTCTCGACATCCTTGCCGAGCGCAAAGATAGCTTCGGCCCAGTGTGCGTGAAGAGTGATGCAGCGACATCCGGTTACAGTGCTCACGACTCCACGATGTTACCGCAGAAAAAAGGAGCAACTCGAATCTTATGGGCGTGAGAGGACCGGCGCCGAAGCCGACAGCGCTGCGCAAGTATGAAGGCAACCCATCGCGTCGTCCCTACCCTGCCAACGAGCCAGTCTATGCCACGAGCGCGCCAGAGAAGCCAGCACGCACGAGTCGCGCCGCTAAATCTATCTGGAATGAGCTTGTCGCAGAGATGCAAGGTGTTGGCGTGCTGGCGCGCGTCGACAAGCAGGCTCTATGGCAATTGGCCGAGGATGAGGCGATGCTCGTCGAGCTGTATGCGGGAATTTGGGACATGGCGCGCATGCTTGAGAAAAGGGCCCGCGAGGAAGGCAAGAAGCTTCCGGGCGGCGCGCTTTATCAGGTGTTCAGCATGACGAGCGGACGGCTCGCGATGAGCACGATCAGAAATCTGGCGAATCGCGTAATCATCGAGCGGCGTGAGTTTGGTCTGACTCCCTCTTCGCGCAGTCGTATTGAGAGCGGGGGTGACGGCAATCCCGGCGCAATCGACCCGCTGGAAATGAAGCTGTGTGGGTGAGTACAAACCTGACACCTGTTCATACTGCAAGGCCGATACGTGGTGCGAGATGCACCGCAAGGGTCCGATGTGCAGGGGGTGCAAGGTCGAGCGGTTCTATTCGCAGATACTCTACCCGCCGCTTGGTTACAAGCTGCTGGGGTGGCACCGCAAAGTAATCCGCGACATCTTCGGGACCGTCACAGTCGAGGACGGCACGCGACAGTATCAGCGCGGCTACGTCTCGACAGCGAAGCAGAATGGAAAGTCGTTCCTTACAGGCGGCTTGCCGATCTATCACATCTTGATGGAAGACGAGCTGAACCCTGAAGCCTACGGCGCAGCGGCTGCGAAAGAGCAGGCCGGGATCGTCTTCAAGGCTGCGGCGATGCTCGTCAACGCGAACCCTGACCTGCGAGCGCGCCTGAAGGTTATCCCGAGCACCAAGCGCATCGTCAGGCGTGACGGCGGCGGAAGCTATCAGGTGCTCTCAGCTGACGGCGACGTCCAGGACGGCATCAGACCGAGCCTGCTGATCAGAGACGAGATGCACCGCTGGAAGTCATCGAAGGCGGAAACGCTTTACGACGTCACGACCAAGGGCCAAATTTCACGCAGTCAGCCTCTCGACTTGGCGATCACGACCGCGGGGGCTGAGTACGAATCGCAGCTGTGGTTTCAGGAGTACGAGGTCGCCAAGCAAGTTCTCACAGGCGCGTTATCAGTGCCGGGTTTCTATTCCGCAATCTGGGAAGCTGACAAAAAGAAACTCGACGCAGACCCCGAATACTGGAAGTCCCGCGAGGCGCGCGTCGCTGCTAACCCCAGCCACGAGGATAACGGCGGCTTCCTGAAAGACACAGCCATTGTGCGCGAGCTGTCGAAGGCGCTCGCACAGCCTGCGCAGAAGTCGAAGTTTCTGCGCTATCACCTGAACCTTCCCATCGCAATGCAACAGGAGCCGATCATCGACATGACGAAATGGCAGCTATGCGGCGGGGATGTTGATCTCAGGACGTGGCCGACCTATGACGTCGACATGCTGATTCGCAAGTGGGGCCTGCTCGATAAGCCTTGCTGGGTGGGCGTTGACGCTTCATGGACGACTGACTTTACGAGCGTCGTCTTCGGCTTTCCACCGTTTGAAGGCTGCGACGTCTGGACCTTCCTGCCGTTTTTTTGGGTGCCCGAGGAAAGGGTTCCGCAGCTGGAGCGAATCTGCCGCCTGCCGTTCGCAGACTGGATTGCGCGCGGGTTCGTCGAGGCCACTCCCGGCAACGGCATCGACCTGCGCGAAGTCAAGAAGCGTATCCGGTGGGGGAAAGAGATGTTCGAGATGCACGACCTCGCCTTCGACCGCTGCAACTTTCGCACTGAGGCGATGGAGCTGGTAGACGAGGGGATCGATGCTGTCGAGGTGCAACAGAACTTCATGCAGCTGGGCTACCCCACCAAGTTCATTCTGTCGCAGTACCTCGATCAGAAGATTCGCCACGGCAACAACCCGGTCTATAACTGGCACGCGGCCTGTCTCCAACTCCAGTACGACAAGAAGGACAATTGCCAACCGTCGAAGCCTGAGCGCTTGAAGTCATCGAAGCGCATCGACGGCATTGCGGCTACGGTGACTCTTCTCAATCGTGGCCTTGTCGCGCAGTCCGACTTGGTTACGTACACAGGATTACGGAGCGTCGGATAGTGTTCCCAGCAATCGCAGACGCAGTAAAGAGCGTCGTTAAGACGCTGCGCGCAGGGATGGGCGATGAGACGCTCGCGCTTGACATCGAGGGAGCGAAGACAGCCGGGAACGTTTCGTTTGATGCATCCAACGTCGGCTGGTACGCACGCAACGGCTTCCCGCGTCTCTATGCGCTGCTCTCTGGCGGCGCGCCTGCTGCATCAGGTGAAGTCGTCTCGCTTGAGTCGTCGATGGCTCACTCGGTCGTCTGGGCGTGCAATCGCCTCATCAGCGAGACGCAGGGTGCGACGCCGCTAGTGATGCTGCAAGACGGAGGCAATGGCAAGGAGCTGGCGACTGATAAGCCGATGTTCTCAGCATTGCGCAACTCGCCGAACGACGAGACGACTGCGATGAGCTTCAAAGAGAGTCGCACGAGTCACACGCTGCTGACCGGCAACGGCTACGCGCAGATCGTTCGCAGGAGCGGCACAGGCGTTGCTGTCGAGCTGCATGGCCTGAACCCTGAGCAGGTCAGCATCGACCGCGAGAGGGACGGTCAGCGCCGTCTGGTGTACATCGTGCGCGCCGATAACAAAGACACGACTTACCCCCTGACGCCAGGAAAGCCGCAGGACATCCTGCACATACGGGGCCTGGGCTGGGACGGCCTGCGCGGTTACTCCGTCATCACGATGGCGCGGCAGAGCTTCGGCACTGCGCTTGCAGCAGAGCGCAACGTCGCGCGGTTCTACGCGAACGGTGGGCGCGTGCCTTACGTGTTGGAGAAGGCGCACAACTTCGCCAAAGATACTGACTTCGCAAAGTTTCGCGCAGACTGGGAATCGGTTTACTCAGAGCCGCACAAGGCTCCGATTCTAGAGAACGACATGAAGTACAAGCAGGTCGGCCTCAGTGCAGTCGACCAGCAGATGATCGAAACGCGCCTCTTCGACATTCACGAAATCTGTCGGTGGTTCCTTGTCAGTCCGCATCTCGTTGGTGACCTGAGTCGCGCGACGTTCTCCAACATTGAGCAGCTCGCGCTGGAGTTCATCAAGGTCACAATGCAGTCGTGGTTTACCCGATGGGAACAGGACTTGTGGCGCTGTGTTCTGACCTCCGATGAAAAGTCGAAGGGCTACTACTTCAAGCACAACACGAGCGAACTGCTGCGCGGCGACTTTCTGACGCGCATGCAAGGCTACTCGATCATGCTCCAGAACGGCGTTGCGAGTGACAACGAGGTCCGCAACATGGAAGACATGAACCCGTTTAAGGGTGGTGACGGGCACTATATACAGCTCAACATGCAGACCGTGCCGCCGCCGAACGCACCTGCAGTTGCGCCTGCGCAGTCGCCGCAGCTTGTGCGGATCAGCGAATAAGAACCCTCTAGTTACACCGTAATTACGACCCGAAAGGAACACTCATGCCAGCAACTAAAGGCAAGCCCATCCAGCTTCAGATCAAGTCGCTTGCGGAAGACGGCACCTTCGAGGGCGACCTCGCTGTCTATAACAACCTCGATCTCGGTGGTGACCTTATCGAGCCGGGGGCGTTCGCGAAGACGATCAAGGAGCGCGGCGGGACTGTACCGATGCTGTGGCAGCACAACTCCGAGAAGCCCATCGGCACCCTGACACTGATCGACACGCCGGAAGCGCTGAAGGTGAAAGGCGAGTTGCTGATGGAGCTGGACGACGCCAAGCGCGCTTACATCCTCATCAAAGCGCGCGTCATCAAGGGCCTGTCTATCGGCTTCGACACCATCAAGGATTCAGTCGAGAACGGCGTGCGCCGCCTGAAAGAAATCAGGCTGTGGGAGGGAAGCATCGTCACGTTCCCGATGAACGAGATGGCGATGATCACGTCAGTGAAGATGCGCGCAGGAGCAGGCGCAGCTGAAACGAAGGGCGACTTCAACGAAGAGCTGAGCGAGATTCAATTGCAGGACGCCGGATACCAGATGCGCGCTGCGCTCTTTCAGTCGCTGGGGTCTGTGACGTGGGGCAGCGGTCTAACCAAGGCTGACAAGATCACCGCATCGAAGGCCACGATTGATCAGTTCTCTGAAGCGTACATGGCGTATCTGCCGCAGTACCTCGACTGGCTGGAGTCAGTCTTCGGCGACATGGAAATGATGAGCGCGCTGCACGCAGAAGAGAAGAGCTTCGGCTCGCTGCTGTCGAGCAGGATGAAGGCTGCGCCCTCTGCGCCTCTTCCGCTGACGCCGGAGGAAGTGAAGAAGGGCGCGAAGTTCAGCGCGACTACCAAAAAAGCTTTGGACCAAGCCCACGAACACATCAAGGGCCTGGCAGATATTTTCGGGACACTGCTGCCCGATGGAGCCGAAGACGACGACGAGGAAGATGACGACGACGACACTTCAAAAGGCGCAGCAGCCGTACCGGAAGTAAAGTCCGAGCCGGTCGTAACTGATCACTCGGCAGCCGCAACACAACTCCTCAACATGAGGGCGCTGATCCCGAAGGCGTGAGTGCGGGAAATCACAGCACTAAGAAGGACATCGATATGGAACTTACAGAACAGTTGACAGCTCTGCAGGCAGAGCTGAAGACCCATTTCGAGAAGGCTGCCGACGAAAAGAAAACGCTCGGAGCCACACTCGACTCAACCAAAACCACGCTGGTCGAGCTTCAGGCGCAGGTCGACGCGCTTGATGTGAAGCTAGCCAACAAGCAGATTGCCGATCATGGCGAAGGCCCGACGCTCGTCAAAACAGTCAAGGAGTGCGAGAGCATTCAGCGGCTGATGAAGGACAAGCGTGGCAGCGCAGTGCTGCACCTGAAGGGGCGCGACGTCATCGAGCTGATGAACCGTAAGAACATCATCAGCGCGACGGCGACCGGCACGTCTGGGGGCGATCCTCTCTCACCGCTTGGCGTCGCGACCTCGGGGGTGTTGCAGATCGACCGCTCTCCCGGCGTCACGACCGAGGCGAGGCAGGTACTAAAGCTGCGGGACCTGCTTTCCTCGCGGCCTACCACCATGCAGGTTGTCGACTTCGTGAAAGTCAGCACGCCGCTAGGACTAGGCGGGATGGTTCCTGAAGCGAGTCTCAAACCTGAGAACGCGCTCACCTTCACGTCGATCAGCGAGAAGGTTCGCCTGATCGCAACGTGGCTCCCCGCGACCAAGCAGGTACTCGACGACTTCGGCGAACTGCTCGGCCTCATTCAGTCTTCGCTTCCGTACTACATCAACTTGGAGGAGGAAAACCAACTCTTAGCCGGTGATGATACGGGCGAAAACCTTCATGGCCTCTTACCGCAGGCTGCGGCGTATCTGCCGAGTCAGCTGCAATCGGCACATGGCTGGACCTATATCGACGTCATCGGCACAGCGGTGCAGCAGATCAATGCTGCAAACGAGATCGACCCGACCTTCGTCGTGCTCAACACGAACGACTGGTGGACGATTCGTTTGACGAAAGATGGCTTCGGTCGGTACATCCTTGGCGATCCGCAAGTGAACGCGACGCCTCGCTTGTTCGGCCTCGACGTGGTGTACACGACCACGATTGCACCGGGTCACTTCCTCGTCGGCAACGGCAACCCCATTGCCTGCGAGATTCGTGACCGCATGGAAATGCAAGTGGAAATCTCGACGGAGAATCAGGATTACTTCCTGCGCAACCTCGTCGCGATCAGGGCAGAGAAGCGCTTGGCGCTGTTGACCAAACGCCCGAATGCGTTCGTCAGCGGATCGTTCAGCACTTCGCCCTTCCACGCTTAACCGTTTGCCTGTTGGCTTCCAACGGAGCTGCTCCTTGCCATGGGGAAGCAGCTCCGTATTTTTCAACTCAATATGAAGGAGAAAATGATGCTCATTATCCTTGTCATCTTGCTGCTTCTCGTCTGCTTCGGCGGCTATCGGATGGGGCCAGGAGCGGGCTACTATGGCGGCGGTGGCCTCGGTTTCATCCTGCTGCTGATCATCCTGTATCTCGTCTTCGTTCGCGGGGGCCTGCGTCTGTGAAGCTGATTGCGAATACGCAGCTGCGAGGCGAGTACGGCAGCGTCGCACCTGACCAACCCTTCGAAGTGCGCGACGAAACAGCGCAGGTATTGCTCAGGAAGAACATGGCGCGAACCGCAGCCTCGCCTGCTGTCGAGTACGAGACGAAAGTGATCACGCCTGAAGCTCCCACGGTGAGCGCGCGGCCACCGTTTCGTAACCTGTCTGTGTTTAACGCGCAACCGGAAGACGTGGTTGCCGAAAGCCATCGAGAGTTTTCTGACGCAGACTTACCGCAGCAGCCTGCTCCTGATCCTGTCAGACGGGCAGGACGTGCGCGACGTCGTTCCAGATGACCCGCGCATTCAGCTGATTCATTTGGCTGAGACGCGCAACATCGGCGAGAAGCGCAACTATGGCTGCGAACGAGCGCGCGGCGAGGTCATCTGTCACTGGGACGATGACGACTGGAGTGCTCCTGCAAGAGTCGCTGATCAGGTGGCGCGGCTGTCGGAAAAGTGCAGCGTGACCGGTTATCACTCGATGCGGTTCACCGATGGCACGCATTGGTGGCTGTATCAGGGCACGCACGACTATGCACTGGGTACTTCGCTTTGCTACCTGCGCAGCTGGTGGCAGCAGCATCCCTTCGAGGCGCGTCAGGTCGGTGAAGACAACTACTTCGTCGCGGCGGCGCGTCGAGCAAAGCAACTTGTCAGCGTGGACGCAGGCGAGCTGATGCACGCAACGATTCACTCGAACAACACCAGCCCCAGGTATTTGACCGAGGCATGGAAGAGACTCCAATGAAGTCATGTAAACGCGAAAACACGGACAGCAGTCCAGTACCGCCAAAGCGCCCCTGGCCCATCCGACTCGTCACAGCAATATTCGGTCCGTTAGGAGAAGCACTGTTTGGGGGAAGCAGATGAGTGACCTGACTGTCGTCATCCCAAGCCGCTCGATGTCGAACCTGATACCGTGCATGGATGCCGTGCGTCAGCACGATGACTGCGAAATCATCGTCGTCTGGGATCGCAGCAAAGAGAACGACTGGAGTCCACCGAGGTCTGACTTCTATCGTGTGCGCGAGGTATTTCTAGACTTCATCTATGCGCGAAACTGCAATTTTGGGATGCTCTCGTCTGGGAATAACGACGTCATTTTATTGAACGACGATGCGCTGCTTGAGACGATGGGTGGCTTCTCAGCAATGCAGCAGGTTGCGCGCGAGCATCTCGACTACGGCATCATCGGCGCTGTCACGAACGTGACCGGCCAGCCGCTACAGAAGCCGCGAGGCTGGGGGCTGCGCGAGGTCCCACACTTCGCGTTCGTCTGCGTGCTGATCCCGCGAAGGACCATTGCGAGGGTCGGCATGCTCGACGAGCGGTACTGTCTCGACTACGGCGTCGAGGATCGCGACTACTGCGAGAGCGTCAGAGCAGGCGGTCTGAAGTGCGGTGTCTTCGATCACTGCTATGTCGACCACGCGAGTCTGTCGAGCACGTTCAGAGGCGACCCGCTCGCATCGCGTTCTTATGCGCAGAACTGGGCACTATATCTCAAGAAGTGGGGGGCGGCTTGATCCACGGCATGCTGCGGGTCAGGAATGAGGCGCGCTGGATAGAGCGAGTGGTGCGCTCGATACAGCTGGTCTGCGATAACGTCTTCGTCCTCGACGACAACTCTGAAGACGAGACGGCGCTGCTCTGTCGACAGCTCGGCTGCGAAGTCTTCGCGTCGCCCTTCGAGGATATACACGAGGCGCGGGACAAGGACTATCTGCTGGCAAAAGTCTGGGCATCGGGTGCGCGTCTGGGTGATACGTGCCTGATGGTCGACGGCGACGAGGCGCTTCACCCGGATGACGCGCCTGCGGTCGTCAAGGCAGTAGACGCGAAGGTCGTCTGCGGATCGACGCACATTGTTTATCTCTGGGACAACGAGCAACAGATTCGAGTCGACCGCTGGTACAAGGCGTTCCGGCGTCCATCTCTGTTTCGCCTCGTGAGTCCGCTGCTGACTTTCAAACGGACCGCCTTCGGTGGAAACTTCCACTGCTCGTCAGCGCCTGCGCAGCTGCTCGCGAGCGTGACGCCGCTGGCTGTGCGCCTGCTTCATTACGGCTATATGCACCGGGAGGATCGCATCAGGAAGTTTCATTGGTACAACTCGGTCGACCCCAACAACGTTTTCGAAGACCAGTATCGCCACATGGTCGTTGGCGACCTTTTCCCGGCTGACTCTTCCTTCAAATGGGCAGGCCCTCTTGAGGTGGTTCCGCTATGAGCAGCAACGGTTTTCCTTTTGGCACCCTCGGTCTATACGGTGCGCTCGTAACTTACGGCAGCCTCAATCTGACTGTGACGTCGCCGCAGCAGATATTTACAGAGCCGATCACGCTCGACGAAATCAAGTCTTTTCTGAAGGTTCCGCAACGCTCGCCCACAGACCCCGGCGAAGACGCAGAGCTGACTGAGCTGATCTCGGCGGCGCGCGAGCAGGCAGAGATCGCACAGAACCGCGACCTCGTTCAGAAGCAGTATGACCTCAGCCTCGACTATTGGCCCTCTTACCGCATCGAGCTGGCTGCGCCTCTTCAGTCAGTCGACCTCGTGCAATACACCGATTCGAGCAAGGTCGTTCACACGATGCAGGCAGATGCTGATTACATCGTCGACGCATTGAAAGGGCCGGGCATCCTCGCGCCGCCATACAACGGGACTTGGCCGACGTTCACGCCTTGGCCCAGTTCAGCGATCCTGATCCGCTTCACGAGCGGGTACTCGTCGACTGACCCCTTCTGGCAAGGGCCGGGGGCGCGCATCAAGACTGGCATGAAGCTGCTCGTCTCTGCGTGGTTTAACAATCGCCTTCCGTTCGAACGAGGCGCGAGCGATTCAGCTGAGTGGCCCTATGCTGTCACGTCATGCCTCTCGCACGGTTCGCTTGTAAGGGCGAGGTAAGCCGATGCAGTGGCCGAAGATCGACCCCGGAGAAATGATTCACCGGGTCACGATCCTTCAACAGCGTGGCAGGACGGGCGTCTCGGGCTCTGGCGTGGCCTGGGTGCCGTTCGTGACGACGTGGGCGTCTATCGATCCTGTGCGCGGCGTTGACGTGTTAAAGGCCGGTCAGGACGTCACCCAGCTCTATCTGACGGTGAAGATTCGTTGGCAGAGCGGCATCCTTCCGAACATGCAAGTGCAGGCGCAAAATGGAACGTACATAATCCAGTCGATTGAAAACCCCGGTGAGCGGAACGTTATTCTCGTGCTGACTTGCCTCGGTCTGAAACTGAATCAATAAGGAGAAAACAAACTATGAAAACCAAGTCGCGCCGTCAGGTTGAAGCCCCTGCGTCGCAAGCCCCCCAGCAGCTGACCGTCGCGACCGTAAAGGCCGCTGACTATCGCGAAAGCTATGCCAACAGCGTGCAGGTTCAAATCAGTGTCTGGGATTTTCGGCTCAACTTCAGCCGCACTGAGCAGACTCCTGAGCAGCTCATCATCAAAGAGTTTCAGGCGATAGACCTCAGCCCCCAGCAGGCGAAGGCAGTCTGCAACCTGCTCGCGCAGAACCTCGCGCAGTATGAGCGCACCTTCGGCCCGATCAACCTGCAAGCCGTTTCAGCGCAGCCGCAGCTTGACCCGGCACCGGGAGCAAGGCCGCAGTAATGGAGGTTACTGTCAACGTCGTCGGCCTCGAGGGCGTCGAGCAGACGCTCGCAAACGCAGGCGTCAAGCTAGCCAAGAAGACGATACGCAGGGGCCTCAAGGCAGGCGCGGAGACGATGGTCGCTGCGATACTGCCGAAGGTTCCTGTGCTCGTCGAAGGCACGCCGCAGCGCAAGCCGGGTGAGCTGCGCGACGCGATAAAGGTGAAATACAAGCTGTCAGCAAAGGAAGAACAAGGCACAGCAATCATCGGGCCTGAGTGGAAGGCTGGCGACGATGACCAGTCACCGGGCCTGTACGGCCTCTTTGTTGAGGTCGGCTCTGTTCACAACATTGCGAAGCCTTACATGCGACCGGGCTTTGACGAGGCGCATAACGCTGCGCTGGAATCTTTCACGGAGGTCGTGCGTGAAGGCGTAGCGACGATGAACAAATGATTGAGCAGGGTTTCGTCGAGCTGATTCAGAGTAATGCGGCAGTGAAAGCGATTGCTGCGGAGGGTGGCTTCCTCGCGCAATTACCATCCGACCTGGCTCTTCCGAGCTGGAGTTATCTCGTCGTGTCAGAGGTCAGTGGTTCGCTGCTTTCAGGGCCTGAGACATTAGGCTCGCGCCGCATTCAGGTCGACTGTTACGGTGCGACGGCTGACGACACGCTCGCGCTCGCAGCCGCTATCGACGCAGTGCTCGACGGTTACAGGGGAACGCTCACAGACCCTGATGCAACGTTCGTGCAAGGTATCTTTCACTTGAACACCATCGACATTTTTGACCCTGACGCGCGCAGCTTCCGCCGCATGCTTGAGTATTTCGTCTGGTCTGGATAAGTCAGGCGCGTCGCGACAATGTTCACCGAGGCTGCTCATCCTGAGCGGCCTTTTCTATTTTGCTCTGCACTTCCACCTTCAACGGAGACTGACCGCCATGACTGCATCGACCAAAGCCTCAATCGGCTATCTAGCAACCTTCGCCATCGCCAACCCTGCTGTCAGCCCCCTCGATTACGTGCAGATGGCGGAAGTGAAAAGCATCAAGCCCAGCATCGCCAGCATCCCGTCGATTGACGCGACGCACCTTCAAAGCCCGAACGCGACTGAAGAAAAGTTGCCGGGTCTGATCAAACCGGGCACCGTCGAGATGAGCGGCAACTTCATCGGCGACACGTCGCAGCTCAGCATTCTCGGCATGGCTGAGAGTCGCTCCGTGTTTCCTTTCAAGATCACCGCGCCGATCAACTCGGGCACGCAGGTCTACACGCTTTCAGGTGAAGGCTTCGTGTCGAAGTATGATACCGGCCCCTTCGAGCCGAGCAAGCTGACCGAGTTCACAATGACCATCGAACTGACGGGCACTGTGACAGAGACTGTGGTCTAAAGGCGAGAGTCTGATGACGGGGAAAAAGACAATCGCAGACAAGCTCATCGAGAAGGTGGAGATACGTCTCGATGGCGTCAACTGGCCGATCGTCATCACGCATAACGTGCTGATTGATTGCGAGGCGTTGACGGGGCTGAACGTGCTGACAGGCGAGGCGAATATCGTGCGCCCGTCAGCGACACTGATCCGCGCGCTGCTGTATCTCGCCTTGAAGCGCGCGGGAGCAACGTACACACTAGAGCAGATCGGCGACCTGATCGGGCCGCAGAACATCGCGCTGCTTCAGGAAGGTCTGCTGAAGGCGTGGGCGGCGTCGATGCCGCCAGAGGATGACACCGCGGACCCTACTCAGGCGGTCGTGTAGGACCGCCGCTGACGTGGCTCGATGCGTGGTCAGTCGCGCGGCAGGAACTGAAACTGTCAGACGATGAGTGGCTCGAAATGACGCCGCGCATGCTTCACGCCTTGCGCAAGCGGCAGCTCCAGCAGCTGCAGCGCGAAGAACTGCTCGTCGGCATCATTTCTGCCACCACTGCAAACTACGGCTTCTGTCGGCCTGATAACCCGATCAATCCCGAAGTCTTCATGCTTCACAAGTTGCCGCCGCAACCGTTGAAGCCTGTGACCGGCGAAGACATCAGAGCGGCCTTCGCGCACATCAAGAAAACCCCACCAAAGAGAGGAGCAGCATGAGCGTCATCATCGGTACGCTGACTATCGACCTGCAAGCGAATACCGCTTCCTTCTCGCAGGGGATGGAAAAGATGGCGGTGCTGTCTGCGAAGACTGCGAAGGACATCACGCGCTCGCTGGAGAAGATCACGGCAGCAGGGCTCGCAATGGCGGCGGCGATTGCGACCGGGACGATTGCACTGATCAAGAGTTCACTCGACACCGCGGACGCGCTGGTGAAGGCTGCGCAGGCGGCCGGCACGACGACCGAGACGCTCTCTGAACTCAGCTATGCTGGCAAGCTCAGCAACGTCTCGATGGAGTCGATAACTAAGGGCCTCGAAAAACTGAGTCAGGCCGCTTTCAAGGCGCAGAACGGCAACGTCCAGTTGGATCGAATCTTCGGCAGGCTTGGCGTCAGCTTCCTCGACAGCAACGGAAAGCTGAAGGACTCCGGCGTCATCATGCAGGACGTGTCGCAAAAGTTCGCAACCCTGGGAGACGGCGCGGCCAAGACGGCGCTCGCGATGGCGCTCTTCGGCAAGGGCGGGGCAGCGCTGCTGCCGCTGCTGAATCAGTACGGCGAGGAACAGGATAAGGTCAACGAGGAAGCGCACCGTTTCGGGTTGGTGCTCTCGACGTCGACCGGCGAGGTTGCAGCGCGTGCGCACGACAATCTAGACCGCCTCTCGGCAGTCTTCGAAGGGATGGGTTTCTCGCTGATGGCGGCAACCCTGCCTGCGCTCGACGAACTGCTGAATCGCCTGATACAGATTGCGAATAACAGCGACTTGCAGGGCCTCGCGAAATCCTTCGGCGGCAACGTCACTTCTGCAATCCATTTAGTCGGTAACGCTCTCAGCTTTGCCACCGAGCACGCGCACGAGTTGAAGATCGCGCTCGAAGCGCTGATCGCATTGCAGCTCAGTCGCATCGCGCTCCCGCTGGTCACTGACCTGATAGCTGGAGGTGGACTCGCGAAGGCGGGCGCTGGCATCAGTGGCTTCGTGCTCAAGATGACGGGCATGAAAAACGTCGCAGCGACGATCCCCAAACTCGGTGAGTCTATCGCAGCGATGGGCAGCTCCTTCGGCAGAGCCACGCAGGAGCTGACTTTCATGGAGACAGCTACGCTCGGCGTGAGGACCGGCTTCGGTGGCGTCGGCACCTCGCTCGCTGCGATCAAGGCGCTGAGTCCTGCATCGATGTTCGCCTCGTTAGGCGGCGCGCTGCAAGCAATTCCCGGCTTCCTGTCGATGGTCGTCTCAGGTGCGTGGAACGCGAGCAAAGCGCTGATGCTGGCTGCGCTCAGCAACCCCTGGACGATTGCAGCGATGGCGATCATCGCGCTCGGCGCGGTGCTCTACAAGTTCCGCAACTCTGTCTTCTCGCTGAAGGGCGAGACGTACCAGATTCGCGATACCTGGAACGCCGCATGGATTGTCATGAAGAACGTTGTGCGCGCTTTCGGCGACGAGTTCATGAAGCTTGTGGATAAATGCAAGAGCCTCTGGAACTCACTGATGACGCTGATCGGTGGGCAGGCGATTGAGGCTGCGCTCTCGAAGATGTGGAGCAAGGCGATGGAGTGGATCAACCGCGCGCTGGGCAAGCTCACGCCTCAGTGGGCTGTGGACGCACTCAATCAAGCAAAGAACGAGCGGCTTGCGGCTGCTTCTTCCGGGGATGACAGGACTGTAGCGCCTAAACCGAAAGCGAAGGAATCACCCGACACATCTGGTCTGGGAAAAGAATCAGAAGATCCAGACGCGCAGGCGCGCGCGAATATGGCGGAGCGACTCAGAGACTCGAAGCTCACGTTGGAAGCGTCAGGGCTGGGCGAGGAAGCGCAGCGCAAGGCGATGGCAACGAACAAGGCAAACGACGAAATCCTGAAACTAGGTCAGGAGATCGCGAAAGTAACGCACAGCCAAACAAAAGACTTCGCGAAGCTGGTAAGTGAATCGACCAAACAGCTGCTGCTGCATGGCGAGGCGCTGCTTTCTGATCAGGCGCACATGGCGAAGATGAATGACCTCATCGGAGCTGGGACTCGCGCGACGGCGCTCAGCGTCAGTCAGGCCGGTCGCATGATCAATGCGATCTATCAGGGCACCGACGCCATCGCGAAACAGAACGCGCAAGCGCAGGCTGAAAACGAGCTGACAGAGCAAGGTGCGACCACGGATCAGATTGCAGCGCGCGCCAAAGACTTGTACGCGAAGGCGATGGCTGATGAGACTGTCGCGGTTGTCGCTAACCTCGAAGCGATGGGCCGCGAGTTGACCTCGAAGCAGCTCGTTACATCTGCGACGCTTGAGGACATCAACGTGCAGCGGGAGGCAGCGCTTCAGGCGAAGCTGGTCGGAATCAATTACCAGATTGCGACGATGGCGCTGGGGCCGCAGCGCGACGAGCTGATCAAAACGCGCGATGCAACCGTCGCAATGACAGAAGCAGAGTGGGACGAGCGCGACGCGCAGGAAGCTGTCTCGCTGCTCTCGCCTCATGAGCAATACAAGCGCGAGAGTGTTGCTCTCGACAATGCAGTCGCTGCGTTGAGCAGACTCAAGAATGGCAAGATCAGCTACGGTGAGCAGCTGCAAATCGCGGCGCGCCAGCAGGAACTTTTCAACAAGATGATTGATCAGACCGTTGACAGTCTGCTGCGGCAGGACAGCCTCAGCGCTGGCGTCGATGCGTTCTTTCTGAACATGCGAAAGCAGGCGCAGACCGCAGCGTCGATCATCTTCGACGCGCTTAACTCGACCTTCACGAAACTATCGACCAACCTGACGGAACTGATGACAGGCGGCAAGGCTGACTTCGGCGCAATGTTCAAAGACATCGGCAAGCAGATGCTCGACTCAACGCTGAAGTCAGGCATGCAGAAGGGCATCGCTGCGTTGGGAAAGACAGGCGCGTTAGGTAAAACACTGGGTGGACTTCTTGGCGATACCGCTAAGGCTGACGGCTCGAAGAGCAGCCCCTTCTGGGTCAAGCTCGTCGACGGCGCAGGCTTGGGCGGCTTTGCAGGACTCGAATCCGATGGCCTTGGAAGCGACTCAGGCAGCAGTGACAGCGGTGGCAAGAGCGCAGGCGGCGGCGGCTTCATGGGCATTCTGTCGAAAGTGTTCGGGTCATTTCTGACGCCTCACAAGGAAGGTGGATCCGTTTCCCCTGGCAGCGCGTATCTTGTCGGCGAGCAGGGGCCTGAGCTTCTGACAGGCGCGTCGGGCAACATCACGAGCAACGCCGCTTCTCAGCGCATGATGTCAGGCTCTGGCGGTGCGCCTGCCTACTACACCATCGACGCGCGCGGCACTGATCCTGTGCTGACTGAGCAGCGCACGAGACAGGCGCTGATCGCAGTGCATGGCTCTGCAGTCAGCAGCGCGTTGCACGCAGGCGCGGAACACTCGAAACGTGTTCCGGGAGGGCGGTAAAGACGATGGCGATTCCCAGCGCGCAGCTCCTTAGTATGCCGACCAATCCGGCTGCAGCTCAATCGGTGGAGTTTACCGCAACAGACATCATTGCTGTGAGCGTGTCACCGTTCACGGCACAGCAGCAGACGCAGGACTGGCAACAGGGGTGGCTCGAAGCGTCTATCTCACTGCCGCCTCTGACACAGAAACAGGCGCAGCAGTGGATTGCATTTCTCATGGGGCTGAGAGGTCAGCTCAATGTCTTTATGTGGGGCGATCCTCTCGCGACCGCGCCTGCTGGTAGTGCCGCAGGTTCTCCTCTCGTTAGCGGCGACGGCCAGAAGGGTTTCTCGCTCGCGACCAGCGGCTGGACCGCGAACGCTGTCGGCGTGCTTCTGCCGGGTGATTGGCTTCAGATTGGTCAGAGGCTCTATCGGACACTGCTTGCAGCCGATGCAGACGCTACGGGGAACGCGACAATCAGTATCTGGCCCCCCCTGCGGGAGTCGCCTGTTGACGGAGCGCCTCTTATCCTGACGAACACGCAGGGGCTGTTTCGTCTCAAGAGCAACGCGCGAAAGTGGTCGGAAACTGAAGCGCGATATTACGGAATGCAATTTGAAATTCGCGAGGCGCTCGCGTAATGCCGCGCCCGATCACGCCTGCACAGCTTGCCGCAATCACGTCTTCGGCGATTCAGCCTGCACTCTTTGTAAAGGTGCAGTTCCTCAGCGCAACAGCCTATATGTGGAGCGGCATCGGCTCCTATGTCTGGGACGGCGTGACGTGGCTCGGGATGGGCTCACTCGGCACTATCGGGACGATTGAAGAAGGAACGACAGTAGAAGCGAAGGGGGTCGTGCTGACGCTGAGCGGCCTCGACCCTGCGCTGCTCGACGGCATCACGGACGAGTGTCAGGTCGGTCTGCCGGTCATCGTCTATCTCGGCCTCTTCAATGGCGACATCCTGATCGACTCGCCCATCGTCGCGTGGTCAGGTCGCACCGATCAGCCGACGCTCGACGTCGACGGGCTGACAGCGACGATTCAGATCAACTGCGAAAATCGCCTCGTCGAGATGAACGTCGCCGTCGACCGGCGATACACGAACGAGGATCAGCAGCTCGACTATCCCGGCGACACTGGCATGAGTTTTATTAACTCGATCCAAGACGTGACTATTTTCTGGGGTCATACAGCGGCCAGCGTTAACAACCTGTGAGTCATGCTCGCGCGACGTCCTGATTGGCAGCAGCGTCTTCAGTGGTATCTGACCTGCAACTCGACGACCGTTTTCCACTACGGGACCTTTGACTGCGGTTTGTTCGTCTGCGACGCAATTCGCGAGATGACCGACATCGATCTCGCCGCGAACTATCGCGAACGCTATGACAGCCGCGCAGGAGCGAAGGCGCTGATGCAGCTCAACAGCGGCACAGGATCACTGCTCGAAGTCACAGAGGAAATTACAGAACATTTCGGCATGCTAAAAATCAGACCCCCGTTTGCGCAGCGCGGCGACGTTGTTCTCCTGAAGCGGTCACGAGAATACTCTCTCGGCCTCATCGCGCTTGATGGCTGCGAGATTCTCACCTGTTACCATCGCGGCTTCGTTCGTCTTCCTTTTCATCGCGCTCTGCGCGCGTGGCGTGTCTGATGAAGTGGGTCAACTTAGCAGCAGGCGCGGCGATGGTGGCTGCGGGAATAGTCTTCACGGTCATGTCAGGCGGCATCGCTACGCCTGCCACGGAGATGCTCATCGCGTCGGGCATCGGCATGGTCATTGCTGGTATCGGAACCTTGCTCAGCAAGGGACCGCTGACCGGCACGACGACCACACACCGCGGAACGGTCGACCCCTGGACTATCGGCTATGGCCGCTTTGCGACAGGCGGCACAATGGTCTATGTCGGGGAATGGGGCGTCAAGAATCAGTGGTGCGATATGGTCATCGTGCTCGCTGGTCATCCCTGCGCGAGCGTCGACGCCCT
>DASYPN010000398.1:0-10336 GCA_036006625.1 Pyrinomonadaceae bacterium | reverse complement strand
GGTTTTAACTCGATCGGAAAATGCTGTGACTCATCCCACTCCAGAACGTGAGGCGCGATCTCCGATTCCGCAAACTCGCGCACGCTCATCTTGATCTGTTGCTGCTCTTCGGTTAACTCAAAATGCATAGTGTTAGATTTTGTAACACAGATCAGACGGATCTATGTAATCTGCGGCCCTGCTTTTTCATCAGCCTGGCGGCCTCTGCGGGTGATAAAAAGCGCCAGCTACCGGGTTTTAGTTTTTCGTCTGTGAGAAAACCAATGCGCACACGTCGCAGCTTCAACACCGAATGGCCGATCAACTCGAACATGCGTCGCACCTGTTGATTGCGTCCCTGATGAAGCAACACTTCGTACCAGGCGTTGGTCTGCGTCTCGTGGAGCATTTCGATCTTTGCGGGCGCAGTGCGCGTGCCGTCTTCAAGAGTGATTCCGCGTCGTAATCGCTGAATGCCACTATCCGTCGGTACGCCTTTCACTTTCACTTCATAAACTTTCTGAACGCGATTGCGAGCGGCAGTCACATAGTTTGTGAAATCACCGTCGTTCGTGAGTAATAGAAGGCCTTCGGTGTTGAAGTCGAGACGGCCCACCGGGTGAAGCTTGCCGAGCGAAGGTGGTAAGAGTTCCGTGACGAGTGGACGGCCTTCAGGATCGGAAACACTCGAGAGATAACCCTTCGGTTTGTTGAGGAGCACGTAAATTTTTTCGCGAGACTGAAGCTGAGGATTGATGAGTTTGCCGTTGACCTTTATGTGATCCTTTTCCGGATCAGCCTTCGTGCCGAGCTCTTTGATAACCTCACCGTTGACCGTCACGCGCCCGGCAGCAATCAGTTCTTCTGCATGCCGGCGTGAGGCAACACCAGCCGCCGAGATCAATTTTTGCAGTCGCTGCTCCAATCAGTAAAAAATCCGCGTTAATCTGTGGCTAAAACTATGATCCGCCACTCAGATCCTGGAAGTCTTCTACACTCGGTAACTCAGACAAATCTTTCAATCCGAACTGTAACAAGAACTCTTTCGACGTTCCGTACATCATCGGACGCCCGACAGTTTCTTTGCGCCCCTTCGCCACGATCAGTTTCTTATCCAACAAAGTCTTGATTGCGGAAGGCGATTGCACGCCACGTATCTCCAGAATCTCAGGAACCGTAACCGGCTGCCGGTACGCAATCACCGCGAGTGTCTCGAGTGATGCGATAGTCAATTTTGCACTCGGACGTGTCTTCAAGAACTTGCGCACGTGCTCGTGATACTCGGGCCGTGTCGCAAACTGCCAACCACCAGCAACCTCACGCAATTGCAAGCCACCGTTGCGGCGATTGAACTCTTCGGCGAGCGCAGCAACTGTTTCGCTGACAACTGTCCTGTCTTCCTTGAGAACGTCGGCAATGGTCTTCACAGTCAACGGCTCATCGGAAACGAAGATCAGCGCCTCGATGACACCAGCACGCTCCGCCTGATTCTGCGGCGAAGACAACGGCTCATCGTCCGCACTGTCCTCTTCAGTAGCGCCCGACAACTGTTCAGCCTCGGCAACCATCGCCGCAAGCTCACGACTCGCTTCTTCGTTCAGAGCTGCCTCATCGAGCGGCTCCTGATTAATATTGTCTTCGTCCATTACGATTAGCCCGTTACGCGCGCGATGATGTCGCCAAAAGTTTCGCGCTGAAATAGTCTGACTTCAGTTGTTCTCACCAACTCCAGCACCGACAGGAACGCGAGCACGAGCTCACGACGCGATCTGGCCCGCTCAAAGAAGACACGCAGATTGAGCTCACCCGCTGACAACACCATGTTGCGCAAACGCTCGAGCATCTCAGCCATCGAGATTTCTTCGCGCTCGATCTCGAGTAACTTCTCTTCCTTGTGTCGCGCCAGGATGTCCTGAAACACTTTCAGTAAATCAAACAAACCGACCGCAACTTCGGGGTTGTTCTTGTCGGTTTCCAATTCCGCGCGTTTGAAGACTGCCTGCTCGACTGTCGCGCGCGACCACAGCATCTCGGCCGCGGCCTTGTACTTCTGATACTCCAGCAACTGATTGACTAACTCGCTACGCGGATCTTCATCCTCTTCGGCCGGCGCAAGTGGATCGCGCGGCAACAGCATCTTCGTCTTCAACTCGATCAATGTCGCAGCCATGACGAGAAAGTCGCCGGCGACGGCGATGTCCAACTCCTGCATGATGCGCAGGTAACGGAGGTACTCGTCAGTGATGCGCGCGACGGGAATGTCGTAAATGCTGACGTGCTCCTGCCGGATGAGGTGCAGCAACAGATCTAATGGACCTTCGAACTCACCGAGCAGGATCTTCAGATCGTCTGTGTCATCGTCAGATACGATTTGCGGAACCGCGCCGGCGACGTTCAGTGGTGTTTGAGGGTTATTTTCGTCCATCCGGAAAAATCCGTGTTTACCTGTAGTTTATACCTGTCTTTTGAAATACCTGATCGAGAGTCACACTCGCGATCTGTCTGGCTTTTTCGCGGCCCTGGTCGAGGATCTGATCGAGTTGCTCGTCACTGATTTCTCTCACGCGCTGTTGAAACGGTCTCAGAAATTCCACTGTCGCCTCCGCAAGATCGCCTTTCAACTGCGCGTAGCCCTTGCCGGCAAAGTGATCTTCAACTTCCTGCGGCGAGCGGCCAGTCATGAGGTGATATATCTCGAGCAGGTTGTTGATCGCGGGACGAGACTCGTCAAAGCGAATCTCGGTTCCTGAGTCAGTCACAGCACGTTTGAACTTCTTTTGAATCGCGTCGGCATTATCCATTAGCAACACGCAGCCGTTTGGATCATCGTCTGACTTCGACATCTTCTTCGACGGATCCGACAGAGACATGATGCGCGCGCCCACCTTTGGAATGTAAGCATCGGGAACTTTGAATGTCTCACCAAAATCACGATTAAATCGAATCGCGAGATCGCGTGTCAGTTCGAGATGCTGACGCTGATCGTCACCTACGGGTACGAGGTCGGTTTGGTAGAGCAATATGTCGGAGGCCATCAAAACCGGATAGTCGAAGAGGCCGACCGAGATGTTTTCCTGTTGCTTGCGCGCTTTGTCTTTGTACTGCGTCATGCGTTCGAGCTCGGACATGCGCGCGACACAGTTCAACACCCACGTAAGTTCCGCATGCTCTTTAACGGTGGACTGAACGAAGATTGTTGAGACCCGGTGGTCGATTCCGACAGCGAGATAGATCCGAGCGAGGTCTCTTGTCTTCTCGGCAAGCAACTTCGGATTTTGCGGAAGCGTGATGGCGTGCAGATTTACGATACAAAAGAAACTCTCGTATTCGTGTTGCAGTGCGACCCAGTTTTTGAGAGCTCCCAAATAATTTCCGAGATGAACGTTGCCGGTCGGCTGGGCGCCGCTGAAGATTCGCTTCGTCATCTCAGCTTACACCGAGGAACAACAGGTAAAGTATCACTGCCCTTACCGGGCTGATTATCAGGCTGGTAAGACCCATGTACATGAACACTATTAGAATAAGAAAGCCGTACTGCTCGAGCAACTCCAGAATCGGCTGCGCACTGGGGGGCAAAACGGAGTAGAGAATTTTGCTTCCGTCAAGGGGTGGAAAAGGCAGCAAATTAAAAATTGCGAGCGACACGTTCATAAACAGGAGATTCAACAGAAACAAGGTAACCGGATCGTGCGGTGACAAGGTATATGGATCGATCACATGAGTCATCAGCAATACCTTGAAGATCGCAAACGCAATTGTAGCGATCAGCGTATTAGCCAGGATGCCCGCGATCGAAACCATGATGTTCGCGAGATCCTTATTGTGCCAGCGCAGCGGATTTACAGGAGTAGGCTTCCCCCATCCGATTAGAACCGCCGCTATGGGACTGCCAGTCGCGGAAATTAGGAAACCGACGATTGGGATGAGCAGCGTTCCGATGGGATCCGTGTGAGCCACCGGGTTTAGAGTAATGCGACCCAGGAGTCGCGCCGTGTCGTCACCGAACTTGTAAGACATCCAGGCGTGCGCGGCCTCGTGCGCCGAGATCGCGAGCAGCAGCACCACCATGTAGATTACAAGTTGCGGTATTATCTGTTCCGGGTTCAATGTAACACTCGCACAAACAAGATGCGGGCCCAATTTAGAAAGTTCAACTTAGCACATCCTGGAAATCTTGTTAATCCGGCTCATCCTGTTACAGGATTACATGATTATCAGGATTGACTGGATTAATTCGAAATACGATGAATCACGGCAACAACGTTCCCTTAATCTGTGCCGGCACACTGTAGACCGAATCGATCGATACTACCGCCATCTCACCAGCCGAGCTAAACGCAAGTCCGACCAGATTAATACCGGCGACGACAAGCTTCGCTTCACTTCCGTCGCGTGATATTCGAACGATACCGCGCCGCCCGCGCAATGCAGCCGCGACGTACAAATTACCTTCGCGATCGAACGCCAGACCCTGCGGACGTCCCAGCCCTTTGAAGAACGTGTCGAGATCACCGTCCGGATTGATACGCCAGATTGAATCGAAGCTCGTCACTGTTGGACCAGTGATGTAAAGCGAATCGTCAGGACCAAACGCAAGATGGAATGCTGAGACTGACGGTTCGATCTGCGTCCACGCTCTTTCTTCACCGATGCCATTAACCTTGAAGATCGTTCCCGTGCGATCACCCACGTGCATCACGCCGTTGCGATCGAATGCGATCCCTGTCGCCACGCCGAGATTACGAGCGAAAGGAATTGCTTCCTTGAACGGATTGATTCTGTAAACAACGCCTTCGAGCCGGCTGCTCACAAACATCTGCCCGTCAGGACCAAAAGCAATGCCCGTCGGATTGGAGATGTCTCCGGAATATTCAGAGACGTCGCCGCTGAGATCGATCCGGAAGAGCGTGACCGGCAGTTCCTCGCCACGCGACCCGGAGCGCGTGACAAACAGCGCGCCGTCTTCCGGATCGAATGCAGGATTAGCAACCGGATGCAGATCGCCGGCGAGTTTTTTCCCGACTGTCAGGTAAGCAGGTTCACTGCACTTGTAGCGACTCCACAACAAGACCTCGACTTTGCCAACCGCTATCTCCGGTACAATCGCCAGCACTCGCCGTGAACTAAGCGCGACTATCTGAGCCGCTGAGTCGCCGATATGGACGTTACACCTCGAGGGGTCACTGGTATCCAAATCAGTGCAGTCAATCACGATCTCTCCGCCCGCTATCGCGTAAGGCGGATCTATGTTCACAATTTTCGGAATGGTACGCATAAAAGCCGTTCATAATACAGGAAACGGAGCCTCAACCCTATGGTATAATTCGCCCCCGGAATAGGAAGGAAAAGGCCATTACCAGCGTTCTCGGCAACACTCTGGGATTAAAACCAAATCAACTGCGGCGCATCGAAAAGCTGTACACTCGACGCATACCTCCCGACCAAATCGTTACACCCGAGTTTGCTCGCCAGCTAGGCGAACTGTCCCACGAAACACGCAGACAAATCGGCGCGCTCATCGACCGCCAGGGTCACATTCAGTACGTGATGGTTGGCGACAATCGCCGTATCGAGCTGCCGGATTTCAAACGTGTGCGCGTGGCTTCGGGAAGATTTCGCGGGCTTCGTTGTGTGCACACGCACCTGCGCGGCGAACCACTAACACAGGACGACTTAACAGACCTTGCCCTGCTGCGGTTGGATCTGATGGCGGCAATCGATGTCGACTCAGAGTCAGGATTGCCCGGACTAGTTCGCGCCGCACATTTGTTACCGCTGCACGCAGGTGAGCTCGATAACGCGACGACACCTGAGCTCTACGCCTTTCTCGAACCTAAGATCCCTTCGCAACTCGATCTCGACTTTCAGTCACTGATCAATTCGCTCGAAGAAGAGATGGCGCGCAATCGTCGCACGGCACGACGTGCGGAAGTTCGCGATCGCGCCATTCTCGTCGGCGTTGCAACCGGCTCACTCGCGGACGCCGAAGAATCGATGGCCGAGCTGGCAGAGCTGGCAGCGTCCGCTGCGATGGTTGTTCAGGATCGCATCATTCAACGGCGTTCGGCGATCGATCCACGCACAGTGCTCGGGCGTGGCAAACTCGATGAACTAATCATTAGAGCGCTTCAACTCGGCGCCGACATGCTCGTGTTTGATAGTGAACTCTCGCCGGCGCAAGTGAGATCATTGTCGGAAGCAACTGATCTGAAGGTGATCGATCGGTCGCAATTGATCCTCGACATCTTCGCGCAGCGTGCACAGTCGAAAGAAGGAAAGATCCAGGTCGAGCTGGCACAGTTGAAATACCTGTTGCCGCGTTTAATTGCCGGACAGGATTCGGCGTTCTCGCGTTTAGCCGGCGGCATCGGCGGTAGAGGTCCTGGTGAAACGAAACTCGAAACGGATCGCCGTCGCGTGCGTGATCGCATCAATCGTCTTGAACGAGAAATTGAAGCGCTTCAACAACGACGTCAGGAGCGTCGCAAAGGTCGAACCAGGCACGGACTGCCTGTGATCTCGATCGTCGGTTACACGAACGCCGGCAAGTCCACACTGCTCAACGCACTCACGAAGAGTGATGTGCACGCCGAGCAACGCATGTTTGCGACACTCGATCCGACGTCCCGCCGACTGCGATTGCCGCGCGAACAGGAAGTGATCATCAACGACACGGTCGGTTTTATTCGCGCGTTGCCTCCAGATCTGCTTTCCGCGTTCCGCGCCACGTTGGAGGAGATTAGCGACAGCACGTTATTGATTCATGCTGTCGACATCTCAAATCCTCGTTGGGTACAGCAAGTACAGTCAGTGAAACGAATTCTGGCAGAGCTCAAGCTCGCTGAGATTCCCTCGGTGCTTGCATTGAACAAGGCTGACCTGGTTGAGCCGGAAGATGTGGAAGCGGCAGTCCGTCAGGCGCAGCAACTTGATAGCGGTGAAACTGTGGTTATTTCGGCCATCAAGCCGTCGACTCTGGAGGCATTACTCGAAAAAGCTGGAGCGGTATTGGCACGTAACCTCGCCGCCGCATAATGAGCCACGAAAAGGCACAAAAAACACAAATGATTGAAGAGGGCGACGCTCTCGCATTCCAACCATATGTGTCTTTTGTGCCTCTTTGCGGCTAATCTCTTTATGGGATTTCGCCCACGATTCAAAACCCCTTTCAGCCAGGCGCGCGACAAGCTATTGGCTTACCTTTATCGCCCGCTACTGGTCTTTCAGCCACGCACACGCTTTCTGATTGGCTGTAGCGTCCTCGTTCTTCTCACGACCCTTCTCCTTCTTACTAATCGCTCTTCCAGTTTCAACGAGAATTATCAGTTAGGCGAAGTGCTCGGGCGATCCATCATCTCGCCTTCCGACATCACGAGTGAGGATAAGGTTGAAACAGAACGACTAAAGAATCTCGCTCGTTCATCCACACGGCCTGTTTTCAACTACGACTCCACCCGCGCAGAGACTTCGGTACAGAGCTTTCGTTCCGCCTGGGATGACATCCAACAACAAACCTCGGGTCAGACTAAGTCTGAAGCCGACCTGGATCGGATTGCTTCGATCATCCGCGAAATCAGCGCCGGATATATTTACGACGATAACGAAGCAGATCGTTTGCAACAGGAGATCGTGCTCGTTGACGTTCGGGGTCCCGCTCCAATGATTCTGCCCGCGCCTCGAACCCGAATGACTCCACTCTCGTCAGCGCGCCGCAGTCTCGAGACGCGCGTCGTCAACCTGCAGGGTTGGTCGTCAGCACAAAAGACTGCGCTTGCTTCAGCGCTGGTTCCACTGATTCGCCCCAACGTCGTTCTCGATCAGGCAGCGACTGCAGCCGCTCGCGAAACGGAGGCCAGCCGTGTTCCGCCTGTCGTGATCTCGCTCAAACGTAATCAGGTGGTGGCGCGCGAAGGCGACACCGTCACACAAGGCATTCTCGCGCAGATTGCAGCAATCAAAAGTGCCGGCCACTCCGGCAGACCCTGGCACAACTTCTTCGGATTATTGCTGGTAGTGATCGGTGTTTACTGGGCGGCGTGGAAGTTTGCGGAGCATCGAAGCAGTGGCAGTGCACTGACTTTAACTAGACACAAAGCATTTGCTTTGGTGGGCTCTGCAATCCTGGTCCAAACGGCGCTCATGAAAGTTGGTTTCGCTTTTGGCGAGAGCACCGCGGCGCGCATGCAGCCACCTTTCAACGATCCGCTCATCTGGAATTTCGCGATTCCGTTTGCGGCAGGCGCACTGCTGGTGGCGATGCTTGTCGATACTCAACTCGCCTTTCTGACCGGAATCATCACCGCGCTTTTTGCAGGCATGCTGGCGCCGGGCGGAATGCAGAAAGCACTCTTCGCGATGGTCTCGTGTTCCGCAGCGATTTATGGAATCGGACGATATCGCGAACGGCAGTCAGTCACGCTCGCAGGTCTTTTCGTTGGCGCTGTAAACGTAGTCATGGCCATCGCTCTCCTCGCGTATTCGGAACAGCCCCTCACGCTCAGAACTCTTCTGCTTGCACTCGGAGCGGGAGTTGCCGGAGGACTGTTGACGGCTGTGTTTGCAGCGGGTGGACTGCCGATCAACGAGTCGCTTTTTGGAATACTAACTGACGTAAAATTGCTCGAGCTTTCAAACGCCGATCTACCAGTGTTGGGCCAGCTCGCGTTGCGCGCGCCCGGCACCAATCAGCATTCTCACGCGGTGGGTCAACTCGCAGAAGACGCGTGTCGCGCGGTCGGAGCGAATCCGCTGCTGGCGCGTATCGGTGCGCTGTATCACGATATCGGCAAACTCGCGGCGCCGGAGTATTTCGTCGAGAACCAGCAGGGCGATAACCCGCACGATCGACTGCGTCCTTACCAGAGTGCAAAAATCATCACGAGCCACGTCACCTATGGCGCGAGACTCGCAAAAGAAATTGGGCTACCGGAGAAGATCGCCGACTTCATTCCCCAACACCACGGCACCAGAACGCTGCACTATTTTCTGCGCAAAGCTCAGGCCCAAGCGAAGCCAAATGAGACTGTGGACGAAGCTGACTTTCGTTATCCCGGTCCGAAGCCACAGTTCAAGGAAGCCGCCATCATGATGCTGGCTGACTCCTGTGAAGCGGCCGCGCGTTCACTCGCCCGTCCCGATCCGGAGAACATTCGCGCGATCGTGGTCAAGATCGTCGACGCGATCATCAGCGATGGACAACTCGATGAATGTGATGTGACGTTGCAGGAGTTGACAACGATACGCGAGGCAATGATCAGCGCGCTCACCGCGATCTATCACGCACGCATTGACTACCCCGGTTTCAATCCGCCGGCGATAACTGGGCCACTACCGCCACTACCCGCCGGCAACCTCGACAGCGAAGAGCGAGGCATGAGCTACAGCAAACCTTCCGATGTTCCCATCAGTCTCGGCGGCGAAGTTGAAGACGAAGCCGTGCCACGAAAAGTCAGTAAACGGTAGCCACAAAAAGGCACAAAAGCACAAAAAAGAGTTCTGCTTGATCCGCGTTCATCCGTGTAAATCCGCGGCTAAAATATTGTTTTGAGCTTCGAGTACGTCGTAGGAAGGTCTTCCGGAATCACACGAGATTCACCGACGGTCGTCATGAAGTTCGTGTCGCCCGCCCAGCGTGGCAGCAGATGAATGTGCAGATGGTCTGCAATTCCGGCGCCTGCTGCAGATCCGAGATTCATTCCCATATTGAAGCCCGACGGTGAATAAACCTCACGCAATGCGGTTTGTGATCGCTTTGCCATGTCCATCATCTCGTCGGTGATCTCTTTCGCTACCGAATCAAACTCATTCGTGTGCAGATAAGGAACGATCATCAGATGCCCGGTGATGTAGGGATAAAGATTTAGGACGACAAAACAGTGCTCGGCGCGGTGCAGAACAAAATTCGTTTCATCGTCCTCGGGATGAGCAGCAATCAGACAAAACACGCAACCATCGCGCTGCGCATCGACGCCTGATGCGATGTACCTGGCTCGCCAGGGACTCCACAATCTTTCCATGTAATTAAAGAATGGGCGGACGATGAGTGTCGTCGCTGATCGATCGAGAAGGATTTGTCGCCGATGCGTGTGAGCCGGAATTCTCGTCGTTGATAAGCTCTTTGAGTTCTTTCCCAGGTTTGAAATATGGAACGCGCTTGGCAGGAATACTCACCGGATCGCCGGTCTTCGGATTGCGGCCGCGGCGCGCGCCGCGCTCGCGCACGCGAAAGCTCCCGAAACCGCGCAGCTCAATCTTCTCGCCCTGATTCAGGGTTTCGATGATGCTCTCAAAGACAATCTCTACTAAACGCTCAGCGTCCTTTTTCGTGAGTTCAGCCGCTCGAGCTACGTCTTCGACG
>DASYPN010000397.1:0-6980 GCA_036006625.1 Pyrinomonadaceae bacterium | reverse complement strand
AAAGTTGTTGACAGATCAACTACCTGAGAGTAAATTGCGCGCTACAATTTTTCGATCGTAAGTGTGTGACTCCTCGCATAGTCCTCACGGCTACGACTGCTATTGGACTTCCCCCGTTGACAACGAGACTTTGTGCGCGTTTCCGCAAGATGTACTCGATGTACCTCAGAGCCTTCGGAATTTTTCTAATCGTAAAAAGCTAGCCAGGGTATTCCACATGGCCAGAATTTCCGTCAGATAAATTAGCCATCAGTTTCATCCGCGACTGATAAAAATTAGAGGAGGATACCATGCCAGAACTTCTCCATCCGGGTGTATACGTTCAGGAAGTGTCGTCCGGTGTCCGACCTATTGAGGGAGTCAGCACTTCTACGGCCGCATTCATCGGCGTAGCCGACAAAGGGCCAATACCCGGCACCGTCCTGCCAACAGGTCGCGCAGCACAACCGGTCCTGGTCACCAGTCTCACTGACTACACTCGGCAGTTCGGGGGCTTCCGCCGCGACAGCTTTCTCACGTACGCCGTCCGTTCCTTTTATGAGAATGGTGGCCGGCGTCTTTATATCGTTCGCGTAGCTCCAGCTGGAGTTGCTCTTGCACGCATTTCCATCACCAGTCCACCGCTGAGTCCGCCGGCCAGTCGATTGCCGATCGTGGCGGCGAACGAAGGCGAGTGGGGAAACAATATTTGGATCGCCACCGAAGACAGTTCTGACGGCAACACGACCGCTAACTTCAAGTTGGTCGTGATGTACGGCAAGACTGTTCAGGAAGCCCGCGCGAATGTGGTCGAGACTTACGACAACGTCACGTTCCGTAGCGCCGTCCCTGCCGATCCGAGCCCGCCGAATTACGTGCGCACACTCGTCAATAGTCGTTCGGAATACATCGCGTTTCCTGTCGGGACAAACGTCACGGCGCGTCCCGTCAATTCCGTTCCGACAAAACTCACCGGCGGTAGCGACGGCGTGACGGCGAACGTCAGCCATGTCGGCTCACCGGCAGTTAACAGCACGGTGACGGGCACAGGCCTGCGCGCGCTCGACAAACTCACTGACGTGAACCTGATCGCAATTCCCGGTCGCGGCGACGTGCAGACAGTGAATGCCGGAATGGCTTACTGCAAAAACCAGCGCCCGCTTCAGGATTGTTTTTACATCGCGGACGTAGGATTAGTTGCCGACGTGAATTCAGCGCGGCTTGACGGTTCGCAACCTGACGACGTGATCAGGGTCAGCGGCTCCGGCAGCGCGCGGGAGTATGCAGTCGCGGGACAAGCAGGCACGCCTCTAGATAAAGCGGCAGGCGACTACGGTGCGATTTACTACCCGTGGGTTCGTGCTGCGGATCCGATCGGCAGCGGTCGAAATCCTCTGATCCTATTGCCGCCGTCAGGATTTCTCGCGGGTATTTATGCACGAACTGACAACTCGCGCGGTGTTTTCAAAGCTCCGGCAGGAACCGAAGCGGGCGTGTCAGGCGCACTCGCCGTGGCGACAACCGTCAGCGACACCGAACAGGATCAACTCAATCCAGTGATGGTTAACGTCATTCGCACGGTACCCGGAAGCGGCATTGTCGTTTGGGGCGCACGCACGATCGGGAGCGACGCCGAATGGCGCTACATCCCGGTTCGACGAATGGCGATCTTCCTGCGTGTCAGCATCTACTACGGCATTCAATGGGCCGTGTTCGAACCGAATGACGAACCGTTGTGGGCGAGTTTGCGACTCAACATCCGCGCTTTCATGCTCACGCAATTTCGCGCCGGCGCATTCCAGGGCGCGAAGCCCGACGATGCGTTCTTTGTGAAGTGCGACAGTACCACCACCACGCAACAGGACATAGACAACGGTGTCGTCAACATTCTCGTCGGTTTTGCACCCCTCAAGCCCGCGGAATTCGTGGTCCTGAAACTCAGTCAAAAGGTCAACCAACCAGTCGCGTGAGCGAAAACCATTAAGGAGGAACCGGAACGATGGCACGCATGACACCACAAACTAATCGCTTCGATCCATATCGAACGTTCCGCTTCAAGGTGAAGTGGGATGGTCAGTATGTGGCGGGTCTTAGCAAGATGGGCGCGCTCAAGCGAACAACCGAGATGGTCGAATTTCGTGAGGCCGGAGAAAACATCACCAGTCGCAAGCTGCCCGGCAAGACTTCGTTTCAGGCGGTGACGCTCGAGGCAGGTATCACTTACGACACGGCATTCGAAGACTGGGCCAACCTCGTCAACGACTTCGCCAGCCACAGTCTTACCAGCCTCGGTGAGTTTCGCAAAAACATCACCGTCGACGTCTTCAACGAAGCGGGACAAAAGGCGATCTCCTACAACCTGTACCGGTGCTGGGTGTCGGAGTATCAGGCACTTCCGGATTTGGATGCGGGCGCCAACGCCGTTGCAATCACGACGATCAAGTTGGAGTTTGAATGGTTCGAACGTGATCGAGACGTAGTTGAACCCGCGGGTCCAGCTCGAATCGGATAAGCCCGTGCAAGCCACACAATTATCAGACGGAGTCTGCAACTTGCCTGGGGGATTGGTGCTCGGTGATCGAACACTGGCTCGCGCCGAATTGCGTCCGCTGACTGGACGCGAAGAGGAGTGGGTGACTAAGCATGCCGCAACGCCGAGTGCGCACCTCGCGAGCAAACTGCTCTCCGCCTGTTTTGTGCGGTTGGATGGTCTCGCCGTCGACTCAGAAATAATTAGTAAGTTGCTGGCCGGTGATCGCGATTATCTGATCCTGCAACTTCGCCGCATGACCCTCGGCGATCGTTTTGCCGCTGTCTTTTCGTGTCCGGCGTGCAGGCGCGCGATGGATGTTGAGTTTCTCGCACAGGACATTTTGGTTGAGCCACGACCACAAAACACCGCTGTTTACACGTGGCGTGGTGAGCGAGCGATTCAGTATCGATTGCCAAACGGCGCAGATCAAGAAGCTGTGGCGGATTTGTCACCGGGTGAGGCAGTCGAAGCTTTACTTGCGCGGTGTGTAATCTATGGTGCTCCACTGAGTGTCGAAGAGCGTGATGCAGTGATCGCTGAAATGGACGCCCGCGCGCCGCAGATCGATCTCGAGCTTGAGTTGAACTGTCCGGAGTGTGGGCATTCGTTCACGACTCCATTCGACTGTACGTCGTTTTTCTTTTCTGAGATACGAGCGCAGAGCCGTCACTTGATGCGTGAGGTTCATTACCTTGCGCTGCACTATCACTGGAGCGAGTCAGAAATACTTAACCTGCAACGCGACCGCCGCCGCGGCTACCTCGCGCTGCTGAACGACACGCTCCGCCCGAACTGATCCGCTTCATCTGTGGTTAACACATGGCGAACTACCTCGAACGCGTTGCATCTTCAGCGGGCCGACGAGCCGCGATAGCGAAGCCGCCGGTGAGTGGGCCACCTGTGCTTCCCGCGGGCCGTGATTTCGCAGTTGCGCCCGAAGCAGTGTTTGCGAGTGACGAGGACCAGTTCGTCGAGACTTTAGAGACACATGCGCCGGCTCGGACTGAAGAACATGCTGTGGTTCCTGCAACTGCAAAATTCGAAGCCCGACCAAAAACTACGGCGCCTCATAATGAGACTTTAGCAGCGCCAGTCGAACCAAAACCCCAGCCGCGTCCAACTCACAAACATTTAAGTAGTGAATCCCCGTTTACGGTTCAAGTACCTCGGACGCTACGCCCAATTACTACCGCCAACGTTGCTAAAGCAGACGAACCACCTCGCGAGCAGCCACATGTGATCGCCTCGACGACAGTTGGACCGGAACAATTCACGATCAATGAAGAACCAGCGCCCATCGTTCATTCCGCGAACACAGATGTAGCAACGGAATCAGCAGACATGCCCGCGCGACCAAAGCCGCCTGTTGCTGATCCAACTCGAGCACCGAGAGCAGCCGAAGCCACGCCCCCCAACACTGCACCAATCCCGCGTGTGGATGCTCCCGCGAGATACAGTACCGAACCATCGCCACCGCCCGCGATGCCAGTTCATCTGCCCCCGGCAACTGGCAACGCCACCCGACAAGACCAATCACGCGTCCATATCGGCAGTCTCGAAGTGCTGGTAAACAATCATCCGCAGATCACTCCGGTGCGGCCCGCGCCGGCACCATCACGAACCGAGAGTTTGAATCTCGAGAAGCGTTATCTCGATCGATTCCGTCTGCGTCACTAAGCGCATGAGTTACGAAGCGATCAATCAGGTTACACGCGGGCTGCGTCGATTGCTCGTGACGCAGTTGACACAGATCAGCCCGCAGGCAGTCGTCACACTCTTGCCGCCCGGCGACCAGTTGCCGGAAGTCTCAGGAATCAATCTCTATCTTTACCGCGTGACAGAAAGCCCATTCACCAAAAATCGCGACTGGCCCGGCGATCGCGTAACACCACCGACGAACCGGCCGGCGCTCGCGCTTCAACTCTTTTATCTCGTGACACCGCTCGGCACACGACCGGCGAACGATTCCGACGCAGGAGACGACGCGCACACGATGCTAGGCCTCGCGATGCGCACATTGCAGGAGAACCCGGTCCTTAACGACATCCACCTGCCGGCTTTTGAAGCAGACACAGAGCTGCCCGACTTTCTGCTCAACAGCTTCGAGAAGATCAAAATGCTGTTGTTGCCGACGAGCATTGAAGAGCTCTCAAAGATTTGGGCCACGATCAATCAGCCCTATCGCTTGTCGGTCGCTTACGAAGTGTCGCTCGTTGAGATCTCGCCGACCCCTCCGCCCCCGGTCGGAGGCGGAATCGTGCTCACGACCGGCGTCGACGTGATCACATTCGACGCGCCGCGACTCAGCGAATCAGTACCGGCAGTCGGTGCGCTAGCGCGAGTGCCGGGTGCTTCGGTCGTCGCAAACACGCTGCGCATCAATGGTTTTGGACTGAGCTTCCCCGGACAGAATCCGATCGTACGTGTCGGTGGCCAGCAGGCGCAGACAATTCCGCTTTCGCCACCGACAGATGAATCACTCGTTGTCACCTTGCCGGCAGATGTGGACGGTGGACCACAAGTAGACGTGACTGTGAAATTGAACGGGCGCACAAGCCGACCACTCGTTTTCACCGTCAATCCATGGTTGACGACCGTCACGCCGATTCGCACGGCGCTCGATCCAACGCGCGGTCCCGCGGATTTGACGTTGAACCTGGACGGCACAGGTTTCACACCGCCGGCGGCAGTGAGATTTGAAGGACCTGGACCGGCAATCACAGTCAGCACTTTCGATCCCGGCGGCACCGACACACATCAGTCAGTCACGATTCCCACAGGCCTCGCGAACGGTGTCTACCGCGTGCGTCTCGTGCTCGGCGATGGACCAGGTAGTGCTACAAACGCGCGCACACTCGAAGTGATTCCGCGTCTCGACACGCCGGTGGGTATTTCCACAGTCGTAGTTAATGGCGACAACGTTCATCGGCTAACAATCAATGGTGGGCGGCTGAATGGGAGCGACGTGCGCGCGACTCTCGACGGCGCCACTTACCAAAGGGGCGCGAATGCAAACGCGACGCAATTTGTTCTAACGCTCGGACGATTGCTCAACGCAGGCACACATCGCATCGCGCTCAACGTCAACGGACAAGTCTCGCGCACGATCACGTTTGAAATTTAATATGCCACAAAAAAGCACAAACATCACAAATACGATTCAGCTTTCTTTTGAGTTTTTTGTGCCTTCTTGTGGCGAGATTTAGTGTTATGCCGACAACGCAAGCAGATTGGATCGATCTGAATCAATGCTACCTGACGGCGGCGCTGGCGGAAGTGCGTGTTGCACTCCAGCAACACGCCGGCCGTGGCACTGAACAGCAGATCGACCGCCCCAACCCGCCGAGCGTTGACGAGGCGTTGCCGCAGCCTGCGATCGAAGTGCTGTGCGGTTCGTTCGGTCTCACGTCATTCGAGCGCGCGGTGTTGCTGCTTTGCGCCGGGATGGAACTCGACGCCCAGTTTTCCGGTTTGTGCGCCAAGGCGTCCGGGGACGCATCACGCCCGTGGCCGACGTTCAGCCTGGCACTCGCCGCACTGCCGGCGCCGCACTGGAGTGCAATCACGCCGAGTGCGCCTTTGCGTCGTTGGCGACTCATCGAAGTCGTCAGTCAACCAGGAGTGCCACTCACGTTGGCACAATTGCGAATCGACGAACGCGTACTCCACTACCTCACCGGTCTTCATCATCTCGACGAACGACTGGTGGGCATGATCGAAGCGATCACGATGGCCGACGAGTTAGCGCCATCGCAACACCAGCTTGCACGGACGATCACTCTCGCCTGGTCGATGCCCAACACAGAGCTGCCGTTGTTGCAGATCTGCGGAGCAGACGAATTCACACGACGCAATATCGCGGCTGCAGGTTGCGCGGGCGCGGGTCTGAACTGCTTTGCGATTGGCGCCGAAATGATTCCGTCAAATACGAATGAGATGGAAGGTCTGATCCGCCTCTGGGAGCGCGAAGCGGCGTTGACGTCGAGCGCGCTTTACGTCGACGCGGAATCAATCGATGCGAGTGAAAAGCGAAATGAAACTGTCGTGCGGCGTTTTCTCGAACGAGTGCGCAGCCCGCTTCTCCTGAGCGTCAACCATCGGTGGCGGCCGCTACGTCGCACAGTACTCTCGATCGATGCACGCAGGCCGACGGCAGACGAACAGAAGGAGATTTGGGAACAGGCAGTTGGTGAAGAAGCTGCGCAGCAACTCAACGGCGAGCTCAGAAGTCTGGTCACCCAATTCAACCTCAATGGCCCTGCGATTCGTGCTTCGGTGATCGAGGCCGGCAACAACGCAGGATCCGAGAGTTCGCTCGCTTCTGAACTATGGAACGCCAGCCGCGCGCAGGCGCGTTTGCGTCTTGATGATCTAGCGCAGCGCATCGAGCCGATCGCGAAGTGGCAGGATCTCGTTCTGCCCGCGGAAGAACTGGGCCAGCTTCGCGAGATCGGAGCGCACGTGGCCC
>DASYPN010000396.1:0-5582 GCA_036006625.1 Pyrinomonadaceae bacterium | reverse complement strand
GGGTGACGTGTGGTCAGAAGGTTGATCCGAATAAGTATGCAGTCATTATTAATGGGCCGGGTGGGGAGGCCACTTATACAAAACAGTTCGAGGAATGGACGGCGCAGTTGAAGTCGCTATTGTCGGATCGTTATGGGTTTGACGCTAAAAACATCACGGTGCCGCGCGCGACTGCGGAAGAGGTAAAGAGTGTTTTTGGAACGTTGAAGAGTCAGTTGGATGCGAACAATGTTCTCTTTGTGTTTCTGATCGGACACGGGTCGTTTGATGGGAAGGAATCGAAGTTCAATCTGATTGGACCAGATCTCTCGGCTTCGGAATACAACGCGCTACTCTCCGCGCTGCCGACGAAGCGTGTGGTTGTTTTCAACATGTCGAGTGCGAGCGGCGAGTTCATTAAGAGTCTCGCGGCGAAAGGGCGGATCGTCGTTACCGCCACACGAAATGGACAGGAGACGAATGCGACGCGGTTCACGGGCTTCTTCATCGCGGCGCTGACCGCCACTGACGCCGATACAGATCAGGATGGTCACACGTCGGTGCTGGAAGCTTTTGTTTACGCGAACCGTCTCACTGCCGATTTTTATAAACGCGCCGGGCGGCTCGCGTCCGAACACGCGCTCATCGACGACAACGGCGACGGTGTCGGGCATGAAAAGGTTGAAGCTGGAGAGGGATTGCTCGCACGCGCGACGTATCTCGATTCTTTGAGCATCGACGAAGCCGCAGCGACTGCCGCCACCGGTCGACTTCTCAAAGAGCGCACGCGATTAGAGGGCGAGATCGAGCAATTGATCGCGCGCAAAGGCAGCACGCCCGAAGCGGAATACGAAGCCACCCTCGAGCGTCTGTTTATTGAACTGGCAAAAGTAAATCGATCGATCAAGCAAGCGGGCTCATAAGATGAAGAAGTTTCACGCAAAGACGCAAAGTTGCAAAGTAAGGCGCAAAGAAACGTTGAAGAAAACTTCGCGCCTTGCGTTAAATCTTGGCGTCTTTGCGTGCGCAATTTTCTTCTTTGTACTGGGCGCTGGTGGTCAAGTTCCGGAAACTCGCGGGCTTGCAGAACTCAAAAAGGGTGACTACGACAACGCTTTCAAACTCCTTAGCGCCCGGCTCGTTTCGAATCCCAACGATGCGGTGGCCCAACGAGCCTTGCTGCGCGTTTTCATTGAAACAGGCAAATACGCCGAAGCCGAAGCGACCGCCAAACGTTTTCTACTGAAAACACCCGATACCGGTTCAGTCCGTCACGAACTCGCCGAAGCGCTTGCCATCACCGGTCGCTACTCCGAAGCAATCGCCGAGTTTGAACGCGCCGCCGCCGGTTCCGCAAAGGCAAACGACGTCGCTGATAAACTCGAAAGCGATCTGCGTCGCGCTGAAATTCTCGACCTGATCGGCCAGGAAGATCGCGCCAAACCCATCTATGAAACCTTCGTCAAACACTACACTGACAAAGATCCCGCCACAGCTCGCGAGCTGACTCTCGTCGCACGCGCACTCGTCCATCTGGAGCGATACCAGGACGCGAACGACATGTACCGGTCGGCCATCGAGGCCGATTCGAATTATCTCGAAGCACAGCTCGGCGCCGGTGAGTTGTTTACTGAAAAATACGCGTACGGCGACGCCGCACTCTTTCTCGACGACGCATTCAAGATAAATCCAAACAGCGCCCGCGCGTTCCTCGATCTCGCGCGCAACAAACGTCTCGACGGCGATGCTGAAACATCAGCCGCTCTCGCAAAGGCGCTCTCGATCAATCCGAATCTCGTCGAAGCAATCTCGCTCAAAGCTGCGATCGCTCTCGAAGCCAGTCAACTCGACGACGCTTCAGCCGAGATCGACAAAGCATTAAAGATCAATCCGCATTCACTCGAAGCACACTCGCTTCGTGCTGCGATGCTTTACTTGCAGGACAAAGACTACGAACCCGAAGTCGCCGCCACCCTCGCGATTGGTCCAAAGTACGGCGGCGTCTACAACACGCTTTCTCATTACGCGACCATCACACGACGCACGGAACAATCCGTGCAGTTTGCACGACGCGCAACCGAGATCTCGCCGCGTTTGTGGGATGCACATCTCAACCTGGGAATGTCGCTGCTGCGCCTGGGCCAGATGGAAACGGGCCGCGAGGCAGTCGAGAAGGCTTTTAAGGGAGACCCGTTCAATATCTGGGCCAAGAACACGCTCGACCTGCTCGACACGATGCGTGACTACAAAGAAACAAAGAGTGGCAGTTTCATTATTAAGGCCGCGGCGCAGGAAAGTGACGTGCTCACGCCTTACGCCGCAAGTCTTCTTGAAGAAGCCGCTGCCAAGCTGACTGCGAAGTATAAGTTCACGCCGAAAGGTCCGGTCATCATCGAGATCTTTCAGAATCACGAAGACTTCGCCGTGCGCACTCTCGGCATACCGGGACTCGGCGCACTCGGAGTCTGTTTTGGATTCGTCGTCGCGCAGGATTCTCCGTCGGCGCGTGAGGCAGGAGAATTCAACTGGGGCAGCACACTCTGGCACGAATACACGCACGTCATCACCTTGCAGATGACTGACTATCGCATTCCGCGCTGGTTCTCGGAAGGCCTCTCGGTTTACGAAGAGCGACGCGCGCGGCCGGGTTGGGGTGACGATTGGAATCCGTTGTTTGTGCGCGCGTTCATGGAAAGGCGTTGGTTCAGGATGGCGGACCTCGATGCCGGTTTTATGCGTCCGAAGACTCCGCAGGATGTTCCGGTTGCGTATTTCCAGGCGTCGCAGGTTTGTGAGTTCATCGCCGAGAAGTATGGCTTCGACGCGATTCTCCGCATGCTCGCACTGTATCGCGACAAAGTGCGCACACCGGAAGTGCTGCAACAGGTTTTGAAACTCACCGAGAGTGATTTCGATCGCGAGTTTGCTGCGTACATCGAAGCTAAAGTCAGACCATTACAGCAGGCTTTAGCCACGCAGAACAATGTCGCGGCGTCACTCTCGAAAGAAGAAGTGCTCAGGATGCTCGGCACTCAGGACACGTTTGCACTGCGCATTCGTGCGGCTGAGTTGCTCGCTGCTGACGGCGACATCGCAGCGGCCGTCACTCATTACGTTCGCGCACTCGAGCTTTTCCCATACGTCACCGGCGCGGGAAACCCGTACGAGTCGCTCGCGAAACTGCTCGAACAGAAGGGCGACAAAGCTCAGGCCGCGAGAGTTTTGGAGGGCTTAGTAAAAACTGACGAGAACAATCTCGAAGCGTTGAAAACCATCGCGCGCATTCGTCTCGCACTCGGCGAGCAGCGACAGGCGCTCGATGCTTTGCAGGCCAGTTTCTATATCAATCCGTTTGACTACAAGCTGCACAATCAGGCTGGTGAGTTGAGTGTCGAGCTGAAGGATTATGCAAAGGCGTTGAGGGAGTTTCAGGTCGCGCTCGCACTGGCGCCGCCGAACGTCGCAGAAGCAAACTACAATATAGCCGCGGCCTATCACGCCCTCGGCCGCCAGCCGGAAGCAAAGCGCGCCGTGTTGCGCGCACTCGAGGCCGCACCGCGTTACGAGAAAGCTCAGGAGTTGTTGTTAAGAATCGTGGGACAATAAAGGACTAACATGGCGGTTGAACAGTTAACCATTTCCGACGAGCAACTGCTCGACAAACTCGGCACCGCGCGCGAACGCCTGCTGCGCGAAATCAGAAAGGCAATCATCGGACAGGACGAAGTTGTCGAACAGGTCCTGCTCGCGCTCTTTGTCGGTGGCCATTCGATCATCACCGGCGTTCCGGGACTTGCCAAAACGCTGCTCGTGCGGACCATTGCCAATGTGCTCGACCTCACCTTCAAGCGGATCCAGTTCACGCCCGACTTAATGCCTGCCGACATCACGGGCACGGAGATCATCGAAGAGGATCGCGCGACTGGTCGTCGCGCATTGCAGTTTATTCCCGGTCCAATCTTCGCGAACATTGTCCTCGCTGACGAAATCAATCGTACGCCGCCAAAGACTCAGGCAGCGCTGCTCGAAGCGATGCAGGAAGGTCGTGTGACTGTTCAGGGTGTTGGTTACGATCTGCCGAGACCGTTTCATGTGCTGGCGACGCAGAATCCGATCGAGATGGAAGGAACGTATCCGCTGCCTGAAGCGCAGCTCGATCGCTTCATGTTCAATGTGAAGATTGGATATCTGCCGGAAGAAGAGGAAGTCGCGGTCGTCAAGCAAACGACGTCGCCCCAGGATTACGACTTTGAGCGGTTGATGTCGGCGGACGAGATCATTGCGTTTCAACGACTCGTCAGACAGGTACCGGCCTCTGACACAGTCGCGCGCTATGCGGTGAGGCTCGTGAATGCGAGTCGACCGGGAACACCGCCCGCGCCTGATTTCGTGAATAAGTGGGTAACGTGGGGCGCATCGTTGCGTGCTTCGCAGTTTTTGATCTTTGGCGGGAAGGCGCGCGCGATACTGCGCGGAAGATATAACGTTTCGTGTGAAGACGTTCGGGCCGTCGCGCCCGCGGTGCTGCGACACCGTGTGCTATTGAACTTCCAGGCTGAAGCGGAGAAGGTTGATTCCGATCAGGTGATCAAAAGATTGATTGAGACGGTGCCAGAGCCAAAAAGCGGGTTATAGACAGGATTAACAAGATTCGAGCAGGATTGGCAGGATTTATCTGTTAATCCTGAACAATCTTGTAAATCCTGTCAAACTAACATGCAGCCAACAACAACCCCAGCAAGATTTCTCGATCCCGAGCTGCTCGGACGCATCGGCTCGCTCGAATTGCTCGCGCGTGCGGTGGTCGAAGGGTTCATGTCGGGCTTGCATCGCTCGCCGTTCACCGGTTTCTCGACCGAGTTCACCGAGTATCGCCAGTACAACCCGGGCGACGATCTACGCTATCTCGACTGGCGACTTCTCGGACGAACCGATCGCTACTTCATCAAAAAATATCGCGCCGACACAAACACGCAGTGTCACCTGCTCGTCGACACCAGCGCGTCGATGAACTATGCGCACGCAAGCTCAGTAACAAAGCTGCAGTACGCGCAGTTTCTTGCGGCATCGCTGGCCTATCTGCTGAATCGGCAGCAGGACGCAGTCGGTCTCGTCGCGTTTGCCGACAAGGTTCACACGCACGTTCCAGCGCGCAACCGCACTGGCCACATGCGCACGGTTTTCGGCAATCTCTCTCTGCTCGAAGCAGGCGGTGAAACGCATCTCGCTGAGTCGCTTCATCAGCTCGCTGAGATACTGACGCGTCGTGGCATCGTCGTGATCATTTCCGACTTTTACGATCAACCGGATCGCCTTCAGGAGTCGTTTCAACATCTGCGATTCAAAGGTCACGACCTCGTCGCGTTTCACGTGCTCGATCAAAACGAGCTCGACTTCAATTTCAGCGAGCCCGTGCTGCTGCTCGAAGATGCGGAGACACAGGAGCAGATGCCGGTGCTGCCGGACGTCGTGATGAGCGGCTATCGCGAGCGGATGCGACAGCACGTCGAAGACATGCGACGCTGCGCGGCGGCGAACCACGTCGATTACGAAATGCTGACGACAAAACAGCCGCTCGATTTTGCATTGTTCTCGTTCTTATC
>DASYPN010000395.1:0-30310 GCA_036006625.1 Pyrinomonadaceae bacterium | reverse complement strand
CATTCGACGGATAGATCACCCGCAATCCGGGAATCTGAGTGAATGTCGACACACCCGATTGCGAGTGGTAAACAGCGCCGCCTTTCAGGTAACCACCGATTGGCACACGGACCACCACCGGCGCCTTCCACTCATTTCCGGATCGCCATCGCAACAACGCAAGCTCATTGCGAATCTGGTGCATTGCCGGCCAGATGTAGTCGAAGAACTGAATCTCAACCACCGGTTTCAAGCCACGCGTCGCCATTCCGATCGCGCGTCCGACGATGTTTGCTTCCGCAAGCGGCGAATTAAAGACGCGGTCGCTGCCATACTTGCGTTGCAGATTCGCCGTGACTTTGAAAACGCCACCCTTGCCTTTCACGCCTTCGAGGTACTGTTCGCGCGAGCAATCAGCCACGTCTTCACCAAACACGAGGATGCGTGGATCGCGCGCCATCTCCGTAAGGAGACAACGATTGATCAGGTCGACCATCGTTCCGGCATTTCCCGAGAGTTGAACGCGATCCTCCGTGTCAAACTCTTTCGCGCACGGATCGACATCAGGTGAGAAGACAAACTGTGTTGCCGTTTCTCTAGCGGGCTGAGCAGCGGACAAAGCAGCGTCGGCAGCTTCATTAACAATGCGATCGACTTCGTTCTTGATCTGTTGCAGCTCGTCCTGATCGAGCACGCCTTCGTCGATGAGCAACGCGCCGAAACGCTTCACCGGATCGCGCTCGGCATCGCTGGCGCGTTCCTCGTCAGGGCGATAAAGCTTTTCATCGTCTGAAAGCGAATGTGAATAAGGTCGAATAACTTTTGCATGGACCAGAGCCGGACCTTGTCGCTGGCGACAGTAATCAACTGCTCGCCGCATTACTTCCAGAGATTCAATCGCATCCGTACCGTCGCAGCGTTGCAGGTAAAGTGACGGGAAATTCTCGACCAATCTGGACACGTCGCCGCCCGCTGTTTGCACTTCAACCGGAACGCTGATCGCGTATCCGTTATCTTCGATCAGAAACACTACCGGCAGTTTCAGATTCGACGCGGTGTTGAGTGCTTCCCAGAACTCGCCTTCGCTGCTGGTGCCGTCGCCGAGCGAAACGTACGTGACTTCGTCTTTGTGGAAATTCGAAATTCGCTTCTGTAGTTCCGGAATCAGACTGTAACGATAACTCGCTTCGGCGCAGCCGACAGCCTGCAGGAGTTGCGTTCCTGTCGGTGACGATTGCGAGACGATGTTCAGCTTCTTGTGACCCCAGTGTGAAGGCATCTGGCGTCCATGTGAGTTGGGATCAGCTTCGGCGCCGACGGCTGAAAGAAGCATTTCGAGTGGCGTCATTCCGAGCTGCAAACAAAGCGCGCGATCGCGGTAGTACGGATAAAACCAATCGTAGCCGGGCTTCAGCACAACTCCCGCCGCGACGAGGATCGCTTCGTGACCTGCGCCGCTGATCTGAAAGAAGATTCGATTCTGTCCCTTGAGTTGAATCTCTTTATCGTCGAGACGTCGCGACAAATACATCGTGCGATACATTTCGATCAGCAGCTTGTGATCCGGCAGCTCTTCGTGAGTAGTTGCCTCAGCAGCTACCGGTGAGCCGGACTTGCGGACGAGCTTCAAAACTTTAGTATCAGTAGTCATAATTGCTGCCACAAAGAGTCACAAGAGTCACAAAAACAATATTCACTTTCCGATTATGAGCTTCGCGATTGTTTGGAGCTGCATGTTGGACGTGCCCTCGTAAATCGCACCAATCTTCGAATCGCGCCAGTATTTTTCAACCGGGTAATCCTTCACGTAACCATAACCGCCGTACAACTCAATCGCTTTCGAACTCACACGCTCGGCAACGCGCGACGAGTAGAGTTTGGCCATCGCGGCTTCTTTGACGAAATTCACGCCCGCGTCTTTCATGCGCGCAGCGTTATAGACCATCAAACGCGCGGCTTCCAATTCGGTTGCCATTTCAGCCAGTTGAAATTGAACTCCCTGAAACTGGTTGATCGATTTCCCGAACTGTTGTCGCTCCGCGGTGTAGGCAATCGCACTCTCGAGCGCGCCGGCGGCGATGCCAATCATCTGTGCGCCGATTCCGATGCGGCCTTCGTTAAGTGTTTCGATCGAGATCTTGTAACCCTTGCCCGGTTCGCCGAGGACGTTCTCCTTCGGCACCCTGCAGTCTTCGAGTATCAACTCGACTGTTGACGAGGCGCGGATGCCGAGCTTGTTTTCCTTCTTGCCGATCGAAAAACCCGGAAAACTCTTTTCGACGATGAACGCCGTGATGCCACGATAACCCGCTTCCGGATTCGCATTCGCAAACAAGACGAAGATCTCAGCCTCGATGCCGTTGGTGATCCAAAGCTTGCGGCCGTTCAGCAGGTAGTGATCATCTTTCTCCACCGCGCGAGTTTGCATCGCAAATGCATCGGAACCGGATCCAGGTTCACTCAACGCGTACGCGCCCACGCTCTCAGCGGCGAGCTTCGTCAGATATTTCTTCTTCTGATCGGGCGTGCCCCAACGGATGAACGCGTTATTGACGAGCGTGTTTTGAACGTCGACAAAAACTCCGATCGAAGCATCAACTCGCGACAACTCTTCAACCGCAAGAATCGCAGTGAAGAAATTTGCTCCTGCGCCGCCAAACTCTTCCGGAGTCTCGATTCCCATCAACCCGAGGCCAAAGCACTGCTTGATGATCGCCGGATCGAGTTTCGCTGCCTCGTCCATGTGCTCAACGCGCGGGCGTATCTCGCCCTCGGCAAATTCGCGAACGCTGGCGCGAAACATTGTCTCGTCTTCAGAAAGCGTCGTTAGTGGACTCGCCGAAGGTTGTGTCATGGCTGTTTGGGATTGACTCATTGTTAGTGTGCTCGGTTTACCGTTCTTGGAATGGAACGTGCCATCATAAACCAAGCCACAAATGGGCACAAAATGAAGTGAACTAATCAATTTGGACAGGATTCCAGGATTGAAGCAAGATCTGCATGTTAATCCTTGTAAATCTGTCCACTAGCGTACCGCGATGCAGAACGAGGTTTTTACTGACGATCAGAGTCGGAGCAGGAGATTTGCTCCACTTGGAATCATCTTCGGCCTTTTAGGTCTCGTTCTGTTTGCCTACTTTGTCAGCCACGCGGGAGTCGGCGAGATCGTCTCGGGCATACAGCGACTCGGCGCCGGTTTCATTCTCATTCTCGCAATTTCGAGCATTCGCTACATCGTTCGCGCACTCGCCTGGATTCGCTGCATCGAGCCGCCATATCGACTTCCGTTTCGCAGTGCTTTCGCAGCGCGGTTGATGGGTGATGCGCTCGGTAACATCATTCCTTTTGTGAGTGCGGCAGTGAGTGAGCCTTCGAAGGCAGTCTTTGTTAAGGATCGCGTACCGCTGATGGTTGGTTTGTCGGCACTCGCAATCGAGAATATTTTTTACGCACTGTCGGTGACGCTCTTTATCTTTGCCGGCACTGCGACTTTGTTACTGACCTTTTCACTGCCAAAGGGATTGCGTTATGCGAGCATCGGCGCACTCGTCACCACCCTGCTGATCCTTCCACTCGTATACGGGATCATTCGAGGGCAAATAAGGTTTCTCAGCGGCGTGCTGGGATACCTTGGCGATCGCGGCGTGGCGAGGAAGTTTATCGACAAACTGAAACCGCGAGCGCAGTCACTAGAGGAGCGTGTCTACGGCTTTTATGCGACGAGCCAACGCAGCTTCATTTCGATCTTTGCGCTCGACATGTGTTTCCACCTCGCGGGCGTGTTGGAGATTTTCATCACGCTCTCGTTCATCAGCCCGATCGCACCGACACTCACGCAGGCGTTCATTCTCGAATCAGTGAATCGGATTATCAACGTGGCGTTTAAGTTTATTCCGTTGCGGGCGGGCGTTGATGAAGGCGGAACGGGTTCGGTGTCGAAGGTTCTCGGCTTCGCGAAAGATATCGGCGTGACGCTCGCGATCGTGAGGAAAGGCCGCGACATCTTCTGGGCTGCGATCGGGCTTTTACTGATCTGGAAAAAAGGCTTTTCGCTCCGTGGAATTGCAGCAGAATAGGTCTTATAGGTCCTATTGGTCCTATTCGTACGCAAGAGCATTGACCGGATCGAGATTCGACGCGCGCCAGGCGGGGTACAGCGCTCCCAAAATTCCCCCGAGGATACCAATCGCAGCGGCCACACTCGCCCACGACCAGCTGTATTCAAAAACAAGCCCGTACGCTTCGTGAATCAAATATCCAGCCACGAGGGAAACTGCAAAACCCGCTATCAATCCAATGACGCTGATCAGTATCGCTTCCTTCTCAATGATTCCCACGATGTAACCACGCGACGCGCCCATCGCCTTCAGGATTCCAATCTCGCGCGTGCGCTCAGTGATCGTGGTGTACATCGCAAGCATCACCACGAGCGAGCTCACGACCGCCGAAAGGCCAACGAGCACGCGCAGGAAAACGCTCAGGTAAGGAATACCTTTTTCAAAACTCGTAAACACGTCACGCGTCGGCTGAATCGCGTTACCCGGCAACTCCGTATCGATTCGTTTTGCGACTTCCTGCAATTGATCGGGATTGTTCAGCTTTATAAAAATGAACGTACACTTGCCTTCCGACTCGATTGCTTTCTGCATCGCTTCGAGCGACATCTTCACGCGCGGGCCTGATTCGGGTGAATAGATCCCGGCGATCCGATACTCGTCAGTATTGAACGGCTTGATGATGTCGCCCACGTGGTAGTTGCTGCTTCGCGCTTTCGTCTCGTCAATGACCACTTCGTTGAGGTTTTGTGGTCCTTGTCCGGCGACCATGTTGATTCCATTCATGCTCGCATACCCGTCCCAATTGACGCCGTCGATCTGCTCGATACCAATTCCCTTGCTGCCCTGAATGAAATAGCGAATCACGGGCAACACCTGCTGTACGCCTTCAATCTGCTTCAGGCGATCGGCATATCGCGTATCGAGATTCGCGGTCGAAGCAGTCAACTGGACTGCTCCAGGACGCATAAAGATCAACTCGGCACGGACATTCGTGGCCCGACGTTGCAGGTCGTTAGACATGCCACGGGCAAGCCCGGTGAAAAGCATGACCAGACTCACGCCCAGGGCGACTCCCGCAACGCTGACGAGCGTGCGAATAGGTCGCTGACGAATATTTGAAGTGACTAAACTATCCATTCGCAATCAATTTCCGGCACGGCTATTACCTTAAGGCATTTTGGTCTAAGCTAACAACCGCAGATTATGCAGATGAACGCAGATTGCGATCCGCTCTAAACTATGAAGAACCGTAAATTTTCACCATTCATTTACTCCCTCTCGACGCTCGTCATTATGCTCGCCCTCGTTCTGGTTGGGCGAAGCTTTGTGCCCGATCGGGTCCAGATCACGATCCTCGGCACAACGGATCTTCACGGCAATATCCTGTCCCTAGACTACTACACGAACAAACCCGACAACCGCGGCCTCGCAAAGATCGCGACGTTGATCAAACGCGTTCGCAAAGAGCAGCCGAACGTTTTGCTGATCGACTCAGGCGACACGATTCAGGGTACGCCGCTCGAGTCGTTTCACGGTCGCAAGAACAATCAGCCTATCGATCCGATGATGCTGGTGATGAACTCGCTCAACTACGACTCGATGACTGTCGGGAATCACGAATACAACTTCGGTCTCAAAGTCCTGGAGAAAGCACGCAGCGAAGCAAAGTTTCCGTGGCTTTCAGCCAACACCTACGACGAAGGCAAACAGCAAACTCACTACAAGCCATACATCGTTAAAGACGTCGCGGGCGTCAGAATCGGCATACTTGGTCTCACAACGCCAGGAGTTCCCAATTGGGACAATCCACCAAATTACGCTGGCCTCGAGTTTCATGAGCCGCTTGTCGAAGCACGCAAGTGGGTGCCGATCCTCCGCGGGCAGGAGAGGGCTGACCTCGTCGTGATTGCGATGCACATGGGTCTCGAAGAGGATCTCCGAACGGGCGAAATGAGTCCGGGCCAGGTCCTCCACGAAAACGAAGCGATCTTGATCGCGAAGGAGGTTCCAGGCGTCGATGTGATCTTTATGGGCCACACTCATCGCGACGTGCCTTCGGTTTACGTTAATGGCGTGCTGTTAACTCAGGCGAATCGTTGGGGAAGCCATCTCGCGCGCACCGATCTGTACTTGCAAAGGGCAGGAAGTGGTTGGCGCATGTATGCGAAGTCAGCGCGAACAATTCCTGCTGACGATCGAGTCGAACCCGATCCGGAAGTAGTCAAGCTCGCTGAGCCTTACGATCGGGAAACGCAAGGCTGGTTGTCACGAGTCATTGGTGAGTCGCCGGAAGAGTTGTCCGCTCGTGACGCGCGTTTTCGCGACACGGCAATACTGGATCTGATTCAAAAGGTTCAGTTGGAAGCCGGCAAAGCGGATGTGTCGATGGTGGCGAGCTTCAACTCAGAAGCACGCATCGCGAAAGGTCCGGTGAGTGTTCGCGACATTGCCGGTCTTTACGTTTACGAAAACACGCTGGCCGTGCTGGAAGTTACCGGGCAGCAACTCAAAGATGCTTTGGAACATTCGGCAAAGTATTTTAAGCCGTACGAGCCGGGCAAACCGCTTCAGGACCTGGTCGACGAAAAAATTCCGGCTTACAACTTCGACATCGCTGAAGGTGTCACGTACGAACTCGACATCTCGAAACCAGTTGGGCAACGGATTCAAAACCTTCGCTTTCGCGGTCAGCCACTTGCGCCAACGCGGAAGCTGCGTCTCGCCACGAACAATTATCGAGTCAACGGCGGGGGCGGGTACGATATGTACAAGAATGCACCAGTGGTCTATCGCTCAAGTGAGGAAATTCGAGAGTTGATTATCGATTGGGTTGAAAGCCACAAGACAGTTCCCACGACACCCAACAATAACTGGCGCATTGTCCCGTAAATCAGGAAACCCCCGTAAAACACAAAGCGGCTAGAGGTGAGATCTTTTTAATGCCGCTTTGGTCGCGGGGGGAGTTGCGTGTGAGAAGAGAGTTTTGAGTTGTTCGGTCAACGCTGAATCGGTGTGAATCTGGGTTCACTGCATGCAGATCCCGGTCGCGTTAGGAGAAGATCTGAGGGTTCAGCGTTGACCGTCTTCGACCCTGCTTGCTTTGGTCTTTAACGCGTCTTACGTCCGAAAACCCCCTCAAGAAAATCTTTGGCAAGCCCCAAAAGTAAAACTTACTTGGACAAAGTCAGTACCGCCTGCGGTAGCGGGTGGGTAACAGATCTGGTTCACGCACCATTAGTAAATGGAGCGCCTCCACTTCGTGCCCACCCGATACCGCGGGCGGTACTGACTGTGTCCAAGTCCGGCTCTAATTTCTGGGATTGGTGCTAGAATTGGGCCACCGGAGCCTGCTTCACCAAAACTCTCGAATATGGATCCACTTACTCCACAAATCGGGACCGGTTCGTCTGCGAACATCACTCAACTGCTTGCAAGAGTAAGCAGGGGCGATAAGACTGCCCTTGAGGAGTTAACACCGCTGGTGTACGACGAGTTGCACCGGCTGGCCGTTACTTACCTTCGCCGTGAACGTCGCGAACACACACTTCAACCCACCGCATTAGTAAATGAGCTTTATCTGAAGATCTTTGGCCAGGAGCGAATAAATTGGTGCAACCGTGCACAGTTCTTCGGCGTTGCAGCACAATTAATGCGACGCATTCTGGTCGATCACGCACGCGCGCATTTCACTTCGAAGCGCGGCGGCAATCGCCTTTGTGTGTCACTGGGAAAGATTGCCGCCACTTTCGGGGCTCAACCCGATACAGACTTGTTGGCCCTCCACGAAGTTCTCAAACGGCTGGAAAATCTCGATCCGACTCAGGCCCGTATCGTTGTGCTGCGTTTTTTTGGCGGCCTGACCATCGAGGAGACCGCGGAAGTCATGGATATCTCACACGCTACGGTAGAGCGCGAGTGGAGGATTGCAAAAGCCTATCTAAAACGCGAACTTACAAGACCGGGCAATTCTTTGTGAGGGATTTAAGACGCATTTTTCGCGTTAGTCAGTAATCAAGACACCAAGGATTACCTTCCGACTGGACATGATCACCCATGACAATTGGCAACGAATAAAAGAGATTTTCGATTCGGCTCAAAAACTTTCTGCAGCCGAGCGCCCAGACTTTCTCGACCATGCTTGCGGCGACGACACGTCGCTTCGCGAGGAGGTCGAGGCCTTATTGACCGCCGATGCCAGCAACGAGGATTTTCTAAACTCTCCCGCGTATCACTTTGCCGCTGAAATCTTAGTAGAAACCGAGTTTTCAGCCGGTCAGGAAATCGGTCGCTACACAGTTTTGTGTCCGCTGGGATTCGGTGGGATGGGCCAGATCTATCTCGCCGAAGACGCCAAGCTGAAACGCAAGATCGCCCTTAAATTCATTTCACAGCAATTCGCGACTGATCCGCAACGGGTGCAGCGCTTTGAACAGGAAGCCCTCGCTGCCTCCGCTCTCAATCATCCCAACATCTGCGTCATTCACGAGCTGGGAATAACTGAAACCGGCCGGCACTTCATCGCGATGGAATATATCCAGGGGATAACCCTGCGCGATCAATTGTCGAGGGGACCGCTACCAACCAGGCAAGCTTTGAACATCGCGATTCAGGTAGCTACAGCCCTGTCCAGTGCCCATGCTTCGCGTATTGTTCATCGTGACATCAAGCCCGAAAATTTAATGGTGCGACCCGACGGTTACGTGAAGGTCCTCGACTTCGGATTGGCGAAGCTCACAGAGATTCTTCCGGTACCCGAGACTCCTCTCCAGGCTTCAAAAAATGTAACCACAGAAGCAGGGACCCTCATGGGCACCGTCAAATACATGTCTCCGGAACAGCTACGTGAGGCAAAAGTCGATGAGCGATCCGATATTTGGAGTCTGGGTGTGGTGCTTTATGAGATGTTGACGGGCTCGACGCCATTCGAAGCCTCGACTCCCAATGAGACCATTGCTGCTATCCGCGCCGCACAGCCGCCGTCGCTAGAGTTTTCCGATCATATTCCCGGCGAGCTTCGCCACGTAATCGGCAGAGCACTCGAGAAAGACCGTGATCGCAGATATCAAACGATTTCAAAGTTTGCTGCTGACCTGAAGGAACTACAAGCGAAACTGCAGGGGCAATCGACCGTTGATCTGACAACCGTCGATCCTCTTAGTGATGACGATCAGCAGACTCGCAGGATTGAGTCATCCGGAATCTTCACGCGCATAAAATCCCAGGCTCTGTACCGGACCGAGTTTCTCCTGAGCGGGATTCGATCCCACAAAAAGGCAGCACTCTTTACAGGCGTTTCAAGTGTGCTCGTTGTTCTCTTGTTCGTGCCTGCCGCAGTTCGCAACTTCTCCAGTCTATTTAATTCGAACACTGTACAGTCCAAAATGACGTCAGTGACGAATGCTGGAACTTCTGTCTGTTCGGCAATCTCCAGCGACGGTAAATGGGTAGCACACGCAGAAGAAAGAGGAGGAAAACAATGGCTAGTGCTGACGGACACCGCCACAGCGAAATCTTCGGAGATCATTGCGGCGTCGGAAGTTCAATACCTCGGCATCTCTTTCACTCGCGAGAGCAACTATCTTTACTTCACGCGCCTGGAGAACTCCCGCGGCATGCTCTACCGATTAGCACTCTCAGGTGGTCCCCCGGTAAAGATCAAAGACGGAGTTGATAGCCCAATAAGCTTTTCTCCGCAGCAGGATCAATTCGCTTTTGTCCGGCACGATAAGAATACACTCTTCTATTCGCTGGTGGTTTCACCCATCGACGGATCGAGTGAGCAAATTCTCGCCACTCGCCAAAATGGAGACGCCCTTTCCATTTACGGCCCGGCGTGGTCGCCTGACGGCAACCTCATTGTTTGCCCAATACGCTCCTGGACCAATGGTTTTAAGGTGAGCCTGATCGCTATAGACGTAAACAACGGGCGCGAGAAATTGCTCAGTGACCAGCCCTGGTTCACGATCCTGCAGATTGCCTGGCTGGATGATATGAGTGGTCTAATCATAAGCGCGAGAGATCAAGCTACAGCACCCGATCGGTTGTGGCGGATTAGTTACCCTGACGCCGTGTCGCAACAGCTAACTTCTGACCTTGCAGACTACCGCGGAGTCAGCATAGCTGGTCGAGACATTGTGACGGTACGTAACGATTGGACATGGGACTTAATTGTCACCGATTCGACGAAAGACTCTGCTCACCCTTCTACAATTGCTTCCGGAGTAGGTGTGCCATACGGTGTTACCTGGGCCGGTAGCAACAGAATTGTATTTTCAGCGATGGCCCAGGACACCCTGAATATCGCGCGCATTAACTCGGATGGTTCTGATCAGGTCCCGCTGACGGTCAAATCGAAAGACAACTATTCACCTGCCACATCTTCCGACGGTCGATTTGTAGTTTTCACGTCTAATCGAACAGGTACCTTCGACATTTGGCGAATGAATATCGAGGATGCAAGTGATCTAAAACAGCTAACTTTCAGCAATGGCAATTTCTACCCTACTATCTCGCCGGATAATGAGTGGGTTGCTTATGACAATCAAACCTCGAAGCAAAAGAGCATTTGGAAAGTGCCACTTAGAGGCGGCAAAGAGACAAAAGTCGCTGACGGATATCGAATGCCGGCATTTTCACCGGACAATCAATTCATCGCCGCTCGTTATGATCTTGAGTCAGGGACGACCGATGTCGCCATCTTGTACGCCGGAAGTGGCGAGCTGTGGAAGAAAATCCCGGTTCCGAATTTCGATTGGCAACGCGTTCAGTGGCTCTCGCAAAATACGCTGAGTTACATAGAGAAGATAAATGGCTTTCCAAACATTGTGAGCTACGACATCGCTTCCGGCGAAAAGAAGCAGTTGACGTATTTCAACCGCAATCGGATCTTTTCGTATGCCTGGTCTCCCGATTACAAGCTGTTAGCCTGCCAACTTGGAACCAAAACCACTAACATCGTGAGGATTAAAAACGACAAGTAAGCCAATCATTGGGCACAATGCCGCAATGATTGAAGTTAGACCTCAATCGTCACGGCAAGGCAGCCTGGAGTCCCGTAACGGGTTAGTATGGTGGAGGCGAACAACCTGGTGGCGTTATTTCGGCGACTTTGTAGTTTTCGTAACTCACCTCTTGTAGTGACGCTTCCAGGTAAGTGAAATCAAAGCCCTTAAAATAGGGAGCTATTGGCGGGAGCGCAGTGATAGTTCTGACAATCGCAAGAATCTCCTTGAAGGCGTAAATCACCCTCCTGTCAACTTCAACAAGCGCGCCATTAATTTTCCTCTGGCCAGCATTTATCTGTTCTTGGGTATACGGCATACAGTTCTCCTGGATAATGTGAGTTTGAGATAAAAGGCAGGAACCAGTTCCGCTCTAGTTACACAGGGGCCGCCCAAACAAGTTGCCCAACTTCATTTAGCTTAAAGGCCCTCTGTGGGAGAGTTGCTCCTTGCTTTTTGTTAGTAACGCGAAAAGCGCCACCATATTCCCTCAATGAGCGTGCAGTCCCTCCTCAATTACATATGTTTTCTTGTCTAAAAAGATTACGCAGATATAGTATTCGGCAATGCCTCCTCGTCTCGCAGCAGTGTCCGGCAAGCTCAAGGGAGCAGTCTTCGCAGTTGGCGATGAGGCCCTTGTCATTGGTCGCGATACCGCTGTCGGACTCTGTATCGCTGACGCTTCAGTATCACGCCGTCACTCCAGAATCGAAAAGAAGGAAACCGGATTTGTAATCACTGATCTCGAGAGTCTTAACGGGACATTTGTTAACGATGTTCCCGTTAAGAACCGAGCGCTCGAGCATGGCGATCGGGTTCGCATCGGCAACGCACACTTTGTCTTCCTCACACACGAAGGCGAACCAGCTTCGAAATCGAGTGACGTTACTCTCGACGAAGCTCAGGTAGTCAGTGGCTCGACAGTGCAGATCCGATTCGACGACGCGCTCTACCAGATGGCTCGTGATCTGAGCGCGCTCATGAAAGTCAGCACGGTAATCAACTCGATTCGCGGGCTCGACAATCTGTTGGAACGACTTCTCGAGTTGCTCTTCGAAGTTGTTCCGGCCCAGCGCGGCGCCATCCTGCTGACGAACGAAGGCGCTTTTGAGACGAGCCGTGTTTTTGCACTCGATCGCGCACGTGGAAAAGATGAAGCTGTAAAAGTAAGCCGCACAATCGTTCAGCAGGTATTGAGAGACGGCGTTGCCCTCCTCGCCGGCGATGGAAGCGAAGAAAAACAGCTTAGCACTGAGAGTTTGATTTCAGCGCGCACGCATTCAGTGATGTGCGTACCGCTGATCATGTTTGATCGAAAGCTCGGCGTGTTGTATCTCGACAGCACTCTGCCGCGCGACAAGTTCAATCGCGAAAATCTCCAACTCGTTACTGCCATCGCGGGCATTGCTGCCGTCGCGATTGAGAATGCCCGGCAGTTTGAATGGCTCGAAACAGAAAACGAGCGACTACTCGCAGATGTGAACATCGAGCACAACATGATCGGCGATGGCGCGGCTATGCAGCGCATTTATCACTTCATCTCGAAGGTGGCGCCGACCGATGCGACCGTTCTCATCAATGGCGAGAGTGGAACCGGAAAAGAGCTGGCCGCGCGAGCCATCCATCGCAACAGTAAGCGCGCTCAAAAACCGTTCATGGCCGTGAATTGTGCGGCGCTCAATGATGCGCTGCTCGAAAGCGAACTGTTTGGTCACGAAAGAGGTGCGTTTACAGGCGCGATTGCGCAGAAGAAGGGGCGTCTTGAAACTGCGGATGGCGGAACGGTGTTTCTGGATGAAATCGGAGAGCTGACGCCCCAACTGCAAGTGAAACTACTGCGCGTGCTGCAGGAGCGGCAATTCGAGCGGGTCGGTGGAACTGGAACCATCAAAGTTGATCTGCGATTAATCGCGGCCACAAACAAGAATCTGGAAGAGGCGATTGAGAGCGGCCAGTTCCGGCAGGATCTTTACTATCGTCTCAATGTTGTTTCGCTCGAAATGCCACCGCTCCGCGATCGACGTGAAGACATCATGCTGCTCGCAAATTATTTTGCCGATAAGTACGGCACGATGTGCAATCGAAAGTTGAAGGGTTTCTCGCCTGAAGCCCGCACATGTTTGACGGCTTACGACTGGCCGGGTAATGTGCGTGAGCTCGAGAACACGATTGAACGAGCGATTGTGCTCGGAACAACTGAATGGATCCTGCCGGAAGACTTGCCGGAGGCTTTGCTGGAGACGAGGGTTAGCGGAGACGGATCGCTTACGACGTACCACCGGGCTGTGGTCCAAAACAAGAAGCAGATGATCTTGCGCGCCATCGAGGATGCGAATCACAATCACGTCGAGGCCGCGCGACTGCTTGGCATTCATCCTAACTACCTGCAGCGATTGATAAGAAATCTGAATTTATCCGTCTGAGTCCGCGGCTTAATGATTAAATTTCCACATCCTGCTGCGGCTGGCCGCGAGCTTGCCGGCAGACTTCAAGAGTTCAACAATGCAAACGAGACGATAGTTGTTGCCATTGTTAGTGGTGGTGTATTTGTCGCCGCCGAAGTCGCGCGCGAACTGGCGCTGCCTCTGGAGCTGTTATTCATTCGTAGACTGACGGCGCCGTTTGGACCAGATAGAGTTTTGTGCGCCGTGAGCGTCGCCGGCACGTTGGTCGTCGACGATGATCTCTTGCCGCTGCCGGCGAATCCAGTTACCGGTTCAGACCATTCTGTGCTTGAAGGGATTAAGCAGTTAGAGGAGAACGAGCGTTTCTGCCGTGCTGAACGTCCGCCGCTCGATCTTTCGAACAAACAAGTGATCCTTGTCGACAACGGAATCCATACCGGCGGGACGATGGAGATAGCAGTTCGCGCCGTGCGTAAACTGCGTGTTAGTCAGATCACAGCAGCGACGCCGGTTGCGGACGCGAACAGTCGTGCCACGGTGGAACGTGTGGCCGACCGGATTGTTTGTTTGCAATGGCCGGAGAAGTTTGGAAACGCCGGGCTTTGGTACGAAGATTTTGCCCGGCCCACGAATGAAGAGATTTTGAGTTTATACTTGCGCAGCGAGGAGATGATGAATGAGTGAGATGCAGACCGAAGCGGAATTCACAAAGAACGTGAACACGAAGTTTCGAGTTATGGTTGAGGCGCCGGTACCAATCGAGTTGACTTTAGTCTCAGTCACACCACGACGCATCGAGCCACATGAACAAGAGGGCATGGAAAGATTCTCCGCGATGTTCATGGGGCCGCTTGAAGTCTTTTTACCGCAACAGACTTACCGAGTGTCCCATCCGGACATGGGCGAGTTTGATATCTTCCTGGTGGCGTTGGGTCAGGAACCCGAGGGATTCAGATATGAAGCGGTTTACAACTACTACCGCGGAGATTAGCCCGCTGAGCCGATCTGATTCTGGCCAGCTCTCCACTCCATGTGCTTGTATCCGCCGACGTCTTCAATTTCAACGAACCCAAGCCGCTCATAAAAACGGTGCGCATTATCGTTGAGCATAAACACCATGTGCCTGAGTGGCTTGTGCGCGAGCTGTGCTTCATCAATCAACTGACGGAGTAGATAAGCTCCGACACCGCGATTCTGAAACTCCGTCAGCAACGCAATATCAAGCAGACGGATCTGCGTATCATCCGTTCCTACCCAGATACGCCCGGCCGGTTGATCGTCAACAAGAATTAATTCGTACCGCGCGTTCGGATAACGCGCGTCGTATTCCTGCTTCTGCATGGCATACTGCCAGCGAATGAAAGCGTCCTTCTGGCTGTCGTCCCAATCTACCTGGGCGAGCTCAGTAGCACGTGTACTTGCATAGACGCCGACCAGGAATTCCTGATCGGCGTCGGTAACCGGACGTAATGAAACGTTCACACTATTCGACATGGTTGATAACGGCCTCGTAAAACAGATCTCCTTCATCGGTCTTGTGACGCGTCAAGAATAGATCAAATTTGCCGAGTCGGGGATGGCTGATCGTGTGAATCGAAGTAAAAGGTGGTAATTCGTCGGAAGCTTTGAATTGTAACGAGAAGCTCTTGGTCCTGCGCGCGAGCTTCGTTAGAAGGTTTTCGGGTTCGTATTTTTGAAGTTTGACGAGCTTCAGTTCAATGGCTTCGCCGCGGGCGTTGGGAGCTGTAAAGATGTCGCCCACGTATGGCTCGAAAGTTGAAGCTACAAAAGAAAAGACCGGATCTTTCTGTGCTTCGACGGGAACTCCGCCGCTCGTACCCTGTTGGGAAAAACTGGCACGGCTGGCTGCTATCAATAAACCTACGGATAAAGTGGATCTAAACGCATCTCGCAAAAAGGTGCGACGTGGCATTGTCATTGTGGGTTGTTTCTCCTGGGCTGTATAGGTTGGACCGCTAATTGGCGACCTCGAACGGGCCGCTCGTGTGGCGGTCTACAGTTTATATTCAGTTCTTGACTCGTGCCAAGAAAAATTCGGGCGAATTGTCCATTTATTCGTTTTGGCCCACTCTATACGCGCATTTGGGAGGCAAAAAGGGTTTGCATGAATATTTGCAGGAGGCGGCAATTTGGGCTTGTAATTCGGTCCAAGACGGTTTAGAATCCCGCCCGCTTCAATTCAAGTTCTCCAGATCTCCACAGCAGGAAGCTACCTCCCGTCCTTCTCCATCCAATTTTGAGAGTTCGGGATCAATATCGGGACTAGTATCAAGACAACAACCCGACCACTGCTAATCCATTGTCACGCTGAGCGATTTTCTAATTTCCTTTAGGAGGAGACATGTCGGAACCGTTCCTTAGCGAAATCAAGATCGTGTCGTTTAACTTTGCCCCCAAGGGATGGGCTCTTTGTAATGGGCAATCCCTGCCTATCAACCAAAATCAGGCGCTGTTCTCACTGCTTGGCACCACCTACGGCGGAAACGGACAGACCACTTTTAACTTGCCCAACCTCCGTGGGCAGGTGCCGATTCATATGGGTAATGGTCATACACTTGGAGAGAAAGCCGGCACCACGTCCGTAACGATCAACATTCAGCAGTTGCCGACGCATCTCCACTTTCTTCAAGGGACGACGGCCACCGCGAATACGAATGCACCAGACAATACGACGCTGCTCGCGGGTAGTGCACCCAATGACCTCTACACTGGGCCTACTACGCTGTCGCCTTTGATCGCCAGTACGGTTACCAGCATCGGCGGGAGCCAGCCACACAACAACATGATGCCCTACCTGGTGCTGAATTTCATTATCGCGCTCCAGGGCATCTTCCCATCGCAAAATTAAAGGAGGACGAAAATGCCAGAACCTTATGTCGGTGAAATCAGAATGTTCGCAGGCAACTTCGCCCCAAGCGGCTGGATGTTCTGCGAAGGGGCAACGCTCCCCATTGCCGAAAACGAAGTGCTTTTTCAGTTAATTGGCACAACCTATGGCGGCGACGGCGAACAGACGTTCAATCTCCCGAATCTTGCCAGTCGGGTACCCATTCACATGGGCACTGGGCCAGACGGCACAACTTATCAAATCGGTGAGATGGCAGGCACTGAATCGGAGACGCTAACGACCCAACAAATTCCAAATCATACGCACCCGATGCTGGGATCATTAGATCCAGCGAACCAACAATCGCCAGCGCAGCACGTCACAGCAAAATCGACGCAGGTTGATCTTTACATCAATGCAGTCCCGCAAGATCCGATGAACCCCCAGGCTATCAGCCCCGCTGGCGGCAGTCAGCCACACGAGAACACGCAGCCGTTTCTCTGCATTAACTTCATCATTTCGCTTTTTGGCAGATTCCCCAGCCAGACCTAAAGGAGAAGAAAATGTCCGACCCATTTGTAGCTGAAATCCGAATCTTTCCTTTCAACTTTGCCCCTAAAGGCTGGGCCTTCTGCGATGGACAGTTACTGCCAATCTCGCAGAACACCGCGCTCTTTTCCCTGCTCGGTACTACGTACGGTGGTGATGGTAAATCCACCTTTGCGTTACCCGACATGCAGGGTAACGCCCCGATGCAGCCCGGTCAGGGTCAGGGGCTCAGTCTTCGAGATCTCGGCGAGATGTCAGGCGTCGAAAGCATCACGTTGCTCGTTAGCGAGATGCCAGTCCACACGCACACGCTCATGGCTGACGGGGCCGACCCTGCTGAGTCTAACGTCTGCACAAACTTCGCACTCGCTCGCTCAAAAAACGGTAACGCCTACAGTAACACGTTAACTATTACGCAACTTGCTCCGCAGGGATTACCTCCGGCGGGAGGCGGACTGCCGCACAACAATATGCAACCGTACCTGACGCTAAATTTCTGCATTGCGCTTCAAGGTATTTTCCCGCAAAGACCATAGCAGTTCTGAAAATCACGGTGGTTTGCGTATTTATAAGTAGCGGAGAAAAAACTGGCTCCAAGTGAGCCAAAGTGGGCTAAAATGGCGGTTCCATCCCAACCGCCATTTTGGCGCCTCGAAAGCAATGGTGGTTTTAAGGTCGAGTTCTCGCGTTAATACGTTAGAACGACCATTAGCTTGAACAAAGTCACAAAAACATCTTTGCAGGTCAATACGACCTGAGAAGCTCCTTGCAAAAACCAATATCTCGGTCAACCCAACGCTTACACGTGCCCAGAAGCAGTAATTGACCACAGCTTGCTGGAAAGTTTAGCTCGAACCCAGGAGAAATCTATGAAACCCCGAATCTCGTTGTCCCATTCAAGGCGCAACCTTAATGTGTTGATCGCCGGTCTGCTGTCATTTTCACTCTTCATTATGCCATTTGTTCCGATGGCTGCTGCGATGAACCGGCCTAATGGTCATTCAAAGTTGCTGCCTCGCAACAAGTCGTCGCAGGCGCCCTCGACAGCGAGTAATAGCGTTGCGGTAAATGCGCCGGTCCCAGCGCCCGCACCCGAGCCATTCGCGGCCACAATAACGGCGACCAAAGCATTCACGATTATCGGCGATGACGGGGATAACAAGGCGGATCCCAATGCGAGCCCCAACCCCGCAGAAAAGATCGAGTACACGGTAACCATCACCAACACTGGGTCGACGGATGCCACTAATGTGGTGTTCAGCGACAATATCGACCCGCACACCACGCTGGTACCTGGCTCCATCAACACACAGCCGATTGCCGATCCCGATACCTATGCGGCCAGCGGCAATATCCCCATTACGATACCGGCGGGCTCCGGCGTGCTAGCTAACGACAGGGATCCGGACACGGGAAACAATTCCGGTTTGACAGTTACCAAAGTTCAGGGAGCCGGCGCTAATGTCGGCATCGCTACTGACACAACCGCGGTCGGCCGGGCTGGTGTAAAGGGGTCGGTCACCCTCGCCAGCGATGGCAGTTTTACTTACGAGCCAGCGCCCGGATTTACCAACGGCGCAGACACGTTTACTTATGAAATTAGCGACGGAACGAAAACCGACACTGCTACAGTCACCATCAATATCACCGGCATGGTCTGGTTCATTAACAACAGCGGCGGCGGATTGAATCGCGGCACATTTACTAATCCGTTCACAACCATCGCTTCTTTCAATACTGCCAATGCCGGAACTGGCGCCATTCCCGATCCTAAGAATGGCGATTTCATTGCCCTTCGCACTGGAACCGGAACTTACACCGAGACGGATGGCGTCAATCTTCGTGCGCAGCAAAAGCTGATCGGCAATGCAATTCAATTCAATACGGTTTTCGCTGCCGCCGCCGACAGTAGTTCTGCTTACACGACTTTTGCAGGCGCGGTAGGCACGGCTCCCAACATCGTGACGACCGCTGGCAATGGTGTTGACCTCTCTACTGACAATACGGTCCGTGGATTGAACGTTGGCAACACTCCAGGGTTCTTTAAATTCAACGGGGGTGCGGTCGGGTCACCAATAATCAACACGGTTAACCTTACCGGCACGGGTGGTGCACTCAATGTGTTCACCAGCGGCGCGTTTGCGGCGAACGTTAGTTTCGGCACGTTTGAGTCAACGAGTTCGCCGACTTCAAATTTGAACCTCGTGAACGTCACCGGCACACTGTCAGCCAGTTCGGCAGGGACTGGTCTGTCTAATAGTGCCGCAGGCTCAGCCGCCGTCAATATCAGCGGCGGCTCCGTAAGTTTTACTTACGGCGGCAACGTGTCTAAAACCAACACAGGTGCGCTCATAAGCGCCTTGAATGGACACACCGGAACACTGACTTTCCAAACAGGGACTCTTAGCGCTACCAGCGGCACAGGTTTTCAATTCGACAACGCCGACGGCATTTACAACTTCAATGGCACAAATACGCTGGGCGGCGGCGATGCAGGCATCGATATAATAAATGGCTCGTCCGGCACTTTTAGTTTTTCTGCTTCATCTACAATTACGAGCCCGACAGGCACCGCTTTCAACGTTGGGAGCAGCCCTGGCAATCCAAACGTTACCTACAGCGGTTCTATCACCCAAAACACAGCCGGACAGCGTGCTGTCAACATCGATGGGACCACCGGCGGCTCCATCTCGATCACCACGGTAACAGCGGGCTCAACCGCCGGCGGCGCTGGCAACACTGGTGTCAACATCAATAACGCCAACGGCAATGTCACGTTCACCACGCTCACCCTTGGCGGTGATCCGGGAAGTGGCGGCACACGCATGACCGCGCAAGCCGTAACGATAGCTGGCGGGTCAGGCGCAAAGGGCCTCGGCACCGTCAGCATTTTCACCACAGGCGCGGCCGAAGGCATACACTCGACCACGAGTACCGGCTCGATTTCGATTACAACCGGAACAGTGAACGCAGCGGGCGCGGCGGCCATCAACATCGCCGGCACAAGTGCAGCCAGCCGTACTCCTTTGAATGTCCAACTGACCTCGCTCGCCGCTAACGGCGGAGCGAAAGGTCTTGTGCTGCTGAACACTTCAGCCACCGGCAGCCCGGGAGGCTTCCGCGTTAACGGCACGGGAACTACCGACGGTTCCGGCGGCACCATCCAGAACACTACGACTCGAGGCGCTGACATTCAGGCAGCAGATTCGATCGTCCTGAAGAATATGAACTTCACCAACGCCAACTCGTCGGTTGACGGTGGAGGTGCCGGCGCCTGCGACGATACGATTATCAGCTCCTGCAACTCAGCCATCTACCTCAATAACGTGACGACGCTCGCCACCTTCGACAATCTCAACCTAACGGGTACGATGGTCGAGAACGGCGTCACTGCAATTGGCGTCGCGAATTTCAAGTTTGATAACAGTCTGATTGATGGGGCTGGTGACGCAGTAGACGAGGCCGGCATCAACGCGCAGAATCTCTCGGGCACCGCTACGGTCAACAATACCGAGATTCGCTTCTCTGAGACCGACGCGTTCCGCAATACCAATACCGATACGAACGTCAATCTGACGATTAGCAGCTCAACGTTCCGCGACTCGCAAACGCAGTTTTCCGGAGGCCCGGTTAACACCAACGGCGAGGGCGGTTTCTTCTTCCGCAACCTCAGCGCAGCGGCGGGCGCGCCGTCGTCGACTATTAACGTCCTCAACAGTTCGTTCCTGCGCCTGCGCACTCAGGCTATCCAGGTCTTCGCGCAGGACGACACAACTATCAACCTTGACATCACTGGCTCCACCCTTGACGCTCAAGCCGACATCGGAACCGGTATCGATATCAACACCGATGATACGGCGACGATGAACTTCAACATCCTCAATAACCCGACCATTCAGAGCCGCGGCGGCTCAGCAGTGAACATCACCTCCTTCCTGGGCAGCCACATGGAGGGACGCGTGAACAACAATCCCGACATCGAAGTGCTCGGAGGCGCTGGTATAGCCGTCCGCCTCGTCGCTCAAGAGACGAGCAGTATGATCGTCGAGATCAACGGCAACACCGTCTCGAACGTCAATGGCACTGAAGACACCACCATCGACGTTCAGTCGCGCTTCAATACGGCGCGCGTGGACGCAACGATCACCAACAACACGGTGACGGCGAGAACAGCCGGCATTGCTGGTATCAATTTGATTTCCGGATCGTCAACCGCCGGAGAGTCCAATATCACGTGCGGTGATGTGTCCGGGAACAACGTGACCAACGCGGCAGGCAACACGGTGCGCGCCTTCCGACTCCGTCTGAGTGATATTTCAAACACTAACCGCATGTTCCTCGAAGGCTTTACCGAGGCGGGGACTCAGACGCAGGATGCCGAAGCGACGTGGAACACGAGAAGCAACACACCCACCAGCAACGCGGCGACTACGACCGGCGAAGAGGTGGTTGCGAGCCTCACGGCGACTGCGGTCGATCCTAGTGCACCTCCGGGAGGAGTATGTCAGGCAGTTGATACCCCTTCGGACTTCACCAAACTGATCGCGCCCTCTAAAGCAACACAACAGTTTGCCAGTGCACCTCGTCCAACAGACGGAAATGGTGCGACAGCAATTGCATCCGTTCAAAATACGCAGGCGATGTCAGCGCAGCCATCACTAATTGCGCGTGCGGTGACCTCGTTGGGTAACTTCGCAGGCGGCGTGCTCGCCCTGATTGAACCGACAGCTCACGCGAGCAACGACACGACGCTAAGTGAGTCGAGTGCAGTAGCATTGAATAGCCAACCTCAGCCGGTACATGTAGTAGCTCAGCCGGCGTTTTCAGAGGTTGGAAATCAGAAATTGGTAATCAAAGCGAAGGATGCCGGAAGCCGCAAGGTGCTCAGCAATCACGCTAAGCTGAGTCCGCGAGTTGTATCTGCGCCGGTGTTCGTCAGTGACGTTGACCGCACGATTGGCACCCTGCGAGCGGGCGACAGCGTCACCATCACCTTCCAGGTGACGGTGAATAATCCGCCGAATTTGACTGGAGTACCGCCGGGCGCAGCGCAGGTTTCGAATTTCGGTACTGTTAACTATAACGACGGCGCCACGCCGCTATCCACGAACACGAATACAGTCAACACACCGGTCGATCTCTTCGACACCACGACGACGCTCGCTTCCGACTTGAACCCGTCGAACTTCGGCGACCTGGTGACCTTTACGGCCACCGTTGCCGAGAGTCCCGCACAGCCTACAGTGAATCCAACCGGTACGGTTGACTTCATTGACACCGATCACGGCAACGCTGTGGTCTGTAATGACGTGCCACTTAGCGGAGGCTCTGCGCAATGTCAGACGTCTACGCTGACTGCGGGCACGCACGCCATCCGTGCGGATTATTCGGGTGATGGAAACTTTGATCCATCGCAGAGCAATACCGTGACTCAAACAGTCATTGCTTGCACCTCCAATCCGGTCGTGACGAGCACGGCAGATAATGGCGCCGGCACCTTGCGCGAGGCGCTGGGGAACGTATGCAGCACGCCGAATAACGTGATCACGTTCAACATCGCGGGTTCTGGACCGCATACCATTACGCTCAGCACGGCCGAGTTGGTGGTAGGCAGGGACGCGGTCATCAACAACAACACCAGTGGTGAGAGCGTCACGGTCAGCGGTAACAACCTCTTCCGTGTGTTCAATGTCAACTCCGGCAAGTCGGCTGCGATCATCGGTCTGACGATCACTGGTGGTACGGCAGCCAACGGCGGCGGCATTCTCAACAATGGCACGCTGACGTTGGTGAACTCTACCTTGACCGGGAACGCCGCAACTTCGGATGGCGCGGGAATCGGCAACAGTGCCACCGCTACGAGTCTGACGCTCATTAACACGACCGTCAGCGGCAATAACGCAAACGGCTTTGGCGGCGGCGTCGATGTCCTTGGTGGCACGGCGACCATCATCAACTCCACGATCACAAACAATCACGGCGACAATGACAACGGCGGTGGCGGTGGGGCCGGCGGCCTGCGTAATCAGGGCGGCACGGTCACGCTGAAGAACACGATTGTCGCAGGTAACTTTGCAGGCAGTGGCACCAGTACCCGGAATGACATCGAAGGTGCGATTGACGGGACCAGCTCTAACAACCTGATCGGTGATGGCACCAATATGACCGGCATCACCAACGGTACTCAGGGCAATCTGGTTGGCAGTTCGGGTTCGCCTATTGATCCACGGCTTGCAGCTTTGGCCAACAACGGCGGCACGACGTTTACGCATGCGTTGTTGTCGACAGGTCCGCCGAGCCCAGCAATTGACGCCGGCAGCAACGCGAATCTGCCAGCCGATACGTTCGACCTCGACGGCGACGCGAACGTCGCTGAGCCGTTGCCGGTCGATCAGCGTGGCGTTGGCTTCCCGCGCCAGATTGGCACGAGCGTTGACATTGGCGCATTTGAATTAGGACAGGCTGACCTGTCGATCAGCAAGACGGACGGTGTCCTCTCGAAGGCGCCGGGTACGTCGGTGACCTATACCATCGTGGTGACCAACTCTGGTCCAAGCGCGGTGACAGGCGCCTCAGTGAGCGACACGTTCCCGCTAGCACTTACGGGAGTGACGTTCACGAGTGTGGCGGCGGGCGGTGCGACCGGGAACACGGCAGCCGGTTCGGGCAACATTAGCGACACGCTGAACATGCCATCCGGCAGCAGTGTTACTTACACGGTAAACGCGACTATCGCGTCGTCGGCGACCGGAAGCCTGAGCAATACGGCGACGGTAACGGCGCCTGGAAACGTTGTTGACCCAGTTCCGGGCAACAACAGCGCAACTGACACAGATACGCTTACACCAACGGCTGACCTGTCGATCACCAAGACCGACGGTGTCACCTCGAAGGTGCCAGGCACTTCTGTGACCTATACGATTGTGGTAACCAACAATGGCCCCAGTGACGCTGGCGGCGCCACGGTGAGCGACACGTTCCCGGCAGAACTTACGGGAGTGACGTTCACGAGCGTGGCGGCGGGCGGCGCAACCGGAAACACGGCGGCAGGCTCAGGCAATATCAGCGACACGCTGACGCTGATGCCAGCCGGCAGCAGTGTTACTTACACGGTCAATGCGACTATCCAGGCAACGGCAACCGGAAGCCTAAGCAATACGGCTACGGTCACAGCGCCAGGAGGAGTTACTGATCCGACACCCGGAAACAACAGCGCCACGGATACGGACACTCTCACGGGCGAAGCTGATCTCTCGATCAGTAAGACCGACGGTGTTTCTTCGGTGGTGCCGGGCAATCCGGTGACCTATACCATCGTGGTGACCAACAATGGTCCAAGCGCGGTGAGCGGCGCCTCAGTTGCCGACACCTTCCCGTCATCACTTACGGGAGTGACGTTCACGAGTGTGGCGGCAGGCGGCGCGACCGGAAATACAGCCGCCGGTTCAGGCAACATCAGCGACACGGTCAACATGCCGGTAGGCAGCAGTATTACCTACACGGTGAATGCGACAGTCGCTGCATCGGCAACGGGATCCTTGTCGAATACGGCAACGGTAACTGCGCCGGGAGGAGTAACTGATCCGACGCCTGGAAATAACAGCGCCACGGATACTGATACTTTGACGCCGTCGGCGGATGTCTCAGTGACGAAGACGGATTCACCTGATCCGGTACAGGCAGGTAGCAACATCACCTACACGGTCACGGTAACCAACAATGGTCCAAGCGATGCACAAAGCTTGTCGCTTTCAGATGCGGTGCCGGCCAATACAACGCTGGTATCGGTGACGACACCGGCAGGCTGGACGCGTACAGACCTGGTTCCCAACGGAGGTACGGGTACTCTGACCTTCACGAGGCCCACGCTTGCTGGGGGAGCGTCGAGTGTCTTCACTGTGGTGGTGAACGTTAACGCAGGAACAGCTACGGGCACGACAATCAGCAATACGGCGACCGTGTCGAGTACTACTGCTGATCCAACGCCGGGTAACAATTCTGCTACCGCCACCACGTCGGTCCAGAATCAGCCCAACATCAGCATCCAGGATGCAAGTTTGGCTGAGCCTAAGAGCGGAACAGCCAACATGATCTTCACGGTCGCGTTGAGTGCGCCGGCTCCTGCTGGTGGAGTATCAGTGAACTACGCCACCCAGGACATAGTACCCGCCTCAATTAACACAGCGACGGCGGGTCAGGACTACACTGCAACATCAGGCACCCTCAACTTCGCCGCGGGCGAACAGTTCAAGACGATCCTGGTATCGATCTTGTCTGATAACAAGAAGGGTGAGAATAACGAGTCGTTCCTGGTTGTGTTATCGAATCCGGTGAACGTGATCATCACTGATGGCACCGCGACTGGTACGATCATTGAAAACGATGCGGCTGGAGCGGTTCTGATCAGCGAACTACGAACGAGTGGACCTGGAGGTGCGGGCGACGACTTCGTGGAAATCTACAACAACTCCGATTCACCACATGTCGTTAACGGCACGAGTGGCGGCTATGGCCTGTTCAAGATGGGCGCCACCTGCAGTGATACTCCGGTTCTCCTCGGTGTCATTCCGAACGGCACAACGATTCCGGCTCGTGGACACTACCTGTTCGCGGGATCTGCTTACAGTCTTGCCAACTACGGCGGTACTGGAGCAGCGGCTGGCGATCAACTGATGGCGTCCGACATCGAGAGCGATCGCAACGTCGCTATCTTCAAGACCGGGTCGTTGCTGGAGATCTCGACCGCGAACCGTCTCGATGCGGTCGGCTTCGGCAGCAACGTGGGCGCTACATGCGACCTGTTCCGCGAAGGCAATACGCTGACGCCAACCAGCGGCAGTACCCTCGAGCACAGTTACTTCCGAGATGAGTGTGGTAAGAAAGGCAATCCATCGACGTTTGGTAACTGTCCGACCGGTGGCTTCACCAAGGATTCGAACGTCAACGCTGATGATTTCATCTTCGTTGACACGAACGCAACCGCGACAGTTATGGGACAGCGGTTGGGAGCTCCGGGTCCACAGAACCTGGGTAGTCCGCGCTTTACCTTGAACGTCGTAGCGTTGCTGCTCGATTCAAGCAAGAGCGCTGCGGGTAATCCGAATCGCGTCCGTGATACCACAGCGATCGGACCAAACGCGGCAACCGGCACGATGTCGATTAGACGTCGGTTCCAGAACAACACCGGCGCGCCGGTGACACGCTTGCGGATACGGGTGGTGGATATCAGTACCACCTTTATAGCGAGCGGCGGCGTTGCCGACCTGAGGCTGCTAACTTCTGGCAACACTACCGATACCGTGAGCGATCCGGTCACATGTGCGGCATCGCCAGGCTCCCCGTCATCGCCGTGCACGATAACCATCTTTGGCACGCAGCTGGAGACACCACCTGCCCAGCCTTTGGGCGGCGGTTTCAACAGCAGCGCGACCACCACGACGGTTACCTTGGGTTCACCGCTAGCTCCCGGAGCGAGCGTCAATCTGCAAATCCTACTGGGTGTGCAGACCACTGGCTCGTTCAAGTTCTTCTTCAACATTGAAGCCCTGCCGTAAGGTTAGGCTCCAACCCTAAACAAAAGAGGTCACCGGAAATTCCGGTGACCTCTTTTCATTTCAGAAGAATAGGTCCTATATGTCCTGTTGGACCTATTTCTCGATTCCCTTAACCGTGATCGGCTCGGGTTCTGTGTGGCGCCCTCGATTCGAGTCCATCGTCGCGGCAAGTGGCGGTGGATTCGCCACCAGCACCTCCAACGCTGCATCGAGCACCTCGCCAATTCCAGACACAAAGACTATCTGCAATTCTTTCCTCACGTCCTCGGGGATGTCGTCGACGTCAGCCTCGTTCCGGCTCGGCAGGATAATCCGCCGAATTCCCGCGCGATGTGCTGCCATAACCTTCTCTTTTACGCCGCCAATCGGAAACACCAGACCCGAGAGCGTAATCTCGCCGGTCATCGCCGTGTCAGGCCGGACGCGACGGCCCGTATACAACGAAGCAAGCGCTGACGTGATCGTCACACCGGCGCTTGGTCCGTCTTTTGGAATCGCACCCGCCGGCACGTGTAAGTGAACTCCGAAATTCTTGAAGATGTCCGGCTCGATGCCAAACTCAGCAGCGTGCGACCACAAATACGACTGCGCGGCGCGCGCCGACTCCTGCATCACTTCACCGAGCTGGCCGGTAATCGTTAACCCGCGTCCACCAGGCAGCAACGTCGCTTCGATAAACAGAACCTCGCCGCCCATTTCGGTCCAGGCCATTCCAGTGGCGACACCCGCGGGCAACTCTTTGCGCGCCTGTTCCGGATAAAACTGCGGCGCTCCGAGATACTCGCGAAGATCCTCAGCAGTAATAGTGACCGCTTCTGCCTGACCTTGCGCAATCTTCAATGCGACCTTGCGAGCAATACTGCCGACGGTTCTCTCCATCTGGCGAACGCCTGCTTCGCGTGTGTAGCGCGCCGCGATGAGCTCGACCGCATCGTCGGTGATCTTGAGCTGTGCACTATTCAATCCGTTTTCTGTAGTTTGGCGCGGGATCAGGTAACGACGTGCGATTTCGAGTTTCTCGCGGTCGCTGTAGCCTGCGAGACGGATGATCTCCATGCGGTCGCGCAAGGGCGCCGGAATCGGACCAAGCTGGTTCGCAGTCGCGATGAAGAAGATCTTCGAGAGATCGAACGGCAGATCGAGATAGTGATCGCGGAACGAATTGTTTTGTTGTGGATCGAGAATCTCGAGCAACGCTGCCGACGGATCGCCGCGATAGTCGTTGCCGAGTTTGTCTACCTCGTCAAGCATCAGCACGGGATTATTGACTGCCGCGCGCCGAATCGATTGAATGATGCGACCCGGCATAGCGCCGATGTACGTGCGACGGTGACCACGCAACTCCGCTTCATCACGAACGCCACCCAGCGACATTCGTTCGAACTGCCGTCCCAGCGCTCGAGCAATCGATCGCCCAAGCGACGTCTTGCCAACTCCCGGCGGTCCGACAAACAGCAGTATCGGACTCTTCGTATCGGGGCGGAGCTTAATCACGGCTAGAAACTCGAGAATGCGTTCCTTTACGTCTTCAAGACCGTAGTGATCCTCATCAAGAATGCGCCGGGCTTCGGCCAGATCCAGCTTGTCTTCGGAAGACTTTAGCCACGGCAACTCCAAAATAAACTCGAGATAAGTTCGAATGACGTGATAGTCAGGCGCAGCCGGCGGCAGGCGCTGCAGTCGCTTTAGTTCGCGGTCTGCTTCGGCGCGTACCTCTTCAGGAAGTTTGGCTTTTTCGAGTCGCTCGCGGAGCATTTCAGTTTCCGCGGCCTCGCCTGTCTCGTCTTCGCCGAGCTCCTTCTGGATCGCACGCATCTGTTGTCGCAGCACGTAGTCGCGCTGCGCTTTATCCATCTCAACCTGCGCTTCCGACGCGATCTTCGAACGCAGTTGCAGAATCTCGACTTCGCGCGCGAGATTGGCGTTCGCGAGACGCACGAGCTCGTCAGCAGTGTTTGCTTCGAGCATTTTCTGTTCTTCTTCGACACCGAGACTGAGAATCGAGGCGAGAAAATACGAAAGCCGTACGGCGTCGACCTGGCCGAGCACTGCGATTCGCACTTCAGCCGGCACGTTTGGCAACAGCGCCATAGCCTCAGTGATCATCTGTTGCAGGTTGCGCTTGCCGGCTTCGACTTCCTCCGGATCGACGATGCGTGGATCGGGCAGGATCTCGGCGACGCCGCGCAAGTGCGGATCTTCCTGCTTCCACTGTGTTACGCGCACGCGGTCGGTTCCTTGCACGATGATGCGCATGCCGTCGGGCGTTCGCTCCATGCGCTTAATCATGACGAGCGTGCCGACCTCGTAAAGATCAGCAGGTTTTGCGTCGGTATCATCCGAGCGATCCGGTCGCACCGTGATGCAACACAACAGTTTTTCCGGAGTTGAAAGTGCGGATTCAACGGCAGCGAGTGAACGGGGCCTTCCGACACCCAGTGGTATGACTGTTTCCGGGAAGATCGTGAGATTCTGCAAAGCCAGTACGGCGACCTCGAAAGGTTGACCGGGCTCCGGTGCTGCAAACTTCAAATCGTCGCCGGGCAGACTCTGTCCCGCGGTCGTAGAAGTTGTAACGGGGGCTGGCGTTGAATTTTCAAGAGGTTCCGGCATAACTAGTCCTGTTCCCTACGGACGTCGATGATCAAAAAACCATCTTTGTAGTCCTGTCTGATCGACGCTCCTTCAATCGGCGCCGGAAACTCGATCGATTTTTCAAAGCGGCTGTAAGTGATTTCCATCTGATGGTAAACGAAGCCCTCGCGATAATGTGTGTCGCGTCGACAGCCACGAACGCTCAGCACTGAACCGCGTATTTCGATCTCCAACTCGTCCGTGCAAACACCAGCGAGATCCACTTTGACGACCCAGCCGTCAGACGATTGATAAACGTCTGCCGCCGGATTCCACAGCCGGCCAGACGGTACCACTCGCCGACCGCCACGGATCAACGAGAACTCACGATTGCTGTTTCGCATGGCAAGAGAATAAGAGAATTTGGAGCATTCGATCAATATAGGTCCTATATGTCCTATAGGACCTATACCATCGAATTCAATTGATCAGCCAAAGATCCGGTTCCAGAACGACGAACCCTTCGAGATCTCCTCGATAGCTTCCGAGAGCTCGCGGTCCTGCCGTGTTTCCAGTGCGATGTCGGCCATTGAGATCATTCCCGTCAGATAGCCGTTGTCGTTGCACACCGGAATGCGACGTACCTGCTTATCTCCCATTTTCCGGATTACATCGACCACACGATCGTTCGGTTTAGCGGTGTGAATATCAACCGACATGATGTCTTCGGCACGCACGCTCGCACAATCTTTGTTATCGGCGACAGCGCGGACGACTATGTCGCGATCAGTGATTAAGCCAATTAGTTTGCCGCGTGTGTAATTGCGACCTTCGTATTTTCGTTCTGTATTCTCTGTTCTGCCGTTACCCTGCGCGTCATATTCGACGACCGGAATCACGCCCGTATCTTCCTGTTTCATCATCAGCGCAACTTCCGGAAGCGTCGTGTCGCGTGTGGCGACAGCGAGATCGCGAGTCATGATGTCGCGGCAACGTAGCCGGGAACGTTCCGGCCCGTAGTACTCTCGATCGCGGTCGCGTGCGGTTGAAAAATCGCGCCCTTCGTAGAGTGAACCACGCCGCCAATCATCGCGGAGACGTTCGGCGCGATTCTCTGCATATCGCGGTTCGTCCGACTCGTAATTTGCGCGTTCACCAAACCGGCCGCGATTGTATTCAGGCCGCCGTTCAGTATCGAATTGACGTTGGGGACGGTACTGTTCGTCGTGAGTGCCGCCGAAGTTTTCCCGTCTGAGGCGGTCCTCACGTGCGTAGTAGTCCCTCTCGTCATCCATATCATTTCTGTATCTGGCCATTGCTTCCCTCCTTACCAGGAACCTCG
>DASYPN010000394.1:0-1582 GCA_036006625.1 Pyrinomonadaceae bacterium | reverse complement strand
CCCACTACCGCGGGCGGTACTGACTGTGTCCAAGTCAGAAATCTGATACACCGGGGTCTAACTCGCCGAGCGATTGCGCCACAAACCTCTGGTGAAGTCTGGGAACTTGACCGGCATGCTTCCCTTCGCAACTGACATCTGACTGAGTGGACCAGGGACGCTCCAGGCGGCGGCATCGTAGACGTCGATGTCCGGCTCGAGGCCTTCACGCATGCACTGCACTAGCCGGTAACACATCAGGTAGTCCATGCCGCCGTGTCCACCGAGTTTGCGTGCCATCTCGCCCTGCTTCTTCCAGAGTGGAGATTCATACTGCTCCTTGTACTTATCGAGTGGCTGCCAGCCGTGACCGCCTTCCTGTCCATCGATGAAGATTCGTGGTGGGTAGTCGCGAAAGATCCCTTTCGTGCCCTGGATCAGGTTGATGCGATCGTATGGACGCGGTGTGCTGACGTTGTGTTGCAGCATGATCGTCCGCCCTTTGGCTGTTTTGATGATACTCGTGTTGTAGTCACCGGTTTTGTAGATCTCTTTCCACTTCGGATCCCCCGCGGGCACGTGATCCTTGCGATAAGCTTCAAGACCAAGATGAGTTGAACTCATTGAGACGATGTGATCGAAGCTGTCGCCACGATTGATGTCCATGTACTGCGCCATTGGACCAAGCCCGTGTGTGGGATAGAGGTTGCTATCACGTAATGTATGGTGTCGACGACGCCACAATCCTTCGTCCTTGTTTTCGAACAAGATCCCGCGGAGATCATGGTTGTAGGCACATTCACCGTGCACGAGGTCGCCGAACATGCCGGCGCGCACGAGGTTGAGAACTGTGGTTTCCGAATCGTCGTAACAACAGTTTTCCATGATCAGACAGTGACGTCGCGCTGCTTCTGAAGCGTTTACGATCTTCCAACAATCTTCGAGTGTGTAGGCGGCTGGGACTTCGGTGCCGACGTGTTTGCCTGCAGCTAAGGCGGCGAGGACTTGAGGAACGTGCCACTCCCATGGCGTTGCGATGTAGATAAAGTCGAGATCATTCCGGGCGACAAGTTTTTCAAAGTCTCGTTCGCCGTTTGCGTAGATGCCGGGCGTCTTTTGTCCGGCTTTCTCGATCATCTGTGCGGCGCGTGTGCACTTGTCTTTGACGACATCGCAGACGGCGTTGACGACGACGTTTTCGACGGCGAGAAATTCGCGAAGGACTTCGGTGCCCCGCAGGCCGACGCCGATGATGCCGAGGCGTACGACGTCGTGAGGTTCGAACTTGACGCCGATCATCGTGCGGTGTTGTGCGCGAGGTGCTTGCGGTTCTTCAGCTTCGTGCGCGTTAACGACACTCGCCGCAGTCGCTCCAATACTTGCGAGTCCAGCAGCCTTCAATAACTCACGCCGCGATAATTTCTCATCACTCATGATGCATCTCCAAAAAAATCTCTCGGAACGTACTGTAGGGGCGGCCCTCCGTGGCCGCCCGGCGTGGAACTCGATCTCTAGGCACCCTAGTGATAGAGACTCTTCTCGTTCTTAACGGTTTCGTGATCGTGATGTTCAATTCTTTCCGGCCAAAGCCCTCGGCAACTAT
>DASYPN010000393.1:0-3079 GCA_036006625.1 Pyrinomonadaceae bacterium | reverse complement strand
TCCTGGTTCAACAGAAAGCCGCTGACGTGATCTGCGATCGCTTCCGCGGGCGCGAGCGCGTCGAACACAGGCTGCGTTCGCGTGCGAAAGAGTTCGCGGTTACGCGGATAGCCGGGAGGACGCGGGGGGATCAAGCGCAGCAAAGGCTCGGGCAACGACAGCGCATCCGGTTTCAATGTGTCGAGCACGGCTGCGAGCGCTCGCCGCTGTTCGTCAGGCGCGACGATCTGCGGATTGCGATCACCTTTGCCTTTCAGACTGAACGTGTAGTCCTGCCCGCCAATCACTTTCGCAGCAGCTTCAACCTGGTAACGGTGGTACATGTAGATCGGCACGAGAACGTCTTCGATCGTCGCCATCGGCGCGCCTTCACGAATGTTGTTCTCGCCGAAACGACGCAACGCCGCGGCGCGCACCTTCATCACGTCGCCGAGTTCGTCGATCGCATTTGTACCGTTGTCCCAAAGGTGGGCTACAGAGCTCGCGCTGCTCGGAGGTCGTGCGTCCTGATCCGTTAAGTACATCAGTCCACGTTTGAAAGCATCGCTCAAGGTGCGATCGAGTGCTGCCGCTTCATTCGTTCCCGGTGCGAAATCCTGGTAGCCGTAAGCAATCGCGACCTTGTCCCACTCGCCGATTCCCTTCGCATACGCGTCAGAAAGATCGGGAATGCCGTCAGCGCCGAGCTTCGCGAGTGGCGCGGGATAATCCATCACTGAAGATCGGCCCACGGGACTCGCGGCGTAGTTGTGTTGCAGTCCCAACGTGTGACCAACCTCGTGTGCAGCGAGTTGCCGCAAACGCGCGAGAACCATCTCGAGCAGTTTTGGTGACGCAGTGTTTGTCTTGTCGTACGGCGCCGTCAAACCTTCCGCGATCAGGAAGTCCTGGCGATCGCGAAGTGACCCGAGTGAAACACGTCCCTGAATAATCTCGCCCGTGCGTGGATCGACAAGCGAGCTACCGTAGGACCAACCGCGCGTCGAGCGATGTACCCACTGAATGACGTTGTAACGCACATCCATCGGATCAACGTCGGCGGGCATGAGTTCAACGCGAAACGCATCCTTGTACCCAAGCGCCTCGAACGCCTGGCTCCACCAGCGCGCACCTTCAAGCAACGCCGACCGCACCGGTTCAGGCGCACCACGATCGACGTAATAAACAATTGGCTCTACTGCTTCGCTGACATTTGCGCTCGGATCTTTCTTTTGCAGACGATGCCGCGAGATGAAGCGTTTCGTGATTGGATCTTCGATCGGCGTCGCGAAGTCCATGTATTCGATTCCGAAATAACCAGCACGCGGATCGAGGACGCGCGGCTTGAAGCCCGCCGAAGGCAGTTGCACAAACGAATGCCGTTCGCGAACGGTGATCGCTTCAGGCACGGGCACGACTTGTCTCACAAACTGTCCCGTGGGATCGCCTGTGAACGTCAGAGTAGTTTCGACTTCCGTGTTTTGCGGAAAGTTTTTTGTGTTTGGGAGGTAAAACGCGCTGCGAGTCGGCTCGAGTCGATAAGTACCCTGCTGTCCGCGTTGTAAAGTGTTCGTTACTTGATGAACATCGCGCAGGTAGAAGTTCGTCGCATCGACCAGAACACGATTGCCTTCTTCGGCAGCAACTTCGAATCCCCACAAGGTCGATTCAGCAAATGCATCTTTCACTGCAAGACGTTCATCGGGATTGCTGGTGGTGGCGCGGAAACGATAATTCGGCGCCACTAACAACACGCGTGGCCCAACTCGATCGAAGCGGACGATAGCGCTGTTGCCGAGTTGACCGCGATCGAGGCCGATGTCGTTCGATCCGATTCCGGCGGGTAGAGATTCAACGTAGAGAAACTCAGTGTTCCACTTGTCGATCTCGAGCCAGAGCTTTCCGGCTTTCGCGTCCCAGTAAAACGGGAAGAAGCCGGAAAACTTCTCCATGCCCGCAACCTTCTCGGTTATCGATTGCTGCTTCTGGGCATGGACCGTGAAGCAAAATAGTAAAAACAGCAAGACACCGAAGCGCTTCATTCTTATCTCCTATTTAGCCACGGATGAACACGGATTTTTTACTGATTCTTCCATTCTGGGATCCGACCCGGTGTCCATGGTGCGCCGGCGGCTTCTAATTGTTTCTCGAGTCTCGCCAGATCGACTTCGATCAATTGACGCAACTGGTTGAGCGTGCTGTCGAAATCCTGCGCAGCGGCGTTGTATTGAGCTATCTGAGTTTGAGTGGGACGCGAGATCGACATTCGCTGTGCGCCCACGACGTAACCGATGCGGTCGTTGATGGACGGCGGCGTATTTATGTTCCGTTGCCGCGCGGCGTTATCACCACTCAAAGCGCGGAGGATCTCATTGGTTCGTCTATCGAGCGCCGTGGTGTCTTCCTGTAGTTTTTGCGGCAGTGAAGGCGTTTCAGCAATCGCGCGTTTGATTGCCGCGAGACGTGGCTTGAGTTGGTTAGCGGCCGCTGTGGCACCACTCGCCGCACGCTGCAGACGCATCGCTTTCGTCTGAAATTCGACGAGCGCCGCGTGATCTGCACTCGACATGTTCTCCTGGCCTTCAACCGTCACCTGAAACTGCTGTGGTGGACCAAGCTGCGTGACGACGCCATCGACTCTCTTCGCAACGACGGCCTTGTAAGTGCCCGGCATCACGAGTGGACCTGACGGTGGCTCGAAATCCGGATCTGCATCGGGCTGTGGTGGCGCTGATAGATTTGCCGCCGGATAACGCAGATCCCAAGTGAGACGTTGAATTCCTCCAGTTACTGGTCCAGTCAGTCGTCTCACTACGGTGTCAGATGAGTCAGTAATGGTAACGATGATCGCGGGCGCTTCTTCTTCCTCTTCAGCGCGCAGATCCGCGCGCGTGGGCCAACCGACCGGCTCTTTTTTACGGTCAGCTTCGCGCTCGGCTTCCTGCCGTTTCTCTTTCCTGGTTTTGAGTGCTTCCTTCAGATACCACGTGACTGTTGCGCCGTAAGGTGGGTTGTCTGCAGTGTAAAAACGCTCGCCCTGAAAACTCTTGCCACGTCCACCGAGTGGTTGCGACTGGATGTACATCAGCGCGTCCTTCAC
>DASYPN010000392.1:0-12136 GCA_036006625.1 Pyrinomonadaceae bacterium | reverse complement strand
GATCGTCGGCCCGTACGTGGCGCGTTGGCGAACCACGAGCGCGATCTCGGAAAGATCGTAACCCTGAGTCAACACCAGACGTTTTACTTCGCGAGCGATCGTGCGAATCTCCGTGTCGCGATCACCGCACTCGAGGTAACGAATCTCACGAACAAGCGTCTCCGGATCGTCTGAGATTTCGTCGGAAGAGGTCAGCGGGTTGAAGAGGTTTTCTCGAAGCGTCGCCAACACGCCGCTCGTGGCTGTGTAATCGCGTGAATGAACGGTGTCGAACTTCGCGATGCTTTCGAGTTGTCCGATCGTTTCCTGAAACGGCGTGAAGATCTCGGGATTGCTATCGTCGTGATTGAGATTGACGATCGTTTGCGGCAGCAACGGGATCAGATTGCGCAGGATCTCGCCCTGCACCGGAGTGAAATCGAAGAAGCCGTCGATAACGAGCAATTGAACATTCGCGAGCCACGGCACACGCACGAATTTGTCGTCGATCATGCCGCGCAACACCCAAAGCGCGCGAAGCTGCTCGGCGTCTTCTTCAGTGAACAGACTCTGATTTAGAAGCTCAGTGTAATTTGAGTAAATCAGCGAGATTTCTTTGTCGAAATCAAGCTGGGTGATGCCACGCGACTCGGTCGTTCCTTTTTCGATATCGCGAGCGCGCGCGGCGAGGATGTCTGCCAATTCGGCAGGCGTTCGTGCTGCACGCTGAATCTCGCCGAGGAGGGTCGAAATACTATTCACACAACCTTCGCGCATCGCGAGCGGCGCAAATGCTTTTAGCTGATTAGTCGCCAGCAGTCGCTGCAGCAATTGCGAAACGAGGCTGCGCTTTAACGGTAACTCATCGCGATCGATCGGAATGCGCGGAGGGAGTCCATGGCCGTCCGAATCGACAGCCGAATAGAGAACGCGGCGGACGAGTCCGCGAAACAGATAAACCGGAAGCTCGCCCCAAACGCCCCGGTTGCGATCGCCGTCGAGCAGTTTTTGTGTGACTTGTTCGAGCAGCGGATATGACGCGGCGAGATAGATGAATGCGTCGCTTTGATTATTGGCTACGAATTTAGCGCAGCGCTCGATGAGTAGTGCGCGGTTTTCGTTGAGTAGCGGGCCTAACCAAATCTCGTTCACAAAAACACTTTAACGCAGATTACACCGATGACGCGGATTTGCTTTTAGCGCTCCTTGATTTCAACAGAGGCATGTCTTCTTCGGGGAACAGTCCGCCTTCGTCACGGCTCAGCGGTCGGGCTGCCTTGTCGATGGGCTCGAGTATTTCGATTTCTTCACCGGCAATCGCGCCACGCTCCTTGAAACGTCGCGCCGTTACGAGGACGCGAGATTCAAGTGAACGCACGCCTCGGTTGTAGGATTCGAGTGCGCGATCGAGGTGTTTGCCGATCTCGTCGAAATGAGTGGTGAACACACGCAGTCGATCGTAAAGTGTCTTTGCCAGATCGCTTACTTCCTGCGCATTTTCGGCCATCTGTTCCTGACGCCAACCGTACGACACCGCTTTCAACAACGCGATTAGCGTCGTTGGAGTCGCAATGATGACTCCCTGGCTGACGCCATCTTCGATCAGTTTCGGATCGTTTTCCAGTGCCGCACTGTAAAATGTTTCGCCGGGAAGAAACAAGAGGACAAACTCAGGTGTGGGTTGCACAGTTTCCCAGTACGACTTGCGACTGAGTGACGTGATGTGAGTTCTAACGAGTCGCGCGTGATCTTTTAGCCTTTGCGCGCGCACTTCGTCGTCGGACGTTGAGATCGATTCGTAGAAGGCGTCAAATGGAACCTTGGAGTCGACGACGATCGTGCGATTGCCCGGCAGGCGGACGATCATGTCGGGACGAATGCGACTTTCTTCGGTCGCGACTGTCTCTTGTTCGACAAAGTCGCAATACTGAAGCATTCCGGCCAGCTCGACAACGCGCCGTAGCTGAATCTCCCCCCAACGGCCACGGACGTGCGGTGCGCGCAATGCTTTGACGAGGTTTCCAGTTTCTGACTGGAGCTGTGAGTGGGAGGTGGCAAGCTGCTTGACCTGCTCGCGCAACTCGGTATACGCGCCGACACGATTCTTTTCGAGCTCGCCGATCTTGCCATCGACTTTTTCGAGCGATTCCTTGAGCGGCTTGATCATGTCGCCGATCGCGGTCTGGCGTCGTTCGAGTTCGCTCTTTGCAGTTTGTTGAAATGTTTCGAGATTCTGTTTCGCGAGATCGAGGAACGACTGGTTGTTGTTGCGTAAAGCATCCGCCGAAAGCGCCTTGAACGCATCGGCGAGTTTTGCTTCAGCGTTGTTCAGCAACGTGATTTTGTCCTGGCTCGCTTTGCGCTCTTCTTCGAGACGAGTTTGGAGCGCGGAAAGACTGGCAAGCGTCTCTCTGTGATCGATTCGCAGTTCGGCAAGCTCCTGTAGCTGGCTGTCCTTACCGGCGAGACGCTCGATCAGCGTCGCGCGTTCAGTCTCACCTTCAGCGCGGCCGCGTTCGAATTCGTATTTAAGCTTCGTCCTGGTGATGAACCAGAGGGAAACAGTGCCGACGACCAGACCGATGACCAGCATCGACACGGGGAAGACAAATTCCATGGCCGGTCATTCTATCACTCGTTTGGGCCGGTATCCATCATCTTGTTTGTCGGAGCCTCCTCGACCGCAATTAATTGCGTTGTCCGCTCAGTGACGCTTGGGAGCTCGGCCGGGATGGAACTGATGGGAAGCTCGTTCGTGTCAGGCGGGCCGGGGATTTGAATCGGTTCCCGGCGTGTGGGAAGTGTGCCACGTCGGATTGCGTTGAGCACACCGCCAGTCGCGACGCCCATGCCACCAAGCATCAGAAGCGAGCTCAGGACGCTGAACCATTTGCCGATTGCAAAACTCTTGTCGATGACAATCATGAGGAGGCCGATTCCGACGATGAGTATGCCCCAGATCATCCAGTTGAACATGCTGCGGACGATTGTCTTTTCAGCTTCGGCCTTGTCCAACTTCGCTTGCACGTTGGCAGGCGAGCCGGTGTGCTTTGCGACGAGCTTGCCGACAGTCTCCAGGCTCATGCCGCAGGCGCGACAGAATTGCTGACCATCGGTAGCAGTTTTTCCGCAATTTGGACAGTGCATAATAGGTCGAATAAGTCCTATAGGACCTATATTTATCTTCCAAAACTGGCGACCATGCGCTCGTAGACCTTGCGCGTCACGCGGACGTCGTTGAGGTTGTATTCGCGAATCAGATCGAGGCGGCCGGCCTGGTAGAGATCAAAAACCTTGCTGCCTTCAACCTCGGCGGTCTTGCTCGACTCAATTCCGAGCGCCCACGCGATGTCGTCGAGACTGACGTGACGCCGCGCTCCGAGCCACCAGCGGTGCATCGTGTCGAAAACTCCGCGCACGTTGTAGTCGGCAAGATTCACGAACGGTCGCGCCTGGAGCGAGTGTGCGAGGCTGCGCTGAAACACAAAGGGCAGATCGAAACCAATGATGTTGTGTCCGACGATCTCATCACAATCAGGATCGAAATCCTTCATGAAGGTCAGAAAGTCCTGAAGCGCTTTCTTCTCGTCTTCTTCGTAGCCGTGTTTGTCGATGCCGAAAACGTGCTCGCTTGATTCGGGACCGAGACCGGGAAACTCCAGACCCGGAATGGGACCGGCGTGAAGTGCGATTGAAAGCACGCGACCTGACGTAGCGCTCAGTGAGCCAAGCGCGTAACAACGCTCCTCTTCGGCGGCAATGTCTTCGAGGTAACGCTGTTGCTGTTCGACGCGCATGTTGCCGAGCCGTGCAGACCGTTCGAGCTGTGGTCCGACACGCTCGCGAAAGTCGGGCAGTGTGAGTGTTTCGATGTCGAAGGTGTAAGCGCGCGGGAGTTGGGGCTCGGCGTTTTGGTGCTCGCGATATTGTTCGATCGTGATCGGGCGATATTCGGCGACGACGAATTGCGAGCGATCCTGGAACGTTTCGAGTTTGCCGGTGATTCCCCAGAGACCGGGTTTGATTTCCTTTTGTGTTTCGAGGATCTCGCCCCAGATCTTGAGTGCGATGGTGCCTGTGGCATTGCGCGCGGACGCGTCGCAGAAGAGACGGCCCTGCTGCGTGCGGCGCTCGCGCACGGAGGTGACGAGAACGATAAGCCACAGATCCTCGCCGTGGGGAATTTCGGGGATGGGAATATTGCCGCGCATTTAAGTAGAATAGGTCGTATCGGACCAATAGGACCTATTTTGAAAGCCTTTCTAATTCCTGATCCATTCGCCCGGTGAGCATGAGCCCGATCATCTTGTAATCGCCCATGAACGACCAGAGCGGATACTTAAACGTCGCCGGCTTGTTCTTCTCGACGAGAAAATGCGCGAGCCAGGCACAGCCATAACCCGGAACAAACCCGAGAAAGAACAGCCACCACCTTCCGGTCGCGATCAAGTAAACCAACAGCGCGATGCCCGCCGTCGTTCCGACTAAATGCAGCAAACGAGTCGCGGGCTTGCTGTGTTCCGACACGTAGAACGGCCAGAACTCGGAAAACGATTTGTATCGCGTTTCGTTCATTGCCAGAGCGCTGCAAAGTCGCCGGCGCTAATAGGTTCTTTATCAATCAGCGACAGATTTTCTTCGACGTGCTCAACACTACTCATTCCAACAAGCGCGGTGCTGATTCCCGATGTCGAGCGCACAAACTGAATCGCGGTTTGCGCGTCGGTTGATAACGATCCGAGTGGTTGCCGTATAGCATCCGGCAGACCGCGCGCGACGCGTCCCTGCAACATCGACGCACTCACCATGACACTGATGCCCAAGCTGAATGCTGCTTCGAGGACAGTCGTCGGTTCGCCGCCGAGTTCTTCGTTCGCAAGCGAGAGCGCTTCAGGCATCGCCAGATTGTAAGGCAGTTGAATGAAACGAAATCCATTCGTATCGCCACCAACTTCATGTGCAATTTGCTCCATGCGCACGAGCGAATGATGCGCGCCTGAATCCGCCGCGACACGAAAGCCGTTCCAGCTTGCGACACCATAATACGCGAGCTTGCCATGGCTGCGATTCTCCTCAAGACGCTCGAACGCGCGCCGCAGCCGGTCATAAAACTCCGTCTCCGAAACATGCTCAAGCTGCGACTCCGGATTGTGAATGTAGTAAACATCGACACACTCCAGATCCATGTTTCGCAGTGACTGATCGAGTTGATTTTGAAGATACGACGGCGTCATGCAATGACTACCGCCGACGATGTCTTCAAACGAAGCGATTCCCGGTTTTACGAAAGTCTCGTTCACGTATTCGCGGACGTTTCGCGGCGGTGCTCCATCAAACGGCAAATACCCACCTTTGGTGCAGATAACAAGTTCGTCACGCTGAATGCCATGCTCGTTGGCGAGGATCTTGAGCGCCTTTCCGATCGAGCGTTCACTTCTCTGGAAACGATAATTCGCGGCGGTGTCGATGACGTTTGCGCCGAGTTGAACCGCACGAACGACGGCGTTTGTATAGTTGTCGTCAGTCGCTTCGTCAGGATTTCCGAGATAGGTGCCGATGCCGATCGATGAGAGTACGAGATGCTGTTGTTCGCGGAAGTGTCCCTGTGCGGTCTTACCGGCAAACCGATCGGTGTAACGGATCGTGCCCTCGGTGGTGGCGCAGTTGTTTGGCATGTCGAGTGAATGTTAACGCGGCTTATGTTAGTTTGTCTTCTCAATGTCATTGCGAACGAAATCTGCGCTCGATGTTAGCGAGGACGCGCTTCGGGAAATGTCGACTGAAGCGATGAAACTCGTCAGCGAGTATCTAACGACGATCTCGGAGCGTCCGGTTCGTGCGGAAAACCATGCCGGTAAAACAACTGAATCGATCGCCGCGGAGCTATCGGCTGAAGGTGTGCCTCTTGAACAACTGCTCGCCGAATGTCGCACGATCATGGATCTCAGCCGGCACAACGGTCATCCGAGATTCTTCGGCTACATCGCGTCGCCATCCACTCCGATCGGCGCTTACGGGGATCTGATTGCTTCAGCGCTCAACGCAAACATCACGTGCTGGCGCTCCGGTGCGGCGGGTACCGAAGTCGAGCGAATGGTCGTGCGCTGGCTCGGGTCGCTAATTGGCTACGATCGCGATGCCAAAGGCTTGCTGACCAGCGGCGGCTCGATGGCAAACATGATCGCGTTATTGGTTGCCAATCGTCGCAAGTCAGGTGTGGCTGTAGCACGCACTGGACTCTGGAACTCCGGCACGCCGATGACTGTTTACGCATCGTCCGAAGTCCACATGTCGATCGCGAAAGCTGCCGACATTCTCGGGTTTGGGCGCGATCACGTGCGCGAGATTGCCTGCGATGAGCGACGGCGTATGCGTGTCGATCTGCTGCGTGAAAAGATTGAAGCCGATCGAAGCGAAGGCTTGCGACCGTTCTGCGTTGTCGGGAGCGCCGGAACTACGAACACGGGTGTTGTCGATCCACTCTCTGAGCTCGCCGCTGTCGCCGCTGAATTCGATCTCTGGTATCACGTCGACGGCGCATACGGCGCTCCAGGCATTCTCGACGAACGCAAGCAGCATCTCTTCTCCGGGTTGGAAAGTGCCGATTCAGTTTCACTCGATCCGCATAAGTGGCTTTACGTTCCTGTCGATGCCGGTTGTCTCTTATTCCGTGACGACGCCGCGGCGAGAGCAACGTTCAGCACAGACGAAGCCGATTACATCAAGACACATGGATACGTCGACGAAGAGGCATTCGCCTTTTGGGATTACGGCATCGAGCTGTCGCGGCGTTTTCGCGCACTCAAAGTTTGGCTGACGTTGCAGTATTACGGAAGCCGTCGCATCGCCGAAGCGATTAGCGAAGACATTTCGCTTGCAGAATATCTCGGCGAAGTAGTTTCAAACGCCGACGACTTCGAGCTGCTTGCGCCTGTCGAACTGAGTATCTGCTGCTTCCGTTACGTGTCCTCCAGTGAGACCGATTTGGACAAACTAAATGAGCGCATCATGGAGCGAGTGCAGAAAGGCGGCCGCGCTTACCTGTCGAACGCAACTGTGAACGGACACTTTGCACTTCGCGCATGTATCACAAACTTTCGCACCACAAAGAACGATATCGATGAGACGATCGCCGCAATCAGAGAGGCGGCGGAAGATCTCACGCAAAGACGCAAAGGGACAACGTGAGGCGCAAGGCTTCCTTGCCGCCTTCGCTCGTCTTTGCGACTTTGCGTGAAACAACGATGACTGCGCACAAACTCAACACTTTCGATCGCGAACTGCGCGTCGCCTGCGAACTCGCACGCACGGCGGGTGCTGCCATTCTCGAACATTACGAAGGCCCGCTCAATATTAAACAGAAGAATTACGACGACGACATCGAGCCCGTCACCCAGGCTGACACGATCGCCAACGATCTGATCGTCACTGGATTGAAGCGCGAGTTTCCGGACGACGGAATCCTCGCGGAAGAGTCAGTCGATACGCAGCGACGCCTCGGAAAGTCGCGTGTGTGGATGGTCGATCCACTCGACGGTACCAACGGTTTCATCGATGGTAACGGCGATTTCGCGGTTCAGATCGGTCTCGCCGAAGACGGGCGGTGTGTGCTGGGCGTGGTCTATCAACCGCTGACCGGCGTGCTTTATCGCGCCGTTCGTGACGCTGGTACATTGATTGAACGCCCGCAATTCGAACCGGAAAGAGCTACGGTGTCGGACACGAAGAAACTCTCGGAGATGCGTCTGGCAGCGAGTCGATCGCATCGCAGTCCGCGCATGAACCAAGTCATCGAGCAACTCGGTTTCGAAGCGGAAGTGCAACGCGGATCGGTCGGGATAAAGATCGGTTTGCTGATCGAGCAGCAATGCGACGTCTACATTCATTTGTCACCACGAACAAAGCAATGGGACACATGCGCGCCCGAGGTGATTTTGACTGAAGCGGGCGGGCGCATCAGCGATCTTTTCGGTTATCCTCTGAACTACAACGTTCCGGACGTGCAAAACCGCAACGGACTCGTAGCCAGTAACGGTGTATCCCATGATCAGATTATTGAAACGCTGGCGCCGCTGCTGAAGGAGTTTGGCAGGAAAAGAATATAGGTCGAATAGACCTATATGACCTATATGCGCCCAAAACCGTTTCTCACCTATTTCCTCCTTTGCGCCATTCCGTTGTTCCTATTGGCCGCGCTCAGCTATTGGAACGGCACCAGATCGGTTGACGCGTCCATTGGCGCAATCGCTCAGAACGATCTCAACGCATTCTCCGCTGCGGTCGACGAACTGCTCGATGAGAATCAAAAAAGCATCCTGCAATTTGCGATTGCGCCCAGTGTCCGTGAGCTGGTTACGACGACCGATGTAGGTCCAGGGCGGCCGCCTGATTTTTCACAACTTCCAAACGATGCGCTGACCTCATTACCGAAGGTCGCCCCGTCGTTTCGCTATCTCTCGCTCTACGGTGGATCCAAAGTCCTACTTTGGTTTCAATTCGACGACGGCAGCTGGCATTCTGCGACTGACTTTGGTTTTCATGGTTTCCCCGGGCTGCCGCAACCTGACGAACGCGTTTGGGCGCAACAAGGCAACGTGTCCTTTGAACAAGCTGACACTCAATCGCCAACACTCAAATATTCCGTACCCGTCCACGACGAGAAAGGCACTGCCATCGTCGGTGCGGCAGCTGCCTCAGTCGATCTCACCTCGGTATTTTCCGAAGCCTCCCGAGGACTGCAAACAAAATCGAATCAACGCTCAATGGTTGTCGTTTTGGATCGTTCAGGAAACACTCTGTATCACTCAGATCGATCGCTCCAAGATAGGCCGATCAACCAGGCATTACCGGGCTTCAACTCGATTTCCAGCGCAATGATGGGGAATCAGAGTGGTGTGGACCAGTATCAGTCGTCTACGGGCGCAAGTTACCAGGTCGCGTATGCCCCACTTCCCAGATTGAACGCTACTGTCGCCGTCGCTCGTAACAGTTCTGACCTCCTATCAAATGCCAGACGATGGGGAATCGCCGGATTTGTTTTGGCGCTTCTGGCCGCTCTAGTTGCCACGTTTGTGATTGAGAGCCACGTGCGCAGGGGGTCCAAAGGTATTGCGCGCGTGACGGAAGACGTCTCCGCGATCGCTAAAGGCGAGTTGGACCGTCGCATCATCTTGCAATCGAGCGACGACGCGCGCGGGCTCGCCGACAACATCAACGTCGTCACTGAACGTCTGCGCGCGCAAATCGCACGCGAAGAAGAAACACGACAGTTCGAATCGTTCATGCGCGTCTCGGCCATGCTCACGCACGATCTGAAAAACGCGATCGAAGGCCTTTCGTTGACTGTCGGCAATATGGAGCGTCACTTCGACAATCCTCAGTTTCGCGCGGATGCTTTAAAAGGACTCACGAGTGCGACCGATAAACTGAAAGCTCTCGTCGCGCGGCTCTCGCGTCCGTTAACGAGCCTGAGCGGCGAACACAGGCGACCCACAAACATCGATCTCATACCAATCATTCATAGAGTGCTCGCGATGACAGCTGAGCCATCACGCGGCAAACACTCGATCGTCACGCGACTGCCGCCGAGTCTGCACGCACTCGCCGATCCGGTTCGAGTCGAAGAAGTGATTGAAAACCTCGTGCTCAACGCGCTCGAAGCGATGACGGACAGAGGCGGCACACTCACGATCGAAGCTGGCCAGACAGAGAATGGCGCGCCAACGTTCTCTGTCAGTGACACAGGCCGCGGGATGACTCGCTCATTTATAGACACGCGTCTCTTTCGCCCGTTCTCCACCACCAAGAAAACCGGCATCGGTCTCGGACTGTACACCTGTCGCGAAGTGATCAAGGCGAGTGGCGGGACGATCGAAGTCGACTCAGTCGAAGGCGCTGGTACGACATTTCGCGTCGTGCTACCATCGCCTCCACACGACAGGCGTAGCTAAAAATTGAGAAGGGCGCGGCTAGACCCTTCGCAGGCATACCTGTTACGCCCGTTCCTCTGCGAGTACTGCCAGGGTTTTATAGTTATTTTACGCACACGTGTGCGACCTTTTCTGTTTTTAGAAGCGGTTCGGGAGATGACCGATCAACCCCAGCTCAAAGGCACAGTGCTGGTTGTCGATGACGACGACACAGTACGCAGCGGTCTTTATTGGGCGCTAACTTCAGATTACCGGGTGTTGCAAGCGTCATCTCGTGACGAAGCGTGTGCGCTGATTAACGATGAAGAAGTTGACGTGGTGGTGAGTGATCTTCACTTGCCCCCGAACGTTGACGACATCGCCGAGGGTCTCGCGTTGATCGACATGGCACGCACGCAGGATCCGCCGCTTCAGGTCGTCGTCATCACTGGCAGCAATGCGAAACGAGCCGCTTTGGAAGCAGTGAAACGTGGCGCTTACGGGTTCTTTGAAAAGCCGCTCGATCCCGGAGAGTTGTTGCACATCGTGAACCAGGCGGCGCGCATGCGGCAACTCGAGATCGAGAATCGCCGACTGCGCGAAGAGCTTTCGCGTCCGCCGGGCTTCACACATTTGATGGGAACGAGCCAGGCACTCGAGCGAGTGTTGAAGCAGGCGAGATCGGTTGCCGCGACGAGTGCGACTGTTTTGCTGACTGGTGAAAACGGAACCGGCAAAGAGATGCTCGCGCGCGCGATTCATCAGGAGAGCCCGCGTACCGATGGACCATTCGTCGCAGTGAGTTGTGCGGCGCTTCCGGAAGCGTTGATCGAGTCGGAGCTCTTCGGTCACGAGAAGGGTGCGTTCACTTCGGCAATACAAACGCACAAAGGTCGTTTCGAACTCGCAGACGGCGGCACGCTGTTCCTCGATGAAATCGGCGACTTGAGCGCCGCTGTGCAGGTCAAATTGTTGCGCGTGTTGCAGGAGCGCGAATTTGAGCGCGTCGGTGGAACCAAAACTCTGACAGTCAACATTCGTCTGATCGCGGCGACTAATCGAGATCTCGAGAAAGAAGTTGCCAACGGGCGTTTTCGACAGGATCTGTTTTTCAGACTGAATGTTGTGCCGTTAGTCTTGCCGCCCTTGCGTGAACGGCCCGACGATATTCCTATTCTCGCAGCGCACTTCGCGGCGAAGTCGGCGCAGAAGTACGGCCAGGCGACACCGGAGTTGGAGCCGGCGCTTGTCGAAATCTTGCTTGATTACAATTGGCCCGGTAACGTGCGTGAGCTCGAGAACCTGATCGAGCGGCTCGTGGTCTTGAGCGGCACGTCAACGCTCGGATTGGAGTATGTTCCGGAGAAGATGCTGCGCGTACTTCCGGGAACGCCGCCCGGAGACGAAAGCACTTTGGAAGGTGCAGTTGAGGCGGTCAAGCGCCGCATGATCGTGAGCGCTTTGCAGTCGGAAGGAAACAAGGTGGCCGCCGCGAAAAGGCTCGGCATCAGTCGCTCCTACCTGCACCGGCTCATTAACGAGTTTGATCTATAGCCAGAATTTTCACGCAAAGACGCAGAGACGAATCAAAGACGCAAAGAGGAATTGAGGTAAACTTTGCGTCTTTCTTTGTGTCTTTGCGACTTTGCGTGAGAAATTGTTCCTGATACTTTGTACGTGAGGCAAATAAATGACTAAAAATCAGAAGATTGCTCTCGGTTGTGGTGGTGCAGGCTGTCTGGGGTTGATCGTGGTGGCGATCGCGGGCGGGCTGATCTACTTCCTGGCGTACCGGTCGCCAGCCAGAAGTCGTGATTACAATATCAATGTCAGTACGAATCGGAATTCCAATTCGAACGACAACTCCGATTACTCCACGAACACCAACACTAACGACAACGACAACTCGAACGCTAACTCGAACTCGACAAACTCAAACTCCTCCAGCCCGTCATCAACATCAGCCTCTTCAATGTCTGACGACGACAAGCACAAGCTGTATCAGGCCGCAATGCAGACTGGCGACCAGGAGTTGATCCGCCGCGTCTCCATCAAAATTGGCGTGATGGACGAAGACTACACGCCCGGCGCCGATTATCAGAAATTTATTTCGGAGCACGTTGAGTGGGTGATGCGAAACACTGACTTCATCGGAACGGTCAATTCACCTGAAAAAGCACGCGCTTACGTTAACGATCATTTCCCTGAGTAATTAGTACCAAGATGGATCCGTCTCGCATTCGCAACTT
>DASYPN010000391.1:0-21411 GCA_036006625.1 Pyrinomonadaceae bacterium | reverse complement strand
CCACGGAGGGCCGCCCCTACAGTACGCTCCGTCGCGCCGGGAACCTTTTGAAGTTTTGAGAGTCTAATTGTGTATGACTGCTCCTAATATTAATGTGACTCCTCTGATCGACGTTCTCCTCGTTCTGCTGATCATCTTCATGGTCGCCGCGCCTCTGAAGCCGCACCGCTTCATGACAAAAGTGCCGTCCCCACCTGAGAGCAACCTTCACATCGAACCCGGCCCACTTACTCTCGTGGTCACGATCGAACCTGATCGAACCTTAAAGCTCAACAGTGTGTCAGACATGGGAACCGTCGATAACCTCACGCCGCTTACTACAAAGCTCACGTCTGTTTTCGAAGAACGCTTGCGCAACCGTGCGTATCGATCGGATTTGATCGCACGTCTCGATTTGCCGGAGTTCAAGCGCGTCGAGAAAACCATCTTCATCAAAGCCCCACGCAACATTCCTTACGGCGAAGTCGCACGCGTTCTCGATGGTCTGAAAGGCACCGGCGCCGATCCGATTGGTCTGCAACTCGACGATCTGAAATAGCCTAACCAACGCAATTCTGTTCATACAACGCTTTTGTCGCTCTCCGCACCTTAGGCTCCGACCTTGTGTCTGTCGCCAGAATGAGTTGTAATCTGGCCCGAAGGAGAACGACTTTTGCATGAGAACCCGTCTTTTTTCCCTCTTTTGCTTGGGTTTAGCTATTGCCGTTGGCGCCACGGCCCAGGACATCACGGGCGGTGGCAGCCTGCTCCGCGATATCACCGGCGGCGCGGCCCTGATTTTCCGCGCACCCCAAAACCCGACGGTCCATGTCGCGAGCCAGGGCACCACTGGTGGCGGCAAGGTAAAACCGACTCAGAAACCTCCTGTCCGTAAGCAGGATGCGATCATTGCCCGCGCTAACGCGGCTCGCAGTGCTCCGAAGCCTCGTTACGAAGAGGCCGAACAGCAATATCAACTGGCTGCACAGATTGCTCCGGACGACGCGCGCGCCTTTGCAGGACTCGGAAATGTTTATGTGGACCAGGGGAAGTTTGCTTCAGCGGTTGACGCTTATCAGAGGGCGATTAAATTGAAGCCTGACTACAACGGCGCGTACCTGCCGTTGGCGTTTTCACTCGCGCGACTGGACCGCTATCCGGAAGCGATCGACGTATACAACGAAACAGTGAAACGTGATCCAAGTAGTCCGGAGGTCTATAACAATCTGAGTTTTGCTTACAATCACAGTGGGCGCTATCAGGATGCAGTCGATGCGAGTATGCAGGCGATCAAGCTCCTTGGCGAAACAGGCGAAGCGTACAAGATGGGATTTCAGGAAAGAAATGAGATTCGATCGTACGCATACAAGAATCTCGGGAACGCCTACAACGGTCTGAAGAGATACGACGAGGCGGCGAATGCGCTGAAGAAGTCGTCAGAGATTGAACCGAAGAATGCGTCCGCGCATTTCAATCTCGGACTCACGCTTTACAATGCTGGTCGTTACTCAGAAGCGATTGAGTCGTACAAGGAAGTGATCAAGTTGAGACCAAACCTGGCCCAGGCTTATTTCAACCTTGCACTGACTTATTATGCGGTCAACGACAAGACCCAGGCCATGGCCCAATACGAAACCCTGAAGGGCATCAACCCCGAAATGGCCAAGCAGCTTTACGACCAAATCAAGCACTAAGCCTCACGTTTTTATCCACAGATTACACAGATTTGATTTACGAAATCTGTGTGATCTGTGTAATCTGTGGATACCTGATTTTCAATCTCACTTAACTGGATCAAACCCATGGACGGGCGGGACGTGGCTGCTCGACAGAAATGGACCCTTACCCAGGAAGCGTTTGACAGGCTGCTTGTCGCGCTTGGCGGGGACCGCGACAGCGCCGCCCAAAAGTATCTCGAAATCAGAAGCAATCTCGTGCGCTTCTTCGAATGGCGCGGCTGCTCGTTCCCTGAAGATCACGCCGACGAAACCATCAACCGAATTGCCAAGCGAGTCGCCGAAGGCGAAGAAATCCTCAACTATTCCGGATATGCAGTGGGCGTAGCCCGTTTGCTACTCCTCGAAATCAACAAAGGCCGCCAGCGGGAACAGTTGGCACTCGCGGAAATCGGCCAGGCGAGCGAGGTCTATGAGGAACAGGACGACGGTGAACATCGTCTGGTTTGCCTCAGAAGCTGCCTGGAAACCCTCACGACCGATAATCGAGCGCTGATTCTTCAGTACTACCAGGGCGAAAAAGGAGAAAAGATTCAGAACCGAAAGAAGTTAATGGACAGGCTTGGAATTCCGGTAAACACATTGAGAATGAGGGCTTTACGCCTCCGAGAGAAGCTGCAGTCGTGCGTCGAAGAGTGCGTTGGCCGCGCGTGAAAAATTTTTCTGTGATGAAAACCGTTTTGTAGCCACTCATATATGGAAGTTCCCCGCATTTTCCCGAAAAACTATGGCAACCGATTTGAACAGCGAAAACCTTATCGCCCGTTATCTATTGGGTGAGTTGTCCGAAGAGCAGCAGGTCGAAATCGAAGACCGAGCGTTCGCGGACCAGAAGTACCTCGCGAGCATCACGGCGGTCGAAAACGATCTGATTGACGAGTACGTCCGGAACGAACTTTCACCCGCCGAACGGCAGCGGTTTGAGAAGCAATTTCTCGCCTCCGCCGAGCGTCGCAAGCGAGTCGATTTTGCGCGAACACTCGCCGGCGTGATCGAGGAAGAAGCCGTTCCGAAAAAGATTGTAGTCCGCGAGTCTCAGTCATCGTCGTGGATGGATTCGATTTACGCGTTTATCAATGGGCTTGCTCCGACGGCGAGGATCGCATTTGTTTCGGCGCTGCCGTTGCTGTTGATCGGAGCTGGGTACCTTGGCATCGAAACGTTGCGCTTGCGCCGCGAACTCACGGAGTTACGGGCGGCCAATCAGACGCAACAGAATTCACAACAACAGGCGCTGGAACTCGAGCGCCATCGCAACGAAGAGTTAAATGCGCAACTCAATCAGGAAAAGCAACAACGCGAGCAGACTGATGAGTCGTTACGCGAACTGAGTGAAACAGAGGATGCGGTGAATCCGGCGCCGCGTCCAGTGATCGCCTCATTAACACTTTTACCCGGTCTTTCACGCGGAGGCGATAACAAACCGAGTCTGGTCCTACCAGAAGATGCACGTCTGGTCAGACTTCAAATCGGAATCGATCCGGAAGAGCCGTACAAGAGTTTTGGGATCGACCTGCGCACCACAGCAGGAAGCCAGGTTTGGACTCGAGAGAATTTAAAGGCCAGAAATCGACGTGGGGCACGCGCCGTCGGGTTAACAATTCCGGCAACAGCTCTCAAATCGGGTGAATATGAACTGAGACTACGAGGCGTTACCGAAAGCGGTGCTGCAGAAGACGTCGGTTTCTATTACTTCAACGTGAGGAAGCGATGAGACATGTCCAGGGTTTTAAATCTCTGTGAGGGCGTAAATCTCAATGTAATGGTCGTCGTTCTTTTGCGGCGCATTACCGGGTCTTATCGACAACAACACCTTCATTCCCGCGTCGTGCGCCGCATCAAGCTCTTCAACCACATCTGAAACGAAGAGTATCTCGGCAGCACCGAGCCCCATCTTCTTCGCAATGCGAGTGTAACTTCCCACCTCGCCCTTCTTCCCAACATTTGTATCAAAGTAGTCATCAATAAACCGCGTCAAGTCTCCAGACTCGGTATGCGCGAAGAGCAGTTTCTGCGCCAGCACGCTCCCTGACGAAAAGATATTGATACTCAACCCACGCGCGTGCCAACGTTCAAACGCCGGCGCGACATCCGCAAACACCTGCGACTTCAAACTTCCATCCTCATAACCCTGCCGCCAAATCTTTCCCTGCAGCGACTTCAATCCCGTCGACTTCCGGTCGAGCGCTATCAACCACTCGACATAATCAGCAACAAGCGGTGGCGGATTACGACCTTTGCTTACATCATCGGCATGCTCGTCGTGCAGGAGTGCGACATCGGCCCAGACCTCTTCCTTGTCTGCGTTAGCTTGCAGGAATTCCCTGACGTGATCGCGAGCGTAGGAGAACAACACGTCATGAACAAACACTATCGGCGTCGTCGTTCCTTCGATGTCGAGCAGAATGCCGCGAACGTCGTCCAAAAGACTCATGTGGTCATTGATAGATGTGCGAGCCCGAAACAAACTGGGAGAAAATTTTCATCGACGCGGCTGCTGGTGTACTGCGGAGTCCATCCGGCGGTGTCCTGGAATAGACGGATGGCCCGGATACGACGGTCGGCGCAGAGATTGAACCAGTGGAGTGTGCCGCGCGGAACGCGAATCAGATCGCCGGCTTCGACTTCGATCGCGAGCACAGTTCCGGACGTGGTGTGAATGTGGAACAGTCCGCGGCCTGCGATGATGAATCTCACTTCGTCTTCGTCGTGCCAGTGTTCGCGGTTGAATTTCGCGAGCATCGCATCGAGACCCGGTGTTGCGGGACTGACGTCGATGACGTCTGCAGTGACGTACCCGCCACGAGTCTTAAGATCTTCGATTTCTCGAGAATACGTTTTAAGGATCTCTTCGGCTGGAGCGTCGTCGGCAATCGGATGTGAAGGAGTCCAACGTTCGTAGTCGATGCCGAACGCTGCGAGGTTCCTGGTGATCTCGTCGATGTTTTTGAGCGTCTTGTTTTCGTTGCAAATCGTAACGACAGCCATCAGTCCGACCTCCTCCTCTGTGTATCAAAGGCCCTTCCCATTGCTTCCAGCAGAAATTCGAGAATCTCGATATGCCGCTTTGCTTCTGCCACCGTTTGTCCCCAGGAGTAAAGCCCATGGCGCCGCAGCAGAAAAGCGTGTGCAGCCGGATGCTTGTTCAATGTTGCACCGACCATCTCGGCGAGCGCGGGCATGTCCTGAGAATTCTCGATAATCGGCAAAAACTCCGTGTGCTTGTGTGTACGCACACCATGCAAACCCTTTAACATCTCGTAGCCTGTGATCGTAACGCCGCCCTTCGCCGCGTCCTGATCCGAAAGGATGGTATTCCAAACCGAATGAGTGTGCAGCACAGCACCGGCGCCACGGTCTTTCACGATGCGTATGTGCAGCAGACTCTCATCCGATGGCTTACCCTCATGCGCGCTCACGATTCGCGCATTCTCATCGATCGACAGAAGTTGCTCAGGCTTGAGTTCACCCTTATCGACGCCGCTGGGACTCATCGCCAGTCTCAATGGCTCCCTCTGGACCACCGCACTCAAATTCCCACTCGTCCCCAGCAACCACCCGCGCGCATAAAACCCCCTCGCCACCGCCGCTAGCCCCGCCGCAATCTCCATAAACTCATCCGACATGCGTGAAAGATGCTACTAATCGTACGCCGTGCGCAAGTGATCCGGAGTAAATGCGGGTGTCCGTGACGAAGATTTGCAGCTCGGTGTATAGTGTATACGACCTTCGTAGAACAGTATGGCTACTCAAGCAGACAAGCTGGTTTCAGAGATTCGAGCACTACCCGATGAGGAAAAGCTTCGCGTGCTGGATGCGATCCTCGCAGACCTCGATAAACCGGATGTGGAACTCGATCGCGTTTGGGCAATTGAGGCGCGCAAGAGGTGGAGTAGCTATAAAGCAGGTCAGCTTCAAACTGTTTCTTACGAAGAACTGATGCGCAAGTACAATCGTTAGTGATTATCCAATTCCTCACGCTCGCTCAGCAAGAAGTCGATGAAGCCGTCGCATGGCTCGAAGACCGTGCTGAGGGTAAGGAAATAGATTTTCTGGATGAGCTCGATCGAGTAGTGCGACTTGTTCGAGCTTACCCCTTAGCGTGGCCGGAGATAGAACCAGAAATTCGAAGGTGCTTGTTCGCACGTTTTCCTTATTCGCTTATTTACGGAGTCGACGACAAACTAATTATTGTCATTGCTGTAGCTCACTTTCACCGCGAACCGCTCTATTGGATTGATCGTTTGGAATTCTAAACTTACCAAACGCTCGCCATTGATTTCTGATCATCTGCATCCCAAGTTGGTCCTACTCAACACAAAGTTTCTACTTGTATTTACGCTCAGATGAGAGTAGGATGCTGTCGCTTTCGATTGCTACCGCGGTGACTCACCTGTCAAGACTGCTGTGGCGATGCTCATCACTCGTCAGAAGACGAGTGCTCGAAGGCGTCAGCCCAAATTGTAAATCGCCATATAAGTCTGGGTAGCCTGGTGGGGGGCCAGGTTGAGTCCGCAGAAGCATGCGGCGCATCGGGGGCTTCTGCGGACTCGGGGGGCTCTAAGGTAAATGAATCTCGAAGACGTGATTGAACGCAACTCGCGAAAGAGTGGTAGCGGCGCAGTGTTTGTCGGTACGACAGTCCCAATCAGATTGCTCTTCGAATTTCTTGAAGATGATCAGACGATCGACACGTTTCTGGAACAGTTTCCAACTGTCAGTCGTGATCAGACACGTGCTGTGCTCGGTGCCTCGCTGAAAATGTTGCTGAGCACAGCCGGATCTGAGATTTGAGATCGACGGATCTCGAATCTCGGTGAGTGGCCTTGGTGAGGGGGCCACAAAGAGTCCGCGGAAGCGATACCGCCCAGTAAGCTTCCGCGGACTCGTATTCTCGCGAGGCCGGATTATAATCCGGTCTTATGGAGCTTCCTGTAAACCCGCCGATTCTGCCGATGCTCGCGAAACGTGTTAGTGAACTACCGAGTGTGGGCGAGTGGATTTTTGAACCCAAGTGGGATGGTTTTCGAGCACTGATATTTCGCGACGGGAAGGAAGTGATGATCCAGAGTCGCGACGAGAAACCACTCAATCGTTACTTTCCCGAACTAATCGAGCCGCTCTTGAAGCAACTTCCCACGCGTTGTGTGCTCGATGGTGAGGTAGTCATTGCGCAAAATGGCGCACTCGATTTTGATTCGTTGCAGTTGCGGATCCATCCGGCTGCGTCACGAATCAAGATGCTCTCGGAACAGATACCGGCGTCGATTGTCTTCTTTGATCTGTTGTGTGAGGGAAAGAACGATCTGCGCGGCAAGCCTTTCGAAGAACGACGGCGGCGATTAGAAAAAACCCTGGCGTCGGTGGAACCACCCCTTCATCTGACGCCGACGACGACTGACCTCGCTTTGGCGGCCGATTGGTTTCGACGTTTTGAGGGCGCGGGGCTCGATGGTGTCGTGGCCAAACCGGTTGCCGGAACCTACCAATCAAACAAACGCGTGATGCTTAAGATCAAGCACGAGCGCGAATGTGATTGCGTGGTGGCCGGGTTTCGTTGGCACAAGAAAGGCGACCGCGATCGAATCGGATCGATGCTGCTCGGGCTTTTTAACGACGATGGTAAGCTGCAGCATGTTGGGGTGTGTGCGAGTTTCACCGATCAGAAGCGGATCGAACTGGTCGAGTTTCTGGCGCCCTACCGGAAAAATGCGCTGGCGAATCATCCGTGGAAAGAGTGGGCGGGTGAAGATCCTGGTCAACGGATGCCGGGCGCGCAGAGTCGCTGGAGTCATGGAAAGGATTTGTCGTGGGAGCCGCTAAGACCGGAGCTCGTGGTTGAGGTGGCGTATGAACACATGCAGGGCGATCGGTTTCGACACACCGCGCATTTTCGACGTTGGCGAAGTGATAAGAAGCCGGCGGACTGTACGTATGAACAATTAGAGGTTGTGCCACCGCATGAGATTGAGTTGATATTTGGACAGGATTAACAGGATTGATTCAGGATTTACAGGATAATCCTGCACATCTTTGAAACATCTTGTTAATCCTTTCTACGTTGACGATGGGCTTCACGCCACTCGCGGGTGGGGTCGTCATCAGGATCTGGCGTCTCCTGTGGCGGGCGCGACTTTTCCGGTACGTTCCGTAAGTTCACTCTGATGCGCGTCCAGGTCGACGAACGACCGCGCATCGAATCAACCAGCACATCATCAACCGCCAGCAGCTTCGCGACTTTCGGATACTTCGCTTTCCATCGCTCCAATCCCTCGAGCGCCGCTTTCTTATCAGGCGAGTTTGCTATAACAAGCAGCGGCATTCGCTCGCGCTTCTTCTTCGCTGCCGGCTTTTTCGTCGTCGAACGCGCGCGTGAAGGCGCAACGCGCGTCGCCTCACCTTCCATTTTTTGAAAGTGTGGCGGCCATGGCGCGTCACCTAAACCCTCTGCCTCATCCTTCTCCGCGAGTTCTAAAAGTTTTGCGAGCGACCCGGGACTCGCATCCATTTGCGCATGTGGATCGCCCAACTCTTTCAACCGCTGCGGCACTGTCAGCACGGTAAAATCCGCCGGCTCGCAATCAGAAACCTCATCCCACTCGAGCGGCGTCGACACACGCGCATCGGGAAGCGGACGCACGGAGTACGCCGAACACGTCGTGCGATCTTTCGCGTTCTGGTTGTAGTCGAGAAACACCCCGTGACGTTCCTCTTTCCACCACTTCGAACTTGCAAGCTTCGGCACTCGGCGTTCGATCTCGCGCGACAGCGCCACCGCCGCGCGTCGCACTTCACTAAACGTCCAACGCTGCTGAATTCGCACGTTAACGTGCATCCCTCGCGAGCCACTCGTCTTGGGCCAACCGCGCAATCCCATCTCTTCGAGCAGTGCCTTCACTTCGAGCGCGACGAGCCGAACACTCTCCCATTCCACTCCCGGACCAGGATCAAGATCGACACGCAACTCATCCGGATGATCGAGATCGGCAGAACGCACTGGATGTGGGTGCAGCTCGATACAGCCGAGATTGACGATCCACGCGAGCCCGGCCGCATCGTCAACCACGACTTCTTCCGCCTTGCGACCAGACGGAAACGACAACGTTACAGTCCGCAACCAATCTGGATGATTATCCGGCGCCCGCTTCTGATAAAACGCCTGACCTTCCGCTCCATCAACAAAACGCTTCAGCACGATGGGTCGATCGCGAATGCCCGCAAGCGCGCCGGGCGCGACCGACAGGTAGTAGCGCACGAGCTCTAGTTTTGAGAGTTTGGTCTGCAGAGAGAAGTAGGGTTTGCCGGGGTTGGTAACGCGGACCTCGCGTCCCTCGATCGTCAGCAGTTCTGCCTCGGGTTTTGCCATGAACAGTTATAAGAGGGGCTTCGACATGTTGATAAAGTGACAGGGGATTTTGGTTTCGACATCCGGCGGAAACGGACTCGTTCCGTTCTCAACATAGCCGCGCTTCTGATAGAACGCCGGCAAGTCTTCACGCAGACTCACGATGAGAATGTCCATCGTGTGTGAGCCTCGCTCGCGACAATACTTCTCGGCTTCACTCATCAGACGCGAGCCGAGTCCGCCTTGCTGAGAGGAAGGATCCACTGACAGCAAACCGAGATACGACCGTTCGCCCCGCAACTCGACGTAAACACATCCGCTCAGTGCGTCGCCGTTTTCAGCGAGGATGAACGCGCCATTTGACAGCTTCTGTTCCACCTCTGACTGCGTGATGCGGTTGCCGTCGATAAAGAAACCTTCGGCTATACGGAAGGCGGCGTTGATGACGGCAGTTATCTGCGCGGCGTCAGCAGGCACAGCGAGGCGGATTAGGACAGTGCTGATCATAAGAAATTTCAGATAAAACCATACTAAGAGTTCAAAGAAAACCACAAGTGCATTATGCTGGTCATTCGATACGTTTCACGCAAAGGCGCAAAGGGACCACGAGACGCAAAGTAAAACGGCTTCTTTGCTACCTTTGCGTCTTTGCATGAAACGTAATCACATGAGCACAGAAACTGCTACCCAAACAGCGCCGGAAGCACGTTCCGGATTGGATCCGTGGCGTGTAGGTGAACTGCCGGTCGCGCCAAGACCGAAAGGACTGCAATGGTTCAGCGCGATTGGCCCAGGCGTGATCGTGCTCGGAGTTTCCATCGGAAGCGGTGAGTTCCTGCTTGGACCAGCAGCATTTGTGAAATATGGACTCTCGCTGCTGTGGGTCGTGGGTGTCGCGGCGTTGCTGCAGACACTTCTCAACGTCGAGCTGATGCGCTACACGATGGCCACCGGCGAGCCGATCATGACCGGCTTCATGCGCACACGCCCGCATTCGACATTCTGGGCCTGGTTCTACGCCGCGTTCTACTTTCTACAAATGGGCTGGCCCGGTTGGGCAGGCGCGGCTGCCGGCGCAGTTTTCTTTCTGTTTACGAAGCGACTGCCGGGCGCGGCCGAGTCAGGTGTGGTCTATGCTATCGGTGCGGGGCTGTTCTTGTTGTGTGGACTGATACTGATGGTCGGTCGACGCATCGAGCGTACGCTCGAAGTCCTCAACTGGATCATGGTGTCGTGCATCATCGGTGGATTCGCAATACTCGCGATTCTGTTCGTGCCTTTATCAACATGGGGAGCCGCGCTTGCCGGATTCGCGGGTTTCGATGTGCGGACGGGATCGTTTCAACTTGTGCCCGCGGGCGCTGACTACTTTCTGCTCGGCGCTTTTGCGGCGTATGCCGGTGGTGGCGGAGTTGCGAATCTGACGTTGAGCAACTGGGCACGCGACAAAGGCTACGGGATGAGCAGCAGCGTCGGTTTCATTCCGGCTGCCGTGGGCGGAAAGAAAGTCGCGCTCGCTCACTCAGGCAGCGTTTTCGTGCCCGACGCAGAATCGCTTGCACGCTGGCGCGGATGGTGGCGCATCGTGCGCGTGGACCAGTGGGGCGTGTTCTTCGTTGGCGCGATACTCGGCATGGCATTGCCGGCTTTGCTCTACGTCACGTTCGTACCGGCCGGCAGCGATATCCGCGGCTTGGGAATCGCAGCAGCATTGGCCCAGGCGGTCGTGACGCAGAAAGGTGCGATTTTTGGCGGCATAATCGCGATACTCGGAGTCTGGATACTCTTTAAGGCGCAACTCGACATTCTCGAAGGAATGACACGCGCGATCACGGACATTCTTTGGACAGGCAGCTCGCGCATCCGTGCGTGGCGTGGTGGCGATGTACGCTTCATTTACTACTCGGTGCTGGCATTGATCTCGGTGTGGGGAATCATCGCCCTCGGTTTGACACAGCCAATCATTCTCCTGGCGTTGAGCGCGAACATGGCGGGGATAGTCTTCATCATCAGTTCGCTGCACTTGCTTTACGTAAATACGCGTCTGCTGCCGGTGGCTTTGCGCCCGCCGCTCTGGCGTCGCCTCGCGCTCGTCGCGCTTGCGTTGTTCTATGGATTGTTCCTGACCATGTGGTTGTGGAGCCTGCTGCTGAGATAAAACCGTCCACAGATTACACAGATATCTGCGTAATCTGTGGATGGCTTTTTCTTGATTTGCAATTCGACGCGAAGGGTACTATAGTTCCCACCAATCAGATGGTTGGTGAATCCTTCCATCCAAAGTGGTTGTCGGGGTGAGGACGATGACCACGCTAGATTAGGCGCGACGGCCCAAAACTGTCGCGCCTTTTCGTAAGTCCCAGCTCACAAATTCTCAGTGTTTCAATCCATTTATATGACCGCGAAATTCTTTAGCCCCTTACTTCTGTTACTGACGCTCCTCGTTATTCAAGTTTCAGCACAGCAAACTGCACCCAAGCCGACGCCGTCGCCGGAAGCGGTTACTGATCAGGGTGTCTCGATTGAGTTCAGAGTTACTCCGATCGGTCGCAAGGTAAAGAGCGATTCCGGACTGATAGCAGGTGAAGACGCCACCGCGAGTTTCAAAATCACGGGCACGAACGGCTCCGTGCCGCTCAGTAATCTTCGTCCTGCCGTTTGGATCGATCAACGTCCCGGCAAAGATCCTTCTGACTTGAAGCAGTGTCGCGACAAGATCCAGGCTTTTCTGCAGACCGATTTTAGCCGCCGACCGGCGTTAGATCTCAACTCATACTTCGTTCTGACGCTCAACGAAGAAGCAAACATCTCGGTCATTGATCCGCTTTCAGGTTTTGGCGGCAGCAAACTCTACAACCTGATCGCACTGCCCGGCCCGGGTGAAGACTGGGTGCTGAACACTGATCAGAATCGTCTTTACGTCTCCGTTCCTTCCGTCAATCAGGTTAGCGTGATTGACACCTCAACGTGGAAAACGCTTGGAAATATCGAAGCGGGAGCGAAAGCGAGCCGCGTCGCTTTGCAGCACGACGCGAAATATTTGTGGGTCGCAAATACTGATGGCGTAACGGTGATCGATACCGCATCGTTGAAGGTTGTCGCTCAACTACCAACCGGCGCGGGACATCACGAGATCGCTTTTAGTGACGACGACGCGCACGCATTTGTCACCAACAAGCAGGACGGAACACTCACGGTCATCGATACGAGGAAGCTCGAACGTGTTAAGGATCTGAAAATCGGTCCGCAACCCATCGCACTTGCAGTATCGTCGTTGAGCAAGGCACTGTACGTTGCGAACGAAGAGGACGGCAGCATCGCTGTGGTAGACCCAACACGACTCGAGATTCTGACGCGTCTAAAAACCAGCCCTGGTCTTCAGGTACTTCGCTTACAGCCCGACGGTCGTTACGGTTTTGCTTTGAACACCGCGCTGAATTCGGTGTTTGTCTTCGATCTGCCGTCAAACAAGTTGATGCATCGAATCGCAGTCGGGCCCGGATCGGATCAGATCACCTTTACGAAGCAGTTCGCTTACGTTCGTGCGAGTGGCAGTGAGTTTGTCACCATGATCAAGCTCGCGGATCTCGACCATGAAGCTGCCCTCTCGCGTTTTCCGGCCGGCCAGAAAGCGCCGAAAGAAGCCGCAGTGAGTTCGCTTGGCGACGCGATTGTTCCCGCACCCGAAGAAGGCGCGGTGCTCGTCGCGAATCCGGCGGACAAGATGATCTATTTCTACAGTGAAGGTATGGCGGCGCCGATGGGTAGTTTTCAGAATTATCGCCGGATTCCGAAAGCGCTTCTCGTGCTCGATAACGGTTTGCGTGAGACAAAACTTGGTACTTATTCGACCACGATCCGGCTCGACACGCCTGGATACTACGACGCCGTCTTTCTGCTCGACTCGCCGCGTGCGATTCATTGTTTTAGTTTTGCGGTCGACGCGAATCCGGCGCTTCCAAAACCGCTCGCAAAGGGATTAAAAGTGCAGCAGCTCTCGACGGACAGTCCCGTCGTAGGCCAGTCGTACACCTTGCGTTTTAAATTGATCGACGGCAATACCGGCGAGGCAAAACCAGATCTGAATCTGGGTGTGCTTGTTTATTTGGCGCCGGGGATCTGGCAACAGCGCATGGCGGCGATGCCAGTCGGCAACGGAGTTTATGAAATGAGTTTTGTCCCTCCGCAACCCGGCGTATACTACGTGCACTTCCGAATTCCCTCAATGGATGTACCGTTCAGCCAGATAACGCCACTGGTTTTGGAAACTAAGAAGTCATGAACACAGGAATAACCTCAAGACTCACGACGATCGTTTTGTCGCTCGTCGTTTTATTTATTGTTTGCAGCGCGGCGGTCGCTCAGGAAGCGAGCCAACCGAAACAAACTCAAAACCCTACTGATGAGTCGCCGGGAAAAAAATATTTTACTGACGTTCTGCTTGTGAATCAGAACGGCGAGGAGATGCGCTTCTACAGCGATCTCTTGCAAAACAAAGTCATCGTCATAAACTCTTTCTTCGCGACTTGCAAGGGAAGCTGTCTGCCATTGAATCGAAATCTCGAGAAGTTGCAGAAAGCGCTCGGCGACCATATGGGGAAGGAAGTTTATTTCGTTTCCATCAGTGTCGATCCGACGGTTGATACGCCGGCGAACTTAAAGGCGTACGCGAAAAAGCTGAACGCCGGCCCGGGTTGGTATTTTCTTACGGGCGACAAAGAGAACGTGGATTTCGCGCTGAAGAAGATTGGCCAGTTTGTTGATGATAAGAATGATCATCTCAACATCTTCATCATCGCGAATGAGCGAACCGGGTTGTGGAAGAAAGCTTTTGGACTGGCGCCAGATACTGAGTTGATGAAGGTGGTTGAGAGTGTGCTGAATGACAAGGGGCAGTAACCACGGATTAAACGGATATGTTAACTAAGGCTTTAGCGATCTTGTTGCTATTTGGGTTTGTGCCGCCTATGAATTTTGTCGCCGCACAAACTCGAAAACCCGTGGGGCATTACGAGTGTCCGATGCACCCGGATGTAACCAGCAAGAAGCCGGGGAAGTGTCCGAAGTGTGGAATGACGCTGCGGTTCACTAAAGACAAACCGAAAGAGGAAGCGCCGCCGGCAGAAACTCAATCGACCGCGGTGAAGATTCCCGACGTCACTGTTCAGGATCAGAATGGAAAATCACTGAACTTCTACACCGATCTCGTGAAGGGTAAAGTTGTCGCCATCAATTTTGTCTTTACAACCTGCACTACGATCTGTCCGCCCCTAACTGCCACATTCCGCCGCGTGCAACAGCAGTTAGCCGAAGAAAAATCTTCAGCACAATTGATCTCGGTCAGTGTCGATCCGGCCATAGACACCCCAGAACGACTGCGCGACTTCGCCGCAAAGTTCAAAGCCGAACCCGGTTGGGCGTTTGTCACCGGAAATACTTCCGACATCAACTCGCTGTTACAACAACTCGGCGTCGCAGTTACTAATAAAAACGATCACACACCGATGATTCTGATCGGCAACGACGAAGCCGGCTACTGGACTCGTGCTTACGGTCTTTCTTCACCAACGTCCCTCGTGAAACTGATCACCGAAGCTGCAAATCGAAAATAGTCCCACCTCTTGTTTTCCCATATGAGTCGCTGTATAGTCCTATGGCCATGCCATAGGAGAATCAGTCATGAGAAAACTGCGCGCCTGCTTGCTGAGATTTCGAGGACTATTTCAGAAAGACTATCGTGAACGCGATTTTGCTGAAGAACTCGAAAGCCATCTGCAAATGCATATCGACGACAACATTCGCGCCGGTATGTCGCCTCAGGAAGCCAGGCGCGTCGCGGTAATGAGGTTGGGCGGTGTCGATCAAGCGAAAGAAGCTTATCGCGATCGCACTACCATTCCATTCCTCGAAAGCGTGATGCAGGATCTGCGCTTTGCACAGCGACAGCTCCGTAGAAACCCGGCTGTCACTGTCGTCACCGCACTTACTCTGGCTGTGGCCATTGGCGCTAATACGGCCATCTTTAGCGTCGTCAATGCCGTGCTGTTAAGACCGCTCCCTTACCCCAATTCAGATCGTGTTGTAAACATCACCACTACATCTTCACTTCGTGGTTTGGATGACCTGGTCCTTTCGGAAGCGGAATTCAACGAGTTCAAAAGCCAGACTAAAACGTTAGAGAAGATGGCGGCATATGCCTCCGCTGCGCTCAATCTCGGCGACGTCGCAGAGCCGCAACGCATCGGGTATACGGAAGTGAGCGTGGATTTTTTTTCAGTGCTCGGCGTCACTCCGCACCTGGGACGCACCTTCACCGCTGAAGAGGATATGCCGGGATACGAACCACGGGTACTGATAAGCTACCGGCTGTGGCAGGGTCACTTCGGATCCGATCCAAAGATCGTCGGAAAAACGATCAATCTTAACGGCAGAGATCGACTTGTCATTGGCGTGATGCCGCAGGGCTTTCACTTTCCCAAGGACGAGACAGACGTATGGATGCAACTGAATCTTGATCCCGCGAGCCGAGTGCTCAACTCCAAGTATCTCAATACGATTGGGCTGCTGAAGCCGGGCGTTTCCAGAGAAGGAGCAGAAAGCGAGATAAGCACGATCTATCAGAGGATCAGGGGAAGTTATCCCCAGTATTACAAGAACGAAAGCGGCGCAGGTGTGGCAGTAGTCGGCTTACAAGAAAAGAATGTCAAGACTATTCGCCGCGCACTTCTTCTGTTGCTGGGCGCAGTTGGTTTCGTGTTGCTCATCGCAGGTGCGAATGTGGCCAACTTGTTGCTTGCACGAGCTGCCGTACGGCAGAAGGAGATTGCGATGCGATGCGCGCTCGGTTGCGGGCGCTGGCGCATCATCCGCCAACTACTGGCGGAAAGCTTGCTCCTGGCAATCATTGGCGGCGCGCTCGGTTTATTGCTTGCATTCTTAAGCTTGCGCTTGTTGCTGGTTGGCAGTCCGCTCGACGGAATACAAGTCCAAAGTGTGGGGCTCGATCTCACAACGCTGGGCTTTACGACTCTTATCACATTGACCGTTGGAATCCTGTTCGGTCTTGCTCCGGCTCTGCATGCGTCGAAGGTGGATTTGAACGAGGAGCTGAAACAAAGTGGTGGACGAAGCTCGATGACCAGCCTGCGTCATAACCGTATCCGTACTGCGCTGGTGGTTTCGGAAGTCACATTGTCGATGGTTTTACTTATTGGCGCCGGCTTGATGATCCAGAGTTTTGTGAGCCTGCTGAGAGTGGATCCAAAGTTTGACGCCGCACACGTTCTTTCATTGAGGCTTACCGTTCCCGGCGCCAAATTTCCCAAGAACTCCGACGTAACGGCCTTTTATGACCAACTCCAAAATCGGATTAGCGCGATACCCGGAGTTCAATCAGCCGCCATCATCAATCAACTACCGTCAGACGCTGAAAAATCGGAAGCTTCTTTCGAGATTGAAGGCCGCCCTTTTATTACAGATATCGATCGTCAAGACGGTATCGCCGACTACCGTGTGGTCAGTCACAGTTACTTCAAGACAATGGGTATTGCGATGCTGCGTGGTCGTGCGTTTACGGAGCAGGAAGGAAAGCAAGCTCCACCAGCCGCGATCATTAACGACAAACTGGCGCGCCGTTTCTTTCCAGGCGAGGATCCGACGACCAAGAGGATAAGGCTCAGAGAAGACAGCCCGTGGCTGCAAATCGTCGGTGTAGTTCCTGACCTAAAGAATCAAGGGCTTTTCGCGGATACCAGTCAGGAAATGTATTTTCCGTATACGGAAACTTCTTTCGGTCTACCTCCGGCCATGCGCACCATGGCCGTCGTGGTCCATACGAATGCCGATCCTGCCTCATTCATCAATCCGATCAAAACGGAACTGCAAGCGATAGACAGAAACTTGCCGCCATACAAAGTTCGTCCTATGGAGCAAGTGCTCGCCGCCTCAGTAGCAAAGACACGCTTCACGATGTTATTGCTTACGGTTTTTTCAGTACTGGCTCTAGTGCTTGCGGCAAGTGGCGTTTACAGCGTGATGGCATATTCGGTGGCCCAGAGAACACATGAGATCGGTATCCGCAACGCACTGGGCGCGCAGAGCAGCGACATCTTCAAGCTGATCATGGGTCAGGGGTTTACACTTGCAGTGGTTGGCGTAGTTCTCGGTGCAATTGCCGGGTTCTTGCTCACTCGCGTTATGTCCAATTTGTTGTTCACCGTCAGTGCCACTGACCCAAAGATTTTTATTTCTGTCGCGGTCCTCTTGATTGTAGTTGCTTTACTTGCGTGCTACCTGCCGGCGCGCAGGGCGATGATGGTGAAGCCAATCATAGCGCTGCGCAACGAATAGTCTCTTTCAGTGATGCATCAGTTTGAATTTACGCCGAAGGCGTTCGCTAATTTCAGCCCAGGGTTCGAGCGTTCGCGAGAACCCTGGGGAAAAATCAAAATCGCGACTAAACCCTGAAAGGGTTCGCCTTGAGAGGAACCCTTTCAGGGTTCGATTGCATTTTTAATTATGATCCCAGGGTTCTCGCTGCGCTCGAACCCTGGGCTGAGGTTAGCCAACGCCTTCGGCGTAATTTCAAACTGATGCACTACCTCTCATTCTTCACCGACCGCTCGTGAAACTGATCACCGAAGCTGCAAATCGAAAGTAGAAAATTTTGTTGCCATAACTTGCTGAGTGCGCGGAATTTTCCTTGACACATGGAGAGAGGCGATTTAGGCTGCACGTGTCTTTTAAAAACACGATCAAGGCGGAAACCAAACTTCACGTCCGGCAGTTTCACGCTTCGTTATCAACTTCGTTCGCCCTAATTCCCGGCTTTCGTCCGGCCATTGAAACCTCAACCTTGCTGTGTGTGTTCCGCAACGAAATAAGGAGAAGCGACATGCTCCGTCAAAAGAGTACGGTAAACCTCGTCAGGTGCCTTTCTTTGCTAATCTTGCTTCTGTTCAGCGCTGCCGCGTCGTTAGCGCAGACACCTGCTGATTCGACAACTGTTGCTTCGGCAACCACCGTGACTCCGGACGAAACCACCGCGACCAAAACATCCGTTGAGTCTCCGAGTGTTGCCGAGCCCCCAAAAACTTCAAAGGTAACGCCAGTCGCCGGGCCTCCACCAATGCAGGCCCAGTGCAAACGCAACTTGAAAGCAGACGTCGTTGCCCTCGCACAACCGATTTTCCTGAACCGTCTCGGGGCTGTGATCCCGGGCGGAATGGTTTTCGCGCTCAGGAGCGACACGGTGGGTAATCTAGGCGTACAACTACGTGCCGACAAGAGACCGCGCCCGATTGTTCTTCGTGCGAATGTCGGCGACTGTATTCAGATCACATTAACCAACAACATTCCGCAGGATAATTTTGCAATTGCTGCTCCGACTCCGAACCCTCCCGGAGAAATCTACAAAACCCCTGAAATTTCACTTCACGTTCAGGGTATGGAATGGGTCACCGGTCCAAAAGACGACGGTTCGTTCGTAGGAGCAAATGAGTCGAGCCTTGCCAGTGCTCCTTCGCCGTCTCCGACACCGTCACCCGTACCACCTCCAGGCACTACGTATCCACCGAACAAGCAAACCTACACGCTCTATGCAAAAGCCGAAGGTACTTATCTGGTTTACAGCATGGGAGACACGAGCTCCGTTGGCAGCCAGATTACAAACGGTCTGTTTGGTGCACTGAACGTGCAGCCGGCCGGCGCTGAATGGTATCGGAGTCAGGTAACGCAACAAGATCTCAAACTGGCGACGACCGGTACCACGCTGGACGGTCACCCGATCGTTAATTACAACGCGGTCTATCCTGCGGGTTCGACTTATCCCGACGGAACTCCGATCCCTGCGAACACCCCGATCCTGAAAATGCTGGACGGCAATTTCAACATCGTTCACACGGATCTGACTGCACTGATAACCGGTCCGAACGCTGGAAGATTTCCCCAACCGCAGGTCAATTGCGACGCTGGTGCGCCGGTTCCTCCACCCGGAGTCGATCCGCTGTTCTGTAAGAATCCGGCGTCACCCGATCGAGTGCAACCCTATCGCGAGATCACGATTATCTATCACGGTGCGCTCGGAAGCTCGTTGGATGGTTCGTCTCCGGGCGTGGCCACACAGGCGTTTCCAGTCCTGGCTGCAAATTCCCCTGTGCGAACAACTACGGTCGCTGGTCAGGATGCCTTTGCGATCAACTACGGCACTGGGGGAATCGGCGCAGAGATTTACGCCAACCGGGTCGGCGTCGGCCCGATGGGCAATTGCGTTGATTGTAAGTTTGAGGAGTTCTTCCTGAGCGCGTGGTCAGTCGGCGATCCGGCGATGATTGTCGACAGGCCGGCAAACGTGAGCATTCTGAACCAGGCGCCGCCGTTAGCAACAACACCGGCTGCGCCAGTCCTCGCGCCTCCGCCACCGATTTGCCAGACCGTACAATACGGCGATACCACACCACGTACCAACCCTGATCCGAATTGCGCTAATGCGCCCGTGCCACCCGCACCCGCAACACCTTACACACTGAAGGATCTTGCAAAGGCGACTCGGGTTTACTATCCGGACGATCCTTCGAACGTCTATCACACGTACATGAACGACCACGTGAAGTTTAGAATTCTTCATGGAGGCCGCGACGTCTCGCACGTGCATCACCAGCACGCGCACCAGTGGCTGCAGTCGCCAAACAGCGATCAGGGATCTTATCTCGACAGCCAGATGATCAGTCCGGGCGCCAGCTACACGTTGGAAATGGTCTACAACGGCAGCGGCAACCGGAACAAGACGGTTGGTGATTCGATTTTCCACTGCCACTTCTACCCGCACTTCGCGGCGGGAATGTGGGCCATGTGGCGCGTCCACGATACATTCGAGCCCGGATCGGAGTTGAAGAATGGGATTCCGATCAAAGGCACGCGCGCATTGCCTGACGGTGAAATTTCCGCCGGATCGCCGACACCCGCGCTCGTTCCGATGCCGACTCTCGCAATGGCCCCAATGCCGTCGCCGGTTTTCATTGAGAACGGACAGATCGTTTTCGGTACCCCCGGCGCCGGAGCTGATCCCACCGGAGTTAAAGTTAAGGACAATCCGGGCTATCCGTTCTTTATCCCCGGCGTCGCCGGTGCGCGCGCACCGCATCCGCCACTCGATTTTGCACCCGACGGCGCCGGTGGTTTTCTCGACGGCGGTTTGCCGCGTCACGTGGTAGTTGGCGGAACAGTTTCTTACGAGAGTCACGACACAAAAGACTGGAGTAAGGATCTCGCGACGATCATTGCCAACAAACTTCCCGAAACCGGAACGCCTGTCGAACTCGTTGCGATGCAGTTTTTTGGAAAGCGTTGTTACTCGTCGTTCAAGCCTGATGGCACTCCCGGAAGTTGTCCTTCGTCAAACAGCACCGCGCCGCAGAGCACTCTGCTCGCGCCGCCGACTGGTTTCCTCGTCAACGGCCTGCCGAGAAAGAATGCAGCGGGTAACGTTGCGGAGCAGCTCGGAGCAACGCCAGGCGCTCCGTTTGCCGATCCGGCGGTTGACGACAACGGTAACCCGGTTGGCACATTGCGTCGCTATAAAGGCGCAGCATTCCAGGCGAATGTAACCTTCAATAAGAAGAAGCTCGGTTGGCACTATCCACAACAGCGCATGCTTTCGTTGTGGCAGGATGCTTCGCCGACGATTCAATACACGACCACCAACGGAACACAGGGACGTGCGCCCGAACCGTTATTCTTCCGCGGAAATACCGGAGACATCATCGAGTTCTGGCACACGAACCTCGTTCCCAACTATTACAACGTCGACGATTTCCAGGTGCGAACGCCCACCGATATTCTGGGCCAGCACATTCACCTCGTGAAGTTTGATGTGACTTCGTCCGACGGCGCGGGTAACGGTTTCAACTACGAAGACGGAACCTTCTCGCCGGGTGAAGTGCAGGAGATTATTCGGGGAATCAACCACAGCCCGTTCAATGGCTTCAAGAATTTCCCGAACCAGCCCTTAGGGAATCCTAAAGCGCCGCCGAAGGAAATCTGGGACTGCACCGCGAATCCGAATTCGCTTCGTTGTCAACCGTGTCCGGAATGGACTTCGACGACCAGTCGTCCGATTTGCGTCAGCTGGCTCGGTGCGCAGACTACGATTCAGCGCTGGTACGTCGATCCACTGCTCGATGACGCCGGCTTCGATCGCACGCTGCGAACGGTATTCACGCACGATCACTTTGGTCCTTCGACTCACCAGCAGGCAGGTCTCTATGCCGGGCTGCTAATCGAGCCGCAAGGGTCAACATGGACCAGCAATGACGGCGTTCCGTTCGGCACGCAAACAGACGGCGGTCCAACAAG
>DASYPN010000390.1:0-4901 GCA_036006625.1 Pyrinomonadaceae bacterium | reverse complement strand
GCCTTCTCGACGATGCGTTCCAGCTCCGGTGGCGCGTTTCCGAGTTTTGAAAGTGGAACCGGATCTTTTTCGAGGATCTGAACAATCGTGTGACTGCTCGTCGCACCGCTGAACGGGACTGCCCCGGCGACCATTTCGTACATCATGACGCCGGTGGACCAGATGTCCGTACGCTCGTCGACCTCATCACCCTTTGCCTGTTCTGGAGACAGGTAGTTGATCGTGCCCACGATCGTTCCCGGCGCAGTCTTGAACGCAGTCGCAGCTTCCGACGCTTCGGCTTTGTTTGACGACTTCTCGGCAACTTTCGCGAGGCCAAAGTCCAGAACCTTAACGACATGGTCACGATGACGAATCATCACGTTTTCAGGTTTCATGTCGCGATGCACGATGTGCGCCTCGTGTGCCGCGTCGAGCGCTGCGAGCACCTGAATACCGATGTCGATTATCTCGCCGAGTTTGAGCGGTTTCGGGCGCAGGTGGTCTCGGAGGGTTTCGCCGTCGACGAATTCAGTCGCCAGGAAGGTCAATCCGTCCACTTCACCAAACTCGAAAACGGTGAGGATATTTGGCTGATTCAGCGACGAAGCAACTTTTGCTTCCTGACGAAAACGCTGCATGCGTCGCTCGTCTCGAGAGATCTCGGGCGTGAGCACTTTCAAAGCGACGGTTCGACCTAAACGCGAGTCGCGCGCGAGGTAAACTTCGCCCATGCCACCGGCGCCTAGTGCCTGGAGAATTTCGTAATAAGTACCGACCTGTTGTCCTTCAGTGAGAACTTTTGGCGATGGTTCGAGGTCGTCGTCGTTGAGAAGTAAGGGTGCCGCTGCTTCGGCGGCCATTCCGCCAATGAATTTTTCAGCGCTGGCGTTACTGTGTGCTGCGATTAGTTTTTCGACTTCGGATCGCAGAGATTGATCGACGCCACACTCGTCTGCAACGAACGCCGTCCGTTCTTCACCGTCGAGCGAGATTGCTTTGTTGAATATGCGACTTACTTGTTTCCAGCGTTCAGGCGTCAATTCGCCCCGCTCCCGGTGAGTTGTTGATAGAGCCAGGCGCGGGCCATGTTCCAATCGCGCGTAACAGTATTCTCGGAAACATTCAACACGCCGGCTATCTCTTCGTTGTTGAGGCCGCCAAAGTATCTCAACTCAACTACCTGGCTCCGTCGCGGATCCATTTCTGCGAGACTCTTTAGTGCTTCGTCGAGGCGGATCAACTCGCCACTCTGATCCGGTGTAACTGTTGCGGCTTCGTCAAGTGAAACTTGTTGAGCGCCGCCACCGCGTTTTGCATAAGCATGACGCCGCGCGTGGTCAATCAGAATGCGCCGCATTATCTGCGCTGAAATCGCGAAGAAGTGCGAACGATTGGCCCAGACAACATTCTTCTGTCCGACCAGACGGACGTAAGCCTCGTTGATTAGCGCGGTGGTTTGGAGTGTGTGGCCTTTGCGCTCGCGGCTCATGTAACGGCGGGCGAGCCGGTGTAGTTCGTCGTAGACCAGTGGATACAACTCGTCGAGTGCGGACTGCTTCCCTTCGCGCCATTCAGCGAGCAGTTGAGTGATGTTTTGTGGATTCGGTACTCGTGTCAATCTGGACTAATTCTTCTCTGTGCAACCTCTGTGTCCTCTGTGACTCTGTGGTTAGTGGCGGTTGAGAATTCATTAACCACAGAGTCACAGAGAACACAGAGGTGGCACAGAGAAATCATGTTAGGCCTTAAACTGATCAATGTCGCCTGGCTTCCGAAGCATCTTGTTTACTTCGCCGACGTGGATCTCTTCTTCCGCAATCATGCGGCGCGCGTAGTCTTCGAGCAGTACTGAGCGATCTTTAACGAGCTCGAACAACTCCCTGTAAAGCGCCAGTCCGGTTCGCTCTGCCTCGAGGGATTCGATAAGAATGTCGTTGATACCGTGCTTGTGTGTCTCCAGCAGCGCGCCGATCTTGAGTGATGGATGATCACCAAAATGGGTAACGAGTTCGCCGGCTTCGTTCGCATGCGTTAGACAGGTATTGGCCTCGTTACGCAACCAGCTCACGATCGGAATACGATTGTGGCCGAAGACCATTAACGCGTAATGCGTGTATCTAACGACACCGGCCAGCTCGGCTTCCATGATCTGATTCAGAAGCTTGACCGCCGCCGCCTTATCAAACGTTTCCTCAGGCATGTTCTCCTCCGCGTATTGTATCGAGAGTCACTGTTGGATGATCCTGCCTCTTTCTCAAAATCTCAATGACAAACAACTGAGCCCGCCGTCCATCTTTTGAAATTCCGACATATCGAGGGCGATTGTTTGATAACCCCTGTGCTCCAGTTCGCGCCTGGTTGCGGGAAAGCCATCCGCAATCAGTACTTTACCATTTATTTCGAGGCAGTTTGCCGCATAGTCCTCGCTGGAGTCCAGACAAACCAGTTCGTAACCGGAAAACTCGTTGAGACCTCGAAGCGCGTCGATCAAGACGAGTTGCCCACCGCCCAGGTACGCTAGGCCGCTCTTCAGGTGAAGAATATTACTCACACGCCGGATGTCTATCAAACTCGAACTGTACCCGAAAGACTCAAAGAAGCCCGCGAGCTGTCGCGCGCCGTGCTCGTTCGTGCGTAGCGAGACGCCAATGAAGAAGTGTTCACCCGCTTCACAGATGTCGCCGCCATCAACGGTGCCGGGCTCCTCTATTAAGTGTACTCGCGAGAAATAGTCGCGAATCACAGGGGCGATATTATTGGTTTCGTTGCGGCGGGAGGGTGCGCCGGGACGCGTGATCACTGCGCCGCGCGCAGTCAAAACAGCCGTGTCTTCGACAAATGTGGAATCGGGATGGTCTTCGTTAGGAGCGAGCCGGATGACATTGAGACCGCAGGACTCGAGCGTGTCGCAATATGCTTCGTGTTGCTTCAGAGCACGTTCGAGATCCGGCGCACCGAGGTCGACAGTGGTTAGTCCCGTGGCGTAGTTTGCGCCGGGCGGTCGAACAATCGCTTTCGTGAACATTCCTGTGGTCTAACTGGCTTTGGCGCCCATCAACTTTTTAATAGTGGGCAGCAAGAGCGCGAGTAGCAGCGCCGACCCCAACAATCCAAACGCGATTCCACCATACAGGTCCCGCAATCGCCATGGATCGTTAGCGACGAAAAATCCGGAAAGATAACCAGCCAGCTTGTTTCCAAGGGAGGTCGCCAAAAACCACGCACCCATCATGAGTCCGACAAACCTTACCGGCGCGAGTCTTGTTACCATACTTAGCCCCACGGGACTCAAACACAACTCACCACAGACTTCGAGGAAGTACAGTCCTACCAACCACCAGAAACTCACACGACCCTGAGCGGTCAATATCGCGGCGGGAATCATCAACAGATATGCCGTGCCGATCAGAAGCAGACCAAGTGTGAACTTCGCCGGGCTCGATGGCTGGCGATCCTTCAGTACCGTCCACATCAGCGCAAATATCGGCGTCAAAATAATGACGAACAGAGGTGTAAGCGACTGCAGAAACGGCGCCGGAAAACCCTTGCCCGCGATCTCTGTGAGCACGAGTTTGTCCGCGAACAGATTCAGGCTGGCGCCCTTCTGCTCATAAGCAGCCCAAAAGAGAATCGTGAAAACAAACAGGATAAGAATGGCAGTGATGCGCTTCCAATCGCCCGCGGTCAATGGCGGAAGACGCTCAGTACCCGTCCTGGTCTTGACACGACGCGGGACCCTCTCTCCGACGCCCGCGAGCGTTGGACGGCTCAGGAGATAAACAACCAGCCCAAGGACCATACCAACACCCGCGATTGCGAATCCCCAGTGCCAGCTCTTCGCCGGATCCTGACCGATCGACGTTAGAAATGCCTTGAATGTCTCACCTTTGGCTAGATAGCCGACGGCGAATGGAGCCAGAAACGCGCCGATATTGATTCCCATGTAGAACACTGAGAAGCCAGCGTCGCGACGGGGGTCATTCTCACGATACAGCTTGCCGACCATCACGCTGATATTCGGCTTAAGCAGTCCGGTTCCGATGGCAATGAGCGCCATTCCGAGGAAAACCAACCCCGTTGAATGAAACACCATCGTGAAGTGACCCGCAGCGATGATGATGCCACCAAGCAACACTGCCAGGCGCGCGCCGGTCAAATAATCTGCGACCCATCCGCCGGGCAGCGCGGTCAGATACACAGACATTGTGTACCAGCCGTAAATCGACGACGCCTGTTTGACGTCGAACCCGAGGCCTCCCTGGGTGGCCGCGGACGTCATATATAGAATGAGAATCGAGCGCATCCCGTAATAGCTGAAGCGCTCCCAGAGTTCGGTGAAAAAGAGTGGAACCAGTCCAATCGGGTGTCCCAAAAAGTCTCTTTGAGCTGGGATCACACGTGCCTCTTCAACTTCGGCAACTAAAGGTTGGTCAGTCATAGGTGCGCGGAATATATCCCGCCGGCGCGCCAAGAAGCAAAGAAGTTTCACGCAAAGGCGCAAAGTAGGCGCAAGGCGCAAGTGAATTCCCTTCGCGTCTTTTCGGCGTTCTTTGCGCCTTTGCGTGAGAAAACCCTTACCGGTCGTGCCGCATCTATCCGTCACGATCAAAAAACACTCTCCCGTGCAGCACTTCCAAGGCAAGGACTCTTATGACTAAAACCAAACTGTGTCTGCTACTGCTTTTGAGTGTCTCTCTGCTGCCTTTCAACACTTTTGCCCAGTCGGGACGCAAAAAGACTGAGCCTCCCAAAGAAGATAAAACCGAAGCGGCAAAGACTGCTGACGACGGGATCACAGAATCGCGCATCGGCCCTGATGGCGAAACTGTCGAAGGCGACACCATCAAGTTCGATACTTCTTTGGTCATGGTGCCGGTCACAGTCATGGACCGCAACGGTCATTACGTCCCACTTCTCCG
>DASYPN010000389.1:0-6121 GCA_036006625.1 Pyrinomonadaceae bacterium | reverse complement strand
CTACTGGTCAATGCCGGAAAACACTGAACATCCGACGCAAAAACCCGAGAAATTGCTGGCGAAAATCATTCTCGCGAGCTCACGCGAAAACGATCTCGTGTTTGATCCGTTCAACGGCTCCGGAACCACGACCGTCGTGGCCAAAAAACTCGGACGGCACTACCTGGGTGTTGAGATAGACGAAAACTACTGCTGTCTAGCCCAAAAACGTCTCGAACTCGCCACCACGGATCGAAGCATTCAGGGGTATGTCGATGGGGTATTCTGGGAAAGAAACAGTAAAAATATTTCACGCAAAGGCGCAAAGACGAAGGCCTAAGGCGCAAAGCAAATTTTCCACTTTGCGTCTTTCTTTCATCTTTGCGTCTTTGCGTGAAACTCCTTCAAGAGCTTGACGATCTGCGCCCACACCCCTATCATATCTTGTTTGAAAAATGCGGCCGGGGGCCGCCATAGAGAGTGACGAAGAACTAAATGAAACCAGGAATTCACCCAGAATACGTCGAAATTACCGTTACCTGCGCTTGCGGCGAGACCTTCAAAACTCGCTCGACCAAGAAAGGCGATCTGCACGTCGAAATCTGTTCGGCCTGCCATCCTTTCTTCACCGGCAAACAGAAGCTGGTCGATACCGCTGGACGCGTCGATCGCTTCAACAAGCGCTATGGAAAGAAAACCGCTGCCGACACGACAGCATCCGCACAGTAAGCTTTCAAGAATAATACTTTTGCAAAAACAGCATTAGCCACCCCGACCTTTTAACGCCGGCCTGATTGGCCGGTCGCTCTTCGTGCATCAAAGCACCAGCGACCGGCATAACCTCGCCGGCATTATTGTTTTCGAATCACTTTCAGACTTACTGCGATGAGTACACCAGAACGAGATCTAATTGTTGGGGGCCAGGCCGTTATCGAAGGCGTAATGATGCGCACTCCGAACGCCTACGCGATCGCCGTTCGCAAAGCTGACGGAACGATCGTGAACACTGCAGCGCCGCTTCCGAAATGGAGCGACAAATACCCGTTGCTGAAACTGCCTGTGTTGCGCGGCGGAGCCGTTCTGGTTCAGTCAATGGGGCTCGGCATCAAGGCGTTGAACTATTCGGCCAACGAAGCCTTCGCTGAGGCCGAGGAAGCGAAGGCGGAAGAAGTGAAGGTAGCGCTCTCGCCGGCCGTGATCGAAGGCGAGGGAGACTTTGCAGGGTTGACTGGCGCGGTGCCCGGTCTTTTTCCTGTGCCTACGCAAAAGCGTTCGCGCGACGAACTGAAGAAAGGAACCACTGCCGCGGCAGCCGGTTCGATTGTCTTCGCGTTGATCTTTAACGTGCTGCTTTTTGTGGCTGCGCCGCTCTTGCTCACGAACGCGCTATTTATCGGCGCGGGTTGGGCAACAACGCCGGCAACCGCCACCGCTCCGGCTCCCGCTGCCCAGACTTCGACACCTGCCGCAGAAACGGAAGACGATGCGTGGTACTCGAGCGCATGGTCCACAGTAAGAACTTACCTGCATCCAGTGCGTCCTTCAGTCGCATTCAACCTGATCGACGGGCTCATTCGCATGACGTTCTTTCTGATCATGATCTTTAGCTTCTCGCTCTTGAAGGATATTCGGCGCGTGTTTCAGTACCACGGCGCCGAACACAAGACAGTCTTTACATGGGAAGCGGGATTGCCGTTGACGGTCGAAAACGCGCGACCGCAACCGCGACAGCACCCGCGTTGTGGTACGAGCTTTTTGATGGTCGTGATGCTCGTCGCGATCGTGCTGTTTTCAGTGATCAAGTTTGATTCGTTGTTGCTGAACTTCTTGATTCGTATCGCGCTGATGCCCGTGGTGGCGGGTCTCTCGTACGAAATCATTCGCCTCTCGGCGAAGAAAGAGAGCAGTTGGTTCTTCAAGATAATGACGAGACCGGGCGTGTGGCTGCAAAACATCACCACACAGGAACCTGACGATCAGCAGCTCGAAGTTGCAATCGAAGCGTTGAAGGAATCGCTCAAGCTGGAACCGACGACGGCAGAACCAATGCCGGCACCGCTTTCATGAAGATGAATATTGTTTCACGCAAAGGCGCAAAGACAGTAAAGAGACGCAAAGCTATTTTTGCGTCTTCGCGTACTCTTTGCGTCTTTGCGTGAAACACATGAGGTCTTATGTTAGATAAGTTGGAACAAATTGTCAGCAGATACGAAGAGTTGACGCAGGAGCTGTCGTCACCTGAACTGCTGTCCAATCCTTCGGCGTATGCGAAGGCCGCGAAACAGCACCGCACGCTTGAAGAAGTGGTGCAAAAGTATCAGGCGTGGAAAGGCTTGAAGTCGGAACTCGCGGACACGCGCGAGCTGATGGATTCAGCCGACGACGAGGAGATGCGCGAGATGGCGCGCATCGAACTCGAATCACTGCAAGCACGGATCGACAAAACAGATCAAGAACTCAAACTCCTGCTGATTCCATCCGATCCGAACGACGAAAAGAACGTCATTCTCGAAATTCGAGCCGGAACCGGTGGTGACGAAGCCACTCTGTTTGCGGCCGAGATGGTGCGAATGTATTCGCGTTACGCGGAAAAGCAGCGCTGGAAGTTTGAGGTTCTCGAAGCTTCTGAGTCAGGCATTGGCGGACTCAAGGAAGCTATCGTGCTGATCGAAGGAAACAAAGTTTATTCCAAGATGAAACACGAGTCGGGCGTTCATCGTGTGCAACGTGTGCCGCAGACTGAGGCGAGTGGAAGAATTCACACGTCGGCGATTACAGTCGCGGTGTTACCGGAAGCTGAAGAAGTTGACGTGAAGATCGATGCAAAAGATTTGCGTATCGATACGTTCTGCTCGTCAGGTCCTGGCGGGCAATCGGTAAACACTACGTACTCGGCGGTCCGCATCACCCACATCCCTACGAACGTCGTGGTGTCGATGCAGGACGAGAAGTCGCAGATTAAGAATCGTGAAAAAGCAATGCGTGTTCTGCGTGCGCGTTTGCAGGAACTGGAAGAGCAGAAGCAACACGAAGCACTCGCAAGCGAACGACGTTCGATGGTTGGCTCGGGCGATCGCTCCGAAAAGATTCGTACTTACAACTTCAAAGAGAACCGTGTAACTGATCATCGCATCGGTCTGACGATTCACCAGCTTGACCTGGTGATGGAAGGCAATCTCGATCCCTTCATCGACGCCCTCGTGGCCCATTATCAGGCGGAGAAGTTGAAGACCGACGCAGTTGCGGCCTAACTGTGGGTCCACAAATGCCCCTTGCTACAACGGTCCTCCTCATTCGACACGGTCAATCCAGAGGAAACGCTGAACGACGTTTTGGCGGGCACACCGCGACACCCTTATCCGCTCGCGGTCGCAACCAGGCACAGGCGACTGCACTCACTCTCAAATCAGAATCGATAACCGCAATCTATTCGAGCGATCTGGCCCGGGCCATGGATACTGCTCGAGCGCTTTCGAAGGTCACTGGCTTGCCCGTTCATGGAACCAGCGCGTTTCGCGAACGGAGCGTCGGTGTGATGGAAGGTCTGACGTTTGAAGACGCAGCGCAGCAACATCCGGAGCAATACGCCGCTCTGCTTAGACGTGACTTCGAACACGTGTTGACTGGCGGTGAGAGTTATCGACAACTACTCGATCGAGCGGCTGAAAAACTCGACGCGATCATCGACGAGCATCGAGGTGGCAAGATCGCGGTCTTCAGTCACACCGGAACGATCTGCATCCTCGCGCTGCACCTGATGGGCGCTCTCGATGCGCCGGAACTCAAACCCGTCTGGATCTCCACCGGCAATTGCGGCATCACACGGTTCGAGCTGCGCAACGATGGCTTTGTTCGCGTGCTTGCAATCAACGATACGAGTCATCTCTCGGGCGTTTGACCGCGCGCCTTATCTGTCCACTGACAAAGCAGCGTTACGTCATCTGCCGTCAATTTCGAGCTGGGGTGCATCGGCGTGTAAGAGCTAATCGGCATCGCGCCCTTCTTCACCATCAGGCAAGTCTGTCGCAACAGACCTCGCTGTTCGGACGCGTCGTACTTACCCCACTCTGAGTAGTTCAGATGACCGCGACCATCATTTACATGATCAATAACAAACCACGAAACAGGCGCGACGTCTGAGTACCACGGCCAGCGAGTCTTGTTTGAATGACAATCAGCACAAGCGCGATCGAGGATACCAGCTACCTGCGGATCGACGGCCACGTGAGACTCAAGCGTCATCGATGCATCAACCGGCGGATTCGTCTTCGCGGGTCTCACAACCTGAGCAATCGCAAACAGGCAAACCCCTACCAGCAACACCCACCGAAGTATTCTCTTCACTTTCCCCTTCTTCATTTTGGGGCCATCTCTTTCAACCTGCGGCTCAATCCGTACTTCACCCGCCAATAAGCCTCCGCGATCTTCTTCGGCACCTTTGTATTGATACCCATCCACGTATTCTTAAGTTCATCACGCCAGCTCGCGAGCATTTGTTCGTTTAACTGCAACACACCTTCGCGAGTCACTCCGGCCGGCGGTGGATAAAGTGCAGCCATCTTGTCGTAAACGCGAGCACGATCATGATCGTCGACACGTGTAAGTAGATGCCACAACGTCAGCGTGTCTTTCGTACGCGCATCCTCGAGCATTAAGGTGAGCGCAGCACTGCGCGTGGCCGCATCCGGGTCGAAGTCAACTTTTTTCAGCGACTCGCGAAACTTTGCGGAAGAGTCTTCGAAGTAAGGCGTGCCTGGTCCAATACCTGGTTGTGTATCGCACGACGCCTCTGCCGGAACTATCGATTCGCGGTCTTTCAACTCGAGCGCAACCCAACCTGACGTCACTCGCAGTTTGCTTGCGCCCTGATCGTCAACTTCAAGCGTGTAGGCACATCCGAGATCGGCGGCGACTGCCGAAGGAGTGTCGACAAAGAAGAGTCTTGGCGGCGCCCAGATCCGTGCACTCATCTTCCCGCGCGCGAGCTCGAGACGATGTTCGGTTGGCTGCGTCTCCAGCAACCGCACGCGCGTGTTCTCGTCGATATCGACATTGCCGATCGAGCCGACCGCGATCTGCGCCTTCGACTTTCCGTCTGTCTCGAGCCATTCACCAACAGCCAATTTTCCGTTGTTCGCGATTCCTTCTTTCCCGATCATTGGCCTTCCATCCAGCGTCGTCACTTGCCAGTAAGGTTTCGTTGTGAGTTCTTTTCGACTACGGCTGTAGAGCCACCATGCGCCCAAACTCGAAACCAGCAACAACACCGCCGCCGTCGCAACCTTCAATTGCCACGACCATCCGCCATTGGTTGACCTAATCTGTGTAATTTGTGGATTCGCGAGCAGTGGCTCAAGCTCACTCCAAAGATGATCCGGCGCCGAAAGCTGCGGCAGTTGTTCAGCGAGTTTTATCCCCAGTTTGATCTCTTCAAATTTGGTTCGACACTTGACGCACGAAATGATGTGTTCCGCAAACTGCTTCGACTCTTCGCTCGACAGTTCTCCATGACAATAAGCTGAAATTTCTTTTGTTACGTGTCTAGAAAACATTAATAACCTCATTCACCCCACGCGGAAGGACTATTCAAGTGGGCCAGTCGCTTCGCGAGCTGGCTGTGACCACGATTCAGTCGCGAAGCCACCGTTCCTTTCGAACAACCCATCACACTGGCAATCTCCTCGTATGACAAACCCTCGATGTACTTCAACAAGATCGGCAAACGAAACTTCGGTTTGAGTTCTTCAATCGCCGCCTGCACAGCGTCCGAAACCTCGCGTCGCGCGTACTGTTTCTCCTGAGGCTTCTTCTCGCTCGGATTACTCATCGCCACAGTCTCTCCCCACGGCAGCAACCTTCTGCGGCGGCGATGCTCGTCATGGCAGGCATTCACGACCAAACGATAGAGCCAGGTCGTGAACTCCGAATCGCCGCGAAACTGACGGATGGCGGTAAACAACTTCAGAAATATCTGTTGCGTGACGTCATCAGCGACAGCGCGGTCGCCGCCGGAAGAATAGACGGCGATGGAAAACACTTTGTCTTTGTAAGTTTCGAAGAGGAGTTGAAAGGCTGCGCGGTCGCCCTGCTGGCACGCTTCGATTACTTGTCCGCTAATAAGCTGTTCAGCCATCACCATCGT
>DASYPN010000388.1:0-2376 GCA_036006625.1 Pyrinomonadaceae bacterium | reverse complement strand
TACATCGAAGGCCGAGGCACGTAACCGACGTAACTGCTGGCGCGGTGCCCGCAGCGTCTCCCCAGACATCAGCCCGCGCCTCAGCGCCTTCGTGTCGACTTCGATGAGGCGATCTACAAGCGGGTTGTCTCTTAAAATTTCAGCTGATCGCCGTTCGACTACCCACGAGATCTCGGCTTGAGGCATGGCCGCGCGAAGAGCGGCGAGCGCCGGCAGCGTGTGAACTATGTCGCCGATACTGCTGAGCTTAACTATCAGAATTCTCATGTACCGCCAAAATAAACAAACTTCAGTTTAGCTTCAGCCACCTTGTTGCCGCCGCGAAACTTCGTCAGAGTTCCTTCGAGAACGGGTGTCTCATCGTCCAAAATTCCCGACGAATAAACGCCGCCCTTGAGAAATCTTCCGGAAAAACTATAAGAAACGCCAGCTACCGTCATCGTGGTGAAGGTAAATCTCTCCTGTTTGACGCTGAGAGTTTTGAAGCGATACCGCTTGCCATTGTTGGTTTCGAGACCAGGCTGAGGAAGTTGCCGCGATCGCTTCGCATTCAGATTAATGCCACCGAAATCCGAAAAATCGTTTGGCGGTTGGCCCTGAAGCCAAAATGATCCATCGGGATCGAACCGTTCGCTTTTTTGACTCAAGACCGGAATCGAGATCAGCGACAACAGGAGAAGTGCAACGAAAAAAGTTTTCTTAACCATTCACACCTCCGAGACGCGCGATGATTGCAGAAGTCGAATGATCTTTCGGATCGCCGACGATTGCGACCTGGCCGCCATAAGATCGTACCACGTCACGTTCCGGGACTGTTTCCGTAGTGTAGTCGGTGCCTTTGGCATGAACATCCGGTTTGAGGGTAAGCAGGAGTTGTTCGACTGTTGGTTCGTCGAAGATCGTGACGTAGTCGACAGATTCAAGTGCGGCCACAATCTCGGCGCGTTCTTTTGCGGGCAGGACAGGCCGGCCCGCTCCTTTTTGAATGGCGACCTGATCATCGGAGTTAACGCCAACGATCAATATGTCGCCCAACTCTCGCGCGCCTGCGAGATATCGAACGTGGCCGACATGAAGCACGTCGAAACAGCCGTTCGCAAAAACAATCCGCGCACCTGATTCCTTCGCGGATTCGACGCGTTGAATTAATTCTTCGCGAGTTAGGATTGATGGCATAAATAGAGACAGGATTACAGGATTTTCAAGATTAAGAAGATGAAATCAATCTCGTCAATCCTGCCAATCGTGTCATCCTGTTATAGCGTGTTCTAATTCCTCGGCGCTTATAGTGGCCGTTCCTCTCTTCATCACAACGAGGCCGCCTGCGTGATTCGCCAGGTGCGCTGCGTCCGCAAACGAAGCGCCGCACGCTAGTGCGAGTGAGAATGTCGCAATGACGGTATCGCCGGCGCCGGTTACATCCACAGCTTGTTGCGCGCCGACTGCTGGAATATGAAGAGCCGCGCTGTCGCCTTCGAGGAGCGTCATGCCCTTAGCTCCGCGCGTTACGAGCAAAGCGCGATGGCCCAGCTTCTTCTTCAACTCATGTGCAGAACTCTCGAACTCGTCCGTGGCGCCGACGAGGTTATCGACTTCTTCTTCGTTTGGCGTTGCTGCAGTGAAGCCAGTGAACTCCCGCAGCCGAAAACGCGAATCAACTAACACCGGAACGTCTGTCATCTTGCGAATCACTTCAGTGGCCCGCGTATCAATGACGCCGTAATTGTAGTCAGAGATGACAACGGCTTTGGCTTCGGTGATTGCTTGTTCGAGTTGTTTGAGAATCGCGGTGCGAATCTCTTCGTCGTTGAGTGGCGCGCCTTCGTAGTCGATCCGGATCACCTGCTGCTTGTTTGAATGCGAGTGACCGGCGAGAATTCGTACCTTTGTTGTGGTCTGAACTTTTTCGGAGACGATCATTCCTTTGGTATCGACACCCGCAGACTCGAGTTTCGCGCGCAGCTCATTGCCGGACTCGTCATTGCCTGTCAGCGAAATCAATGAGACGTGAGCGCCGAGTGCAACCAGATTCATCGCGCAGTTTGCCGCGCCGCCTGGTGACGTTTGCGTCTGTTCGTGTCGCAGAATAAAGACAGGAGCTTCCCGTGAGACTCGACTGATTGATCCGTGCACAAACTTGTCCGCGATCGCGTCGCCGACAACCACGATCCTTTGGCCGGCAAAACGCCGGACGATTTCAGCCAGCCGTTCTTTGGATTCTACTTGCATCTTTTGTAGGGGCGGCCCTCCGTGGCCGCCCTCGGTTGGATCATGTTGCCGCAGTACCTGAGTTCACGATCATCTTCACTGCTTCGAGGAGCGTTTCGCAAACAATGTCAGGTTGGTGTTTCCAACCCTGTCGCTGATACTCCCATT
>DASYPN010000387.1:0-3046 GCA_036006625.1 Pyrinomonadaceae bacterium | reverse complement strand
CAAATCCGAGGTCGTTGAGTTTCTTGAACCCTTTTTCAACCGAGGGCGGCCACGGAGGGCCGCCCCTACAGTACGTCCCGGGTAGACCGGTCAATTGTGGACCGAAATTAATTTTGCGGGGTCGTTGGTGATTAGGGCGTCGATGCCGAGGGCTCGTGCGCGTTCGAGCCAGGCGGGGTCGTCTACGGTCCACACCGCGATGTGCAGACCTAGATCCTTCGCTTTTTCGATGAGACTTCGGCGGGCGAGACGGTGATGCAATGCGAGCGCAGCGGCACCGACGTCAACGGCTTTGTTGATAATGCTCTGGTCTGACAAAACCGAAGGATTTGAAATCGATGGTTCAAAGAGTGCTACGGTTTTGATGTCGGAAGAGAGTGCGCTGACAATCTTCAGCGCAGGCAATTGGAAGCACTCAACGACCACGCGTTCCTTCAAACCACGCTGATCGATCAACTCGCAACACGCTGCCGCGAGTGGCGCATACTCAGCCGCCGAGTCGCACTTCATCTCCAGATAGAGTGTCGAATTATTTGACTCGAACAGCGTGAACAGTTCCGCGAGGCTCGGTACAGTCTCGTTTGCAAACGATCGAGAAAACCAACTCCCCACATCGACCTTAGCAACTTCAGACCACGTCAGATCGGCGATCCGCTGCGACAATCCACCCGTACGCCGCAACGTACTGTCATGAATAACCACCGGCACACCGTCTCGCGTGAGCCGAACGTCAAACTCAATCCCGTCAGCTCCCACGGCGATCGCTTCGCGAAACGCAGCCATCGTATTTTCAGGCGCAACGGCGGACGCACCGCGGTGACCAATAATCAGTGGCGTATTCATTGACCGGAGGACGCGGCCGGTTCGGTGGGATTGACCATGCGCTTGAGCTTGATATCGAACGTCCCGTAATCAGTCTTGATGCGACCACCGACCGGAATGTGTCGCTGGTCGTCAGTGATCCACATTGAGAACTCGCCCTTCTCGTCGTCGATGAGACGATCCGTTCCAAACAACTCCGGACGAACGTGAAGCACTTCAACCCGACCAAGGATCGTCTTCATGCGCTTCTTTTCAACCACGTGAACTGGAATCGTGTAAACACGTCCACCATCACCGATAAAGACGTCGAACGACTTGCCCACTTCGAGCGGTTGCGTGCGGATGAAATAAATCGCAGATAAAACATCCTGCAACTGCCCGGTGAAGTCGGCGACCGCGTGTCGTGGCTCTGCGCCAGGGTTGTTCGGATCGCGCGAGGTCCATGTCATGACACCTTTCGAACGATCGAAAGTAGTTTCCGTTGTTCGAACTCGTTTGCCCTGTTCGTCAAGAATCGTCGTCTTCTGAACAGTGAACGTTGCGGGTTCGACTGTCGATTCGACACGTTCGCGAAACTTGAGATTGAACAGGCGAGCAAAAAAACCTTTGCTGGAAACGTCCGCGTTGAGTGTCAAAGCATAAAGCTTGGAATCACCTGAATCGTTTAGTGGCGTGCGAGTCGCGCGAAACTTCAGATCGGCGACATCTATCTTACGCAACAAGGCTCGCGAGAACTCCGCTTCGAAATGCAACTCTTCACCGAGTTCGAAGCGTCTCGTTCCGGCATGAGCCTGAAGTCTTTGCCCGTTGACAAACGGAACACTGACTGCTCCAAAAGCGAGAGCAGCGACGAGTGAAATAAAAGCGAGTACCTTAAAAACTTTCAATGCCTTAGAAGTAATAAATCTTAATCAACAACAGACCCCACGCGATCACCAGCCCGAGCGCCGCCCGGTACTCCCGATATCGCAGATAGAGAGTGCCATCAAACCTGTTCGCCGCCGACTCATGCCGAAACGGCGTAAGCCGCGGAAAAAACAGCGGCACCGCCTGCCGGTACATCTCAAACTCTTTGCCAAAAAGCTCCCCGAGATGCGTGGCTTCGACGCGCATCACCGGCAAATAGATGCCAAGAAACAGTGCCGCAAACAAGAGACCGAGCCACCAACGACCCGACGCGATCGTGAACCCAAGCCCTAGCAAAAAGCTACCGAGATAGAGCGGATTGCGCGTGAACGCATACGGACCGGACGTGGCGAGCTGTGCATTTTTTCGGATGTGACCCGCGGCCCACGCGCGCAACGCCAATCCCAGTAACGAGACTGATGCACCGATGAGCAACATTCGCGGCGTCGGTCGAGCGAAAAAGATAAACGCTGCACCGCACAGAAAACCAAGCGGCACTCGCCAACGCTGTATCCACGTTCCGCCTCTCCTAGTCATAGATATAGACGCAAAAAACGCAAAATCAGTTAACCGTTTTTTTCGCCTCTAATCTTCTTTCTACCGCCTCCATCACGTGCCCGACTTCGATATCCATACAAATCCATTTTGAACACGAACGACGGTGGCAGTCCACACGACAATCAATATCATTTCGTTCCACGCAGATGTCTTGCGGTCGAGGACTGCCGTTACGCCACCACTCCGTCGGTCCGAATAATCCGACTATTGGTGTACCTGCAGCCACTGCGATGTGCATTGGACCTGTATCACCGCCTACATAAACGCACGCTTCACGCGCCAGCGAGTAGTATCCTTTTAAAGACAGTCCAACCGGTTGCGCGTGGCCAGAGACGGACGATTGGCGAACAGCTTCGGCAAGCTCGAGCTCGCCCGGTCCGTAAGTCACGAGAGAATGAATGCCGTAATTGGACCACAGAAGATCGGCCAGCTTCCCGAATCGATTGACGCTCCACAATTTTGTCGGCCAGCCACCTGCCGGATTCAAAATCGCGTACTTGCCGTCCGAATTTGCCGCTGCTTCACGAGCTTCGGCTTCATGTTCTGGTCTGACTTGGATCGGGAATGAAAGCTCCGATGGTTCAGGAATGCCCAACGCACCTTGAAGTAGCAACAAAGATTTTCGAATTACGTGAGTCTGGCGCGGGACCGCGACCGTTTTCGAAAGCAAGAGCGCACTGGCCGGTTCACGCAATCCGGCGCGAGAGTAGCCAAAAATACGACGCGCGCCCGACAGGCGCGCGATTGAAGCGGATTTGAG
>DASYPN010000386.1:0-7814 GCA_036006625.1 Pyrinomonadaceae bacterium | reverse complement strand
GTTCGGATCTGCCCGCCGTAGCTGCCGGGGTTCAACGCCGCGACGACGCCACGACCGTCTGGTCCAACCCAGTAACCGACGTTGAAAGGAATGCCGCGCGGTGTTTCCTCGATCGAGCCAGGGCCGCCAACAGGCGCCGCCGAATTCCACGTGAGCTTTTGCGTCGAGAACCCTTTCAAACCGGCGTGCGCGAGAATGCTCGGCAGCGACGCGGGAAAACCAAAACAATCAGGCAGCATGTACTCAGCGCTCGTCTTGCCAAACTCACGTTGAAAAAATCGATTGCCGTAGAGTATCTGGCGAAAGATCGACTCCGCTGACGGAACGTTGACGTCGCCTTCTTCCATCGACGAGCCTGCCGGAAACCATCGACCCGCGGCGACGTACTGCTTCAGGCGCGCGTAATCAGCGGGCCAGTATTCACGCATCATGCGATAACGATTCGCGCCGCTGAAGTTGAAGACGTAATTCGGATACTTGTCGATCAGTGCGAAGTTATCGTGCAGCGTCTTGGGAATGTACTCGTTGATGACGCGCGGATACTCCCAGCGCCATTGCGTGTCGAGATGCGCATAGGCGACGACGTAAAGCGTCGGCTCTTTGGTGAGATCGGGTTGCGTTGACTGTGCCGAAACGGCCAAAGAACTTGCGAGTAAAACAGCAAGAAGCTTCGTTAATGCTCGCATGCGCAGGGCTCCTTTTGAATCGACAGCATAACAGAAGCGCATGTTAGAATGCGCGGCCATGACAGTCTCATTTACGGATCGTGTCGCGGTGCCTGAGGGCGTGCTGATCTCGCACCTGCAGGAAGAGTCGGTAATTCTGAATCTGGAAAGCGAACGCTACTTCGGACTCGACGACGTCGGCACACGATTCTTGACGGTTCTCACGACTTCGGAATCTCTTGAGGCGGCCTACGAGACCTTGAGCTCGGAATATGAAGTTGACCCGCAGGTACTGCGCCAGGATCTGCTCGCGCTGGTAGAGAAATTAGTCGATCAAGGCCTCTTAATCCGTACCTAATCCGTGAAGATCTGTGCAAACGCTCTGATTGATGCCCAATCGATCCTCAATGCCTACGAAAAATGGGGAGACGACTGCGTCAAACACCTGCTCGGGGACTTCGCTTTTGCAATCTGGGATGATCGCCGCAAGCGCCTCTTCTGCGCTCGCGATCATTTCGGGGTTAAGCCTTTTTTCTACACTCACACTGGAAATAGCTTCAACTTCAGCAGCTCACTGACCGTACTAAAAGTCTCAACTGAATTGAACGAGATCGCAATTGGCGACTACCTGCTGTTCGGAGTTAACCAGGATCAATCGACCACAATCTTCAAAGAGATCCAGCGCCTCCCGCCCGGACACACTCTCACCGTCGAAAACAATCAGTTCAAGATTCAGCGTTACTGGACGCCGTCGCTCCCACCGGAAGTGCGTTTTCGAGACCCGGAAACTTACGTTGAACGTTTTTCGGAGCTCCTGGATAACGCAGTTGCTGATCGCCTCGGTACGGGCCGAGTTGCGATCTCGATGAGCGGTGGTCTCGATTCAACCAGCCTCGCTGCGATCGCCTCAAAGCACGCCGAAGTCGCTGGTTTTACGGTTGTATACGACAGTCTGATTCCGGACGAGGAGCGTCGCTACTCCAGCCTGGCAGCGAAGCATCTCGGTATTCCGATTACACATTTGAATGCCGACGCCTATTCGTTATTCGACGGTGAGATGGACCAGGCGGAACCGTTTCTTATTTCCCCGTTGACCGGACAGTTCAACGACCTGTTGCGACTCTGCGCCGGGTTTGCTCCAGTTGCACTCACTGGTTATGACGGCGACTCGTTGATGAACGAACCTCGCATACAGATCAGGACACGGATCAGACGGATGCTTCGCAAAAATGATTACCACGGATTTTTTCCGGAATGGATTGATGAGTCGTTTGCGATGCGGACGAATTTGCGCGAGAGGTTGAGAGATTTTTGGGTGAAACGCGAGGACGGAAAACGCCCGGCAGCGATGCGCGCGCTCAAGTCTAATATCTGGACGGCGCTGTTCGAAGGTTACGATCCGGTCGCAACCAGATTGAATTTAGAAGTGCGTCACCCGTTTATCGATCTGCGTCTCGTCGAGTACTTGCTGGCGATACCGGCGGTTCCATGGTGTGTCGACAAACACATTCTGAGGTGCGCGATGAAAAATAAACTACCCGAAGCCGTACTCAATCGTCATAAAACCGGTCTGGCAGGCGATCCGGCTCTTCAATTGGTGAGGCGCGCTAGTGTAAGATGGCTCGACAGTTTTGAGGTCAGTCCGCAGCTCAGAGCTTTTGTTAACCTCGATCGTCGACGATCGGTAGTGGAAGAAGAAACTGCCGATGGCCGCTGGGCCAGTCTTAGAGTGTTCGCGTTGAACTACTGGCTTACGCACTCCCGACCATCAGTTCGACGAACGTCAGAAACACCGAGTCAACAAAAGCCGGATCTCAATCGCCTAAACTGCCTGAACATGGAGACAATGCATGGAACTTAAACCAGACGCCGCTGGAAAGGAACACGAGACCAAAAAGCCGTACCACAAACCCGAAGTAATCGTCTACGGACACATTCGTGAGATCACACGGAATCTCGGTCCGAAAGGAAATAGTGACGGCGGTGGTGGCGCAGCAGCCGGACCGAAGACGGGCCAGTGATTCGCGAATAGTTCATGCCTTACCGATGCTCGATGTATGGCCTTGGAATCGTCGCCAACGAGATCATCCCCGGGGTTCCTGCCGCTCCAATCGCATCGGATGACGTTCGTATAACTTTCAGCTCACTTCCCTCATGGCTCTACGAAGTGAGCGCCAATCAAGTCGAAACTTACGTCGCAGACTACAACGATGAATGCGGCAACCCTGTGTTGCGCATGTTCAGCGTGCTGGAAGGCAAATACTTCCGGTTTTCTTACGCCGATCGGACAGAGTTTTTAGTCGACCAGGCTGGGACGGAAGTCTGGGCGAAGTGGGCGGAGCCGCTCACAATCGAAGATACCGCGACGTATCTACTCGGTCCCGTGATGGGATTCGTCATGCTTCTCCGCGGCGTTGTTTGTCTGCATGCGAGCGCGATTGCAGTTGGCGACAAAGCGATCGCGTTGTTAGGTCCGGCAGGGTCGGGCAAGTCGACTACAGCGGCAGCGTTTTCGGATCGCGGTTACAGCGTTCTTGCAGAAGATGTCGTGACGCTTGACGACCGGAAGGATCAGTTTTGGGTGCGACCTGGATATCCGTGCATTCGTTTGTGGCCGGCTTCGGTGAAAGCACTTTATGGATCCGAGTCGCACTTGCCCAAACTCACTCCGAACTGGGACAAGTGTTATCTCGATCTAACCGAACGGTTTCACGCCGAGCCTTTACCGCTGGCTGCGATCTATCATCTCGGCGGTCGACGTCATGATACGAAGGCGCCTTTTGTTGAGAGTCTGGATCGATCGGAAGGATTGTTGTCGCTGATCGCGAATACGTATGCGACCAAGTTGATGGACAAGCAGATGCGTGCGCGCGAGTTTGAGCTGTTGACGCGCGTATTGAATAACGTTCCTCTGCGACGTGTTACACCTCACGCCGATCCCGCGCGCATTCCCGAACTGTGCGACGCGATTCTCAACGATTTTGGCCACAGATTTCACGGATAGATGTACAGCGTCCACTTTTATGGGCAGATGCTTCGCGATGTGCCGCGGATGGAGGCTTACACCGCGGCATTGCGCCAAGCCGTGAAACCGGATTCAGTGGTGATGGATCTCGGCTGCGGCCCGGGTGTGTTGGCGCTGCTAGCGTGCAAGTTTGGGGCGCGACGTGTTTATGCCGTCGAGCCTGGGAATATTATTGGTCTCGCACGTGAGGCTGCGGCGGCAAATGGTTTCTCAGATCGCATCGAGTTTTTCGAGCAGTTATCGACCGAGATCAGGCTGCCGGAACCAGCCACCATCATCATTTCCGATCTACGCGGGGTTCTCCCGTGGTTTGAACAGAGTGTTTCCTCAATCATCGACGCGCGTAAACGATTGTTAGCGCCGGGAGGCGTGCTCATTCCGCATCGCGACGCTCTGTGGGCATCGGTGGTCGAGGCTCCGGAGCAATACGCGGAGATTGTTAAGCCCTGGGAAAATCGAGATCTCGACCTCTCGGCCGGAAAACGATTAGTGACGAACACCTGGCGCAAGTCGAGAATAAAACAGGAACAGTTGCTGACAGATCCGGTGCGTTGGAGCACACTCGATTACTACGAAGTGAGTAGTCCTGACGTCCGCGCTGAAATTTCCTGGCAGGCTGCACGCAAAGGCACCGCTCATGGTGTCGCGGTGTGGTTTGATTCTGAACTGGCGGAAGGTATTCGGTTTTCAAATCATCCGGCTGCTCCGGAAATGATCTACGGCATCGGGTTCTTTCCGTTTTTAGAGCCGGTGGAATTGACGGAAGGCGAGCACGTCACCGTCCGAGTTGCTGCCGATCTTGTTGATGATGGCTATGTTTGGCGTTGGGATACTGAAGTTCCCGGAAAAGCGAGCTTCACACAGTCGACTTTCTTTGGCGTACCGCTTTCAACGAGTCAGTTGCGCAAATCAGCTCAGTAGCGAATGTTCAATTCAGTCAAGATTCTGAGCAGTAAGCTTCGCAAGGCGCTCGCGCAGTTGCCAAACTTGCCACGCGCTTTGGATCTGGTCTGGAGTGTTGCGCGCCCGTGGACGATTGCGTGGATCCTGTTGCTCATTGTGCAGGGACTTCTACCGGCTGCTGTCGTGTATCTCACGAAGCTCGTGGTTGATGGCTTGGTAAGAGCAAATGGCTCGTGGCCTGCGATGCGCGACGTTTTATTGCGCGTCCTGATACTCGGAGGACTGCTGCTCCTGATGGAGATAGTGCGCAACGCCATCAATTGGGTGCGCACGGTCCAGACCGAACTGTTACAGGACCACATCACAGCGCTCATTCATGAAAAGTCAGTAACGGTCGATCTCGCGTTCTACGAACTCGCCGATTACTACGATCACCTGCATCGCGCGCGCACCGAGGCTCGTTATCGGCCCGTGGCGCTGCTCGGCAATCTCGGCGCGTTACTACAAAACAGCATCACGCTAATCGCGATGGGCGCCATTCTGATTCCGCTCGGACCATGGCTTGCAATCGCGCTCCTGCTCAGCACATTGCCTGCCTTCTTCGTGGTAATCCATTACGCACTCGCGGAGTATCAGTGGCGACAACGTACAACCACCGACGATCGGCGGTCGTGGTACTACGACTGGATCATGACTACCGCCGAGGCTGCCGCGGAGATCAGGCTCTTCGCACTCGGTAAGTATTTTCATTCGCATCACAAAGACTTGCGCCGAAAACTACGCGGCGAACGTTTGGAGTTGATGCGACGACAGAGTCTGGCGGAACTCGCGGCGAGTTTAATTGCGCTGCTCATCGTCGGCGCAGCGATGCTCTTGATGATTTGGCGCGCTTTAATGTATAGCGTCACCCTCGGCGAACTGGCACTCGTCTACGCAGCTTTTAATCAAGGACAGGGCTTGATGCGCACGTTGCTCGAAAACGCCGGCCAGCTTTACGGCAACAGCCTCTTCCTCGGCAACCTCTTCGACTTCCTTTCTTTGAAATCTTCGGAACGTTCCCACCCTTCTGCACGTGCGGCCATACGTGGCCGGCCCTCCGTGGCCCCCACTATCGCCTTAAACAACGTCTCCTTCGCCTACCCGGACGCCTCTACCAACGCGCTCGATAACTTCACCCTGTCGATTCCGAGCGGAAAAATCATCGCGCTCGTCGGCCCAAACGGCGCCGGCAAAAGCACACTACTAAAACTTCTCTGCCGCTTTTACGATCCCAACGAAGGCTCGATCACGATCGACAACCAAAACATAAAAGACATTCCCACTGACGATCTGCGCCGCCTGATTACCGTTCTCTTCCAACAACCATTTCACTACAACACCACGGTCCGCGATAACATTCTCTACGGCGATTTAAACCTCGAAGCCTCCGACGCCCAACTTGACGCCGCAATCAAAGCCGCGGGCGCATCGGAAATCGTTTCGCGCCTGGCTAATAGAGAACAGACGCTGCTTGGAAGGTGGTTCCCTGGCGGAACAGAGCTCAGCGTCGGTGAATGGCAACGCATCGCGCTTGCACGCGCGTTTCTCCGGCGCGCGCCAATCATCATTCTCGACGAGCCGACGAGCGCCCTCGACCCGTGGGCCGAAGCAGACTGGCTCGAGCGATTTCGCAAACTCGCGTATGGGCGTACGTCGATCATCATCACGCACCGGTTCACGACCGCCATGTACGCTGACGTGATCCACGTGATGGACCGCGGGCGCATCGTGGAGTCAGGCAGTCATCAACGACTGTTGGACCAGAATGGTCTTTACGCCGAGTCGTGGGCGCGTCAGAACATGTTAACGGCGGCCGTTTCAAGATGAACCACGCTCACGAAAATGAGTTGCTGTTGAGTGTCGCGCGGCGCGATGTCGATCACACCCTGGTCCGGCGGCAGTTGGACTGGGACTACGTCGTCGCCACCTCTCGAGCGCACGGGCTTTTGCCCCTCCTTCAAAAAGACATCGGCACTTCTGCGCTCGTTCCCGGCCACATTCTTTCATGTCTCAAGCGTGAAGCAGTTGCGAATTCGCAGAGCATGCTCCATCTCGCCGGCAAACAGTTGCGTGTTTACAAACTCTTCAAAGAGCACGGCATTTCGGTTGCGATTTTCAAAGGCGCGCTCCTCGCACAGATGGCTTACGGCGAGATGTCGTTAAGACAAGCCGGCGACATCGACATGCTCATCCACGGGCGCGACTTCGCGCAGGCACGTTTACTACTAGAGTCGCTCGGGTATGAAATGACTCCGCGACTGACGTCCGCACAGCTAACCTCGCACCTGAGCAACCATTGCGAGATTCAGTTCATGCGCGACGGGTGGTTTACTGTCATCGATCTGCACTGGGATCTGGCGCCACGGAGTTTTGTGTTCGGGCTCAAAGCGGATGAAGTAATGTCGCGACTGCAAACGGTTTCGCTGGCGGGCAGCAGCGTGGAGACGTTCGGTGTTGAGGATCTGCTGCTGTACCAGGCAATGCACGGCGCGAAGCATCTCTGGCGACGGCTGGAGTGGATCTCTTCGCTCGCCGAGTCCGTGCGCGCCACTCCTGCCATTGATTGGGACGTGCTAGTCAATCGTGCTGCGAACGCGCATGCTACACGAATACTCGCGTTGGGGTTGCGACTCGTTGAGCAATTCTCTGACGTGCCGGTTCCCGTAGTCGGCTCGATCGATAAAGATTCCGCGATGCACCGCATGGCGGCTGGGATCCATGCACAGATCTTCAACACGTTTGGCTACGCTGACTCAACTGAAACCAATCTCTACAATCTGCGCATCATGGACCGCAAACGCGACGTGGTGATCTCGGCGCTGCGCTCGATCTTCGTTCCCACACTGCCCGACTGGCAGGCACTCGCATTGCCATCATCGCTGCACCCGCTCTACTACGCGTACCGACCATTGCGACTCTCGAAGGTCTACACCCTTTCATTCTTCAAAAACCTTAGGAGGTAAATAGATTTTAAAATCGCGGAACATACTGTAGGGGCGGCCCTCCGTGGCCGCCCGTGGCTTAAGCTAGAGCGATTCGAGTAGCGACGGCTCTGGTTCGGCGAACACCTATCAAAACCACGGGCGGCCACGGAGGTGTTGATTGTCAAGACATCCTTTACAGTTTGTTATCACGACATCCTTTACACTTTTTATCCAGTAGTAGGGGCTGTGGGAACGGTG
>DASYPN010000385.1:0-1528 GCA_036006625.1 Pyrinomonadaceae bacterium | reverse complement strand
GAACGGCGCAAAGATCGAAACGGCGAAATGCAGGACCACACAACGTGGTTCCGCATCACTCTTTGGAACCGCCTCGCGGAAACTGCCTCACAGTATCTGCAAAAAGGAAAACAGGTTTACATTGAGGGACGCCTGCGCGTGGAAGAGTACATCGATCGGGACGGCAAACCGCGGCACTCGCTCGAAGTTTTTGCAACCGATATGCAGTTTATCGGGTCGAGAGGCGGCGACGACATGCCGCAGGAGCGTGCGGCTTCGGCGAGTGCGAGTGCAGGTCCGCCTGATTCGCAGGCAGATTTATCCGACGACGATATTCCGTTCTAGCAAGAATCGCTGCAACGCAAGTGATTAATCTGCCGGCGGTGTTGGGCCAGTGTCCTTACCATCTGTTCCCCAACGACCGAAGGCGCGAAGCTTGTTGTAACGACGCTTCAGTCTGTCTTCCTGGGAACAACTTACTGCTTCAGCGAGGCGTTCACTCAGCGCTGAATCGAGATAGCGTGCTGTTTGTTCGTAGTCGTTGTGAGCGCCGCCTTCCGGTTCCTGAATAATCTTGTCGACAATTCCTTCTTCGAATAGATGCTGAGCGGTGAGACGCAGACCTTCAGCGGCACGATCTGCTTTGCTTGAGTCCTTCCAGAGAATCGCCGCGCAGCCTTCGGGACTGATGACGGAATAGATCGAATTCTCGAGCATCAACACCTGATCGCCGACACCGATCGCGAGCGCGCCTCCGGAGCCTCCTTCACCAATCACCGTTACGATGATTGGCACTTTAATCTTTGCCATCTCCCGCAGGTTGTAAGCGATGGCCTCAGCTTGTCCACGTTCTTCAGCGTCGATGCCTGGATAAGCGCCTGGTGTGTCGATGAAAGTAAAAATCGGGCGGCCGAATTTTTCGCCGAGCTTCATCACGCGGAGTGCTTTTCGATAACCCTCCGGTTTCGGCATGCCGAAGTTTCTGTAACTGCGCTGTTTTGTGTCGCGACCTTTTTGATGACCGACGACGATTACCGGCAGGCCGTGAAAGCGCGCCATGCCGCAGACGATTGCAGGGTCTTCTGCGAATCTCTTATCGCCGTGAAGCTCGACAAAGTCTTCAAACAATCGCTCGATTAGATCGAGTGTGTACGGGCGGTCGGCGTGACGAGCGAGTAAAACACGATCGAACGCCGTTTTTTCCGTTGCCGGGTTCGGCGGTTCGGGGGAAGACTTGTCTGGATTTTCCTTGGCCATCGTTTAAGAATCGTATCTTACAGGATAAAACGATTGGTTTGAATTGAGCGCCTCCTTGGAGTGCGCCAACATGTTGGCGCACTCCAAAGTCTATCGCTGGGCACGCTCGATGCTGACGCTGCAGCCCAATTCTTTCAGCGACTGCTCAAACTCTGTGCTTCGCTTGACGCGCAACGCGTCGTTTGGTTTGACTCTTACGACGGTCCCGTCACCGACAACCGCTTCCAGCGTGACTTCGCAGTCGCCCGGGTTTGAGTTGAGAAGCGTCAGAATCGAGTCGCACAAAGTAGAA
>DASYPN010000384.1:0-7556 GCA_036006625.1 Pyrinomonadaceae bacterium | reverse complement strand
AAGCGGTATCGAGCTCATGAATTCGGTAAAAGGCGAGTTCGTCAACCTCAGTGAGGAACTGACTGACGATGCCGTGTCGATTGAAGATATCGACGAAGTACTGCAGACGCTCGAACGAGCGACCAGTAGTGAAACCGAGATTGAGGAGCCTTTGATCGAGGAATCCTCGTCTGCGGTGGAGTCTGAAGAGGGAATGAATGAAGAGGTCGAGCTCGACCTGTCAGCCGGCGAAATGGATAAAACGTCAGACCCGATCCGCGTGTACATGCGCGAGATGGGTGTCGTGCCGTTGCTGACGCGCGAGCAGGAAGTGTCGATCGCGAAGCGAATTGAACGCGGCCAAAAACGCGCCGAAAAAGCAATTGCACGCTCGCCGATCGCCGTAGTCGAACTCTTCCGGATCGGTGATGAACTGGCTGCGGGCACGCTCAACATTCGCGACGTCGTCGCTTTCTCGGATCAAATGGAAACCGAGGAACACGAAGATCGCAGTGAAGAGTATTTGCAGTGGACGATCGAAGGACTTAACAACATTCGGCTACTCTACAAGCGAGGCTTGAAAGAGTTTGAGAAGTTTGCAGATGAACTGAAAGTGTCGCGAGGCAAGCGTTCCAGGAAACTGTTGCGCTACCGGCGCAAACTGGCGCGCACTCGTTTGGAGATTGCGACCGAGATCAGAAGTCTGCATCTGAAGGAAGCAGCGCGACAGCGGCTGATTGCCGCTATCGGCGCAGTTTACAAGGAAGCGCGCGGCCTCGAACGTGAGATTGAGGCGAACAACGAAAAACTGAAGCGCAAAGGTTTGAAGGCCGACAAGGCGAAGGAATACCGGAAGCACGTCGCGACGGCGCGCAAGCGTTTGAAGGAGATCGAGGCTGAGCACCATCTCTCGCCGCTCGAGATCAAACGTTCGCACCAGATGATTGCGATCAGCGAAGCCCAAACAGCTCAGGCGAAGCATGAGTTGACCGAAGCGAACTTGCGTCTAGTAGTTTCGATCGCGAAGAAGTATCAAAACCGCGGTTTGCAGTTCCTGGATCTGATTCAGGAAGGCAATCTCGGTTTGATGAAGGGCGTTGACAAGTTCGACTGGCGTCGTGGTTATAAGTTTTCAACTTACGCGACGTGGTGGATTCGTCAGGCTATCACACGCGCGATTGCCGATCAGGCACGCACCATTCGTATTCCGGTGCACATGATCGAAGTCATCAACAAACTCAAGAACACTTCGCGCGAGCTCGTACGCGAGCTTGGCCGCGAACCTACGACTGAAGAGATCGCGAAGAAGATGGATACTTCAGTCGACAAAGTTCGCAAGGCGCGAAAGTTGATGCAGGATCCGATTTCCCTCGAGACGCCGATTGGTGAGAACGGAGATTCGCAACTGGGCGACTTGATCGAGGACAAGTCGAGCGAGAGCCCGGCGGCGCGCGTGATCACTTCAAATCTGCGTGAGATCGCTGGCGACGTTTTGCAGACTCTGAGCCCGCGTGAAGAACGTGTGATTCGTCTGCGGTTTGGTCTCGACAACGGTGGTCACGAGCGGACGCTGGAAGAAGTTGGTCAAAACTTCAACGTGACCCGCGAACGCATTCGACAAATCGAAGCGAAAGCACTGCGCAAGCTGCGTCATCCATCGCGTGCGCGACTACTGAAGAATTTCCTCGAAGGCGAGGGGCAATAACTTTTGAAGATCAGGTAAATCTAGGAGCGACAATAATGAGTGAACATTTGCAAGAAGTGAGCGATAGCTCGTTTGAGAAAGATGTACTGAGTTCCGCCAAACCGGTGCTGGTTGATTTCTGGGCGGAATGGTGTGCCCCTTGTCGAATGCTGGCGCCGACTGTTGCTGCAGTTGCTGAACATTACGGCGATAGCGCAAGCGTGGTGAAACTGAATGTGGACGACAACCCGTCAACTGCACAACGTTACGGAATCAAGGGCATCCCGACGCTGATCCTTTTCCGCGACGGCAAGGAAGTTGAACGCGTGGTAGGTGCGACCAGTAAAGAATCGATCACGAGAATGATCGAGAAGTACGTCGCCGTCAAAGCTTAGGTTGAGACTAAACGTGTTTGAGGAGGCCGGATCCATCGGGTCCGGCCTTTTTTATCTCGCGGCTTGACCCCGTTGACCTGCCACTATAGTTGCAAGCAGGACTAACCCTTTTTGACTCAACGCCGTTCCTCGCGAAATTTTTTAAAATCCTGTTGCCATTGATTCACACTGAGGCGTAATCTTGCGCTGCCGCATACAAGTCTTGACTCCCCCGGCACAATAACCGAATAGAGGCTGGAACCCCATGACCGCGGTCAGGGAACTGCTGACTCAAATTCCCGATCCAAATCTCTCGCTCAACGAGCGCGTAAGACTGCGCTGCCAACTCGCCAAACAACTCGAAAAAACCGGCAACTACGAAGCAGCGCGTGGAGCCTTGGACGATCTCTGGCCCGACTTCGGCCACTACCCCAAACTCGACATGCTCGACGATGCAACAGCAGCGGAAGTGCTGTTGCGTATCGGCGTTCTCACCGGCTGGATCGGCAGCATCAAGCTGATAAAAGGTTCTCAACAACTCGCCCGGAATCTCATCGGCGACAGCATCGCCATCTTCGAGTCGTTACCCGACCCAAAGAAAATCGCCGAAGCGCAAATCGAGGCCGCGCTCTGCTGTTCGCGTGAGGGTGCGCTTGACGCCGCTCGTGCGCTGTACGTTGAAGCCCTCTCACAACTCGACGATCGTGACGGCGATCTCAAAGCGCTCGGCATCCTGCGTCTCGCAATGGTCGAAATGCTGATGAATCGGCTGAGGACTTCTTTTGACATTCTCAATACAGGCGCTGAACTCTTCGAAGCGAGCACGAGTCATGTGCTGAGGGGCGCCTTTCATAACGAGTTTGCCCGCGTACTCAGAAACCTCGGCGCCGGTACGAATCGACCCGAATACATCGAGCAATCTTTGCGTGAATATCAGACGTCGATCTTTCACTTTGAAAGAGCAGGACATTCACGCTACCAGGGTTGCGTCGAGAACAACTTCTCGATTCTGTTTCTCCAACTGAACAGATTCGAGGAAGCGCACGAACATCTCGATCGCGCCCAGGCTATCTTCACGCGACTCGGCGATGCCTATCACCTTGCCAGCCTCGACGACTCACGCGCGCGGGTGCTGGTGGCTGAAGGTGCAGCCGCAAAAGCAGAGCAGTTTGCTTCGAATGCGATCGCGACGTTCGAAAAAAGTGACCATTATTCAAAACTTGCGGAAGCGCTCACAACTCATGGAGTGGCGCTGGCGCGACTCAACCGTCGCGAAGAAGCTCGCAATGACTTCGAGCGAGCGATGAGCACCGCTGAGCAAATTGAAGATTTGCAAAGCGCCGGGCTCGCAGCTCTCTCGTTCATCGAAGAGTTACCTGATCTGATGTCTGATGACGAGTTATGTGCCGTGATGGATCATGCTCGCATAAATCTTCAGGATACGCAGGATCCGCTTGTACTGAATCGGTTGAGCAAGTGCGCCTGTCGTGTTCTATCGATCATCCATACATCTCGGCCGGATTGGAGTACCTTCTCGCTCACTGAAACTCTACGCCGTCATGAAGGACGATTCATTCAGATGGCGTTGGAGGACGCCGGCGGCTCGGTTACAAAAGCCGCGAGTTTACTCGGACTGCCGGGTCATCAAAGTTTGAATTTCATTCTCCAAAACCGTCATCGTGACCTGATGAATGCACGAACGCCGATAAAGCCGCGACGGCGAAGGCTATTCAAGTTAGTCAATCCTCAACAACTGGAAGACACCTCGAAAGAGTAAGTGCTATGTGCTTTTTGTGCCTCTTTGTGGCTAAAATGAGGCGACATGGAACAAGCACAGTCCACGCGTCTCATCGTCGGTATTACTGGTGCGACTGGAACGATCTTCGGCGTTCGGTTGCTGCAGATGCTGCACGGTTCGGGTGTTGAAACGCATCTTGTGGTGAGCAAGTGGGCGGCGCGCACGCTCGCACACGAAACACCTTATTCACTGAAGGACGTACAGGGTCTCGCAACGCAGAGCTACGGTGTTGGCGCGCAGGGAGCTGCGATTTCGAGTGGTTCTTTCGTGACGATGGGAATGGTCATCGCGCCCTGCAGCATGCGTACACTCGCGGCCATCGCGCACGGCATCGGCGATAACTTGATCCACCGTGCTGCCGATGTGATTCTGAAAGAGCGACGTAAGCTGGTGCTGGTCGTACGCGAGTCGCCGTTCAGCGAGATCCATCTCGAAAACATGTTGAAGCTCGCGCGTATGGGCGTCGTGATTCTTCCTCCGGTGCCGGCGTTCTACAACAACCCCCAAAACCTCGACGACATGATCAATCACATCACGATGCGTGTAATCGATCAGTTTGATATTCATCTCGACGTGATGAATCGTTGGGACGGCGTGTTGCTGGATCGAAAGCGATCGGAAACAGAGTAGGAGAAGAACAATGGGTGAAATGGTCCAATTTCCGTTCGATGGCGGAAACACTGGCGGGTATCTGGCGACACCAAAACAGGGCAGTGGACCCGGCGTGATTGTGATTCAGGAATGGTGGGGACTTGTGGATCACATCAAAGACGTTTGCGACCGGTTCGCAGATGAAGGCTTCGTAGCGCTCGCGCCTGACATGTATCACGGCAAGACCACGAAATCGCCGGATGAAGCAGGAAAGCTCATGATGGCTCTGCGCATCGATCAGGCTGAAAAGGATCTCGGCGCGGCGGTTCAATATCTTCTGACGCAAGACTCGACGACGAGCAAGAAGCTCGGCGTCATAGGATTCTGCATGGGTGGCGCTCTCGCTTTGTATACAGCGACGAAGAATCAAAACATCGGCGCTTGCGTCGTGTTTTACGGAATACATCCGAAGGTGAAACCGGATCTGCCGAACCTGCAAGCGCCCGTGCTTGGTATCTTTGGAGATAAGGACCGTTCTGTGCCGCCTGACGCAGTTCACAACCTGGAACGTCAGATGAAGGATCTCGACAAGCAAGTGGAAATGAAGATCTACCCGGGTGCGGATCACGCGTTCTTCAACGACACGCGACCGGAAGTTTATAAAGCGGAAGCTGCGGCTGATGCCTGGCAGCGCACACTCAAGTTCTTTCGTGAGCACTTGCACTGACAGTTAGCTTTACAGGATTTACAAGATTTTCAGGATGAACATGTAAATCATGTCTCATCATGTAATCCTGTAAAAAACTGACTCGTGTGCCGGGTAGCTACGACTCGTGTTAATCTGAAGGTCCGTTCTCTACAAGCTCCATCTCTATTACAGTCAAGAGGAATAGTCTATGTCCCTGTCTTCGTGCGCACTGACCGTGATCTCGTTGGTTGTGTTACTGCCGCTCCGCGTAGTTGCTCAGGAACCCCCGCGACCAATCGCATCGCCATCGCCAATACCCGCGGCGACTGCGAGTCCGTCGCCGACGCCCGAAGCATCACCGACGCCACGCGATCCGATGTCGACACCGACATTCAACGGGCTGCGAATGCGTTCGATCGGTCCGGCGTTTACGTCAGGACGTGTCATTGGCTTCGCAGTCGATCCCACGAATCCAGCGCGTTATTACGCAGCGGTCGCATCGGGCGGTGTGTGGAAGACGGTCAATGCCGGAATCACGTGGACACCGGTCTTTGATACTGAGGGTTCCTACTCAATCGGCGCGATCGTGCTCGATCCGAAGAATCCACTCACGGTGTGGGTCGGCACCGGCGAGAACAACAGCCAGCGCAGCGTCTCGTACGGCAATGGCGTGTACAAATCTGAGGACGGTGGGAGAACGTGGCGGAACGTTGGTCTCAGAACTTCCGAGCACATCGGGAGAATCGCGATCGATCCGAAAGACTCAAACATCGTCTACATCGCATCGCAGGGTCCGCTGTGGGGGCCAGGCGGCGAACGTGGCTTGTTCAAGACTACTGACGGCGGCAAGACGTGGAAAAGCATTCTTAGCATCAGCGAGAACACAGGCGTCACCGACGTTGTCATCGATCCAAACGATCCAAACACGATCTACTGTGCTTCGTATCAACGACGGCGTCATTTCTACACCCTGATCAACGGTGGTCCGGAGAGTGCGATCTACAAATCGACAGATGCCGGAGCAACCTGGAATAAGTTGCGAGCGGGTCTGCCGACTGTCGAACTCGGACGCATCGGTCTCGCCATTTCGCCAGTCGATTCGAACGTGATTTACGCGACTGTCGAAGCCGCCGATCGCCGCGGCGGAATCTTCCGCTCGCCAGATCGTGGTGGCAGTTGGGAAAGACGCAATGAATACGATGTCACTGCGATGTACTACGCACGCATCGTTGCCGATCCAAAGGACGTCGATCGCGTTTACGTGATGAACGTGTTCCTGTTGGTTTCAGACGATGGTGGTCGCACGCTGCGCCGGCTCGGCGAGAAGAACAAGCACGTCGATAACCACGAAATTTGGATCGATCCGGCAGACACTGATCATTATCTCGTTGGTTGCGACGGCGGTATTTACGAGAGCTACGATCGCGGTCAGAATTGGGACTTCAAACAGAATCTCCCGGTGCCGCAGTTTTATGACATCACCACCGACAACGACAAGCCTTTCTACAACGTTTACGGCGGCACACAGGACAACTTCAGTTTCGGTGGTCCATCACGGACGCGCAGCGCTTCAGGTATCGTCAATTCCGACTGGTTCGTCACCAACGGCGGCGATGGTTTTCGTTCACAGGTTGATCCTGAAGATCCAAATACAGTTTACGCGTCACTACAGCACGGCGTGATCGTTCGCTTTGACAAACGTACAGGCGAACGCATTGGCATTCAGCCGCAACCCGGTCGCGACGAAGATCCGCCGCGTTGGAACTGGGACACGCCTTTCATCATCAGCCCTCATTCACACACGCGACTCTACATGGCTTCCGACAAACTCTATCGCAGCGACGATCGCGGAGATTCGTGGACGGTTATCAGCGGTCAACTTTCACGCGCGCTCGATCGAGACAAGTTGCCTGTGATGGGCAAAGTGTGGGGCATCGACGCTGTGGCGAAAAATGCATCAACTGCGTTCTACGGCAATGCTTCAGCACTCGCCGAGTCGCAAAAGAAAGACGGCCTGATTTACGTCGGCACTGATGATGGTCTGTTGCAGATCACAGAAGACGGCGGCAAAAACTGGCGCAAGATCGAGAAGTTTCCGGGTGTTGCCGACATGTCGTACGTGAGTCGCATTATCACTTCTAATCACGATGCGAACACGGCGTATGTCGCTTTGGAGAATCACCAGAACAACGACTTCAAACCATATCTTCTTAAAACTACTGACGCCGGGCGAACGTGGACTTCCTTGAGCGCGAACCTGCCGAAGAACGGACCGGTTTGGGCCATTGCGGAAGATTACCTCGATCCAAACCTCCTTTTTACGGGCACCGAGTTTGGCTTGTTCTTCTCCGTTGATGGCGGACAGAAGTGGGTCCAGCTCAAAGGTGGATTGCCGACCATCGCTGTGCGTGATCTGAACATTCAGAAACGCGAGAACGATCT
>DASYPN010000383.1:0-1651 GCA_036006625.1 Pyrinomonadaceae bacterium | reverse complement strand
GCAAGCTCTTCAATCCGCTGCCGGGAAATGGTATCGCGATCGGATCACCGGGACATTTCGGCTCGCGTATTCAGCCCAATTCCCCCGGCGACGATGAAACTGAAGTCTTGCTCTCCATCCTCGAAGGCATCGCCTACGGTTGCGGAGATGTTATTCTCGGTCTCAATCCTGCCAGCGACGATGTCGACACAATCATCAGACTCGAGCAGTTGCTCGACAGTGTGGTTGAGCGACTTCAATTGCCTACTCGATTCTGCGTGTTGTCGGACATCGTTAAGCAAACGAGTGCGCGCTCGCAAACAAGAGTGGATGTCGGTTTTCAAAGTCTTGCCGGCACCTCGAAGGCAATACTCGGAATGGTGGGACTCGACGTTGATGGGTTGCTGGCACTTGCACCTGGATTTGATGGGCTCTACTTCGAGACGGGTCAGGGTTCAGCAGTCACGAATCAGGCAGCGGAGGGTGTTGATATGGTCACGCTCGAAGCACGAGCCTATGGGATAGCGAGACTCATTCGTCAACAAACAGGCAGTTGGATGATTGTCAACGATGTGGCCGGATTCATCGGACCTGAAGTTTTCCGCACCGGCGAGCAATTGCTACGTGCATGTCTTGAAGACACCGTGATGGCCAAGCTTCACGGAATAACAATGGGACTCGATGTCTGCGCCACTTTCCACATGGGCATTGGACCTGCCGAGTTGCGAACGCTGACAGAACGCATCGTGGTCCAGGCTGCCCCGGCCTATTTAATGGCGGTCGCGGGAAACGCGGATCCGATGCTCGGCTACATGACGACTTCGTTTCGCGAACATCCGAAACTGCGCCGCCAAACTGGTCGCCAAATCACCTCCGCTATGCAGAAGAGACTAATCGAGCTCTCCGCGAGTGCTGATGCACTGTATGCAGCCTATCACAAGGCTGGCGGTGACAATCGTTCGCTCGATGCGCTCCGCGATGAAGGAGCAAAAAAGATTGCAGGGCTCGCGGAACGAGGGTTCGATCTTGGTTACGGCTCCGACGAAGCCTACGCGGACGTTCGAATTACGAGAATCTACTCGAATGCACGGCGCGCGCTCTACGCAACACTCGATGAGGGCGTGATCTCTGATTCGTCACCGCGCTACTTAAGAGTGCACACAAGATCTTCGAACCGAGATGACTACCTGGCGCATCCGTCAACGGGCGAGCTCATCGACGACGAAGATGCGGCTCGAATCCAGTCACTCTATCCCGCGCGTAGGCCGCAAGTGCAAATTGTCGTGTCCGATGGGCTCAACGCGAATGCAATCAATGAAAATCTACGTTCGGTGCTACCGGGCGTACGGCGCGAGCTGCTTGCGGCAGGGCATCATATTAGCGAGATAGACATCGTTATCGAGAATGGGAGAGTGCGATCGGGTTATCACGTCGGTTCGCTACTGGATGCTGAAGTAATCGTTCATCTGATAGGCGAGCGACCAGGGACAGGGATCAATACGCTTTCCGCGTACTTAACTTATGGTCTAGACCACAAGGGCCAATCGCGCTGGGGATTGCCAGCAGCCTTCGATCACTCGTGGACTACGGCCGTTTGTGGGATTCATCGCCGCGGCAAGTCTCCCGAAAGAGCGGTGGAAGAAATCGCGAGACTGGTGGGGCGAATGTTCGC
>DASYPN010000382.1:0-3119 GCA_036006625.1 Pyrinomonadaceae bacterium | reverse complement strand
AGTAAGAACAATTAACCCTGAAAGGGTTCGGCAATTGGCGAACCCTTTCAGGGTTTCGAGGTTATTGGAATTGTTTACCCAGGGTTGTCGCTCCGCTCCAACCCTTGGGCTGAAATTAGCGAACGCCTTCGGCGTCATAGAGTGTGGCTAATTAGGGTCGAGGGGCAAAATGGCCACAGTGGCTTTATCGATCCCGTATCGTTCGATCATTCGATAAAGCGTGCGGCGATCGATGCCGAGGATTTCGGCGGCGCGCGTGCGATTGCCGCCGGCCACTTCGAGAATGTAGAGCAGATAACGTCGCTCGAGTTCATCGAGCGCCGGCAGATCTTCGAAGAGCGCCGAGAGTGGCGACCGTGCGGCGCTGCGCACCTGGGCCGACTGCAGTTTTTCCGGCAGGTCTTCAGGAACAATCGCGTGACCACGCGCATGCAGCACCGCATATTCGATCGCCGACTCAAGCTCGCGCACATTTCCCGGCCAGTTGTAAGCCACGAGGGTTCGAATCGTTTCTTCTGACAAACTGAGTTGCTTGTGTCCTTCCCTGTCGAGCACCATGCCGAGGAAGCGTTCGGCCAGGAGAGGAATATCTGTGCGACGCTCTTTGAGTGACGGCACTCGCAATGTCACAACGCTCAGCCGGTAAAAGAGATCTTCGCGAAACTTTCCCGCCTTAACATCCTGCTCGAGGTTCCGATTGGTGGCTGCAAGAATACGCGCGTCAACTTGTGTTGCCTTCGAGGCGCCCACGCGTCTGATCTCACCCTCCTGCAACGCGCGCAAAAGTTTTACCTGGAACGCCGGACTCGTCTCGCCGACTTCGTCGAGAAAGAGCGTTCCACCCGCGGCTTCTTCCCAAAGTCCCTTGCGATCGCCGACAGCGCCCGTGAACGAGCCGCGAACGTGGCCGAAGAGTTCCGCTTCCAGGAGTGTTTCCGTGAGCGCCCCGCAGTTCACCGCGACGAACGGCCCGGTTGAACGCGTACTGTGTTGATGAATCGATCGCGCGACCAATTCTTTTCCGGCCCCAGACTCACCAACGATCAAGATCGTCGAACGCGTCGGCGCGACTCTAGCGATCTCTTTATAGAGTCCGATCATTACCGGCGAACGTCCCAGCAGTCCGCCCTGCTCGTACGGCGCCGAAATCTGCTCCGCGCGCTGCTCAGCTCCGGCATTGTTTCGATCCTGTTCGAGAGCGCGACGCGCAATCGCAACGACTTCCTGAACCTTGAAAGGTTTCGAAATGAAGTCCCACGCGCCCTCGCGAGCCGCTTCGACGGCCGAGTCGAGTGTGCCGAAACCCGTTACAAGAATTACTGGACACTGCGCGCGCAAGTCTTTTAGTAGATCCAACCCCGACTGATTTGCTTCGAGATTCACATCGCTGACAACCAGATCGATCTTCTCTTTTTCCGCGACGCTGAACGCCTGCGACGGACTGAGCGCCGTGTCGACATGCCATCCTTCGGCGCAGAAGATCTCACGCAGCAAATCGCATGAATCCTGGTCATCGTCCACAACAAGAATATTTTTCATCTAATGAACACCTACTTCCAACTCAGGTTCATGATCTTCAACAACTACCGGCACGTCACTCGGAATCGCCGCGAACGTAAGACGAAAGCGCGTGCCTTTTCCTAATTCACTCTTAACTTCAATCCTGCCGCCGTGCTCAGAAACGATTTGACTGACGATCACTAAGCCGAGGCCCGTGCCATGTCCGCGATCTTTCGTCGTGTAAAGCGGATCAAAGATGTGACTCATCACTTCCGGAGTCATTCCCGTTCCGGTGTCGATGAAGTCGACGAGAATGCGTGGTGTCTTTGTTTGCTTGCCTTCGATCGCAGTGTGAATCTGAATCTCGCCGCCTTCCGGCATCGCGTCGAGGCTGTTGTTAACGAGGTTCAGAAATAACTGCTGCAACCGATCCGATGAACCTGCGATGAGCGGAAGGTTGTCGGCAAAAGTCTCGACGAGGTGGATATTGCGTTTATCGAATGCCGGTGACATCGCATCGCACAGTTTCCGCAAGACTGAATTCAGATCGAGTGGCGCCAGCTCAGTTTCGAATCTCGTTTTGTCGAGCATGCGACGGACAATTCGTTCGATGCGTTCGATCTGAGCGCTGATCGTGCGAATACGCGATTCGGCGTCGCGCGGATCGCGATCCAGATCTGATTTGAGCAACTGGACGTGACCGCTGATCAGGTTGAGCGGTGTGCCGACTTCGTGTGCGAAGTGCGCAGCTGTTTGACCGGCTGCCGCGAGGCGGCCGAGTTCGTTCATGCGGCGGTTCGTGCGCCAGAGCTCGAGGTTTGTTTCCTGAAGCTGTTGATTTCGTTTTTGCAGTTCGATAGTGGCTTCGCGAACGCGATCGCGCAGGATTTCTTGCTCGGTTTCGAGTCTCGTGGTCAATTGCAGTTGCCGGAATAAGAAGAAGGTGCCGATGAGGATCAGGCCAATCGCAACCAACGATAACCAGATGACGCTCTTTAGATAGTGAAAGGCTACGGCCCAGATGCTGTCGAAGCGCTGGACGATCTCGACTGCACCGACTGGTCGACCGTTGTCAAAAATGATTGCGAAGGCGCGATACAACGACTGGTTCGAGTCTGACTGAAGCTCTTTGACGACCGTTGGACCGGGACCGTGGCGCAGGACCGTTTTTGTATCTTCCGGTATCGGTGTCGCTGGTGCGCTGCCGGCGGCTGCGGTCTCTTCGGTGAAGTCTCCCCGCGAGAGTTGCCATACGCGGACGCTGACTATTGCGGGTCGCGAGCCTTTGATCAGGTTTGCCGCGCGCGTGAGCGCTTCGGGATCGTGGGTTCCGAGGTCGCTGATGTGCTGTGCGAGATCGCGTGCCTGGGTTTCGGCCAGGGTTTGGTCGTCGGTCCGCTCGATGTTAGCGATGGCTGCGCTGGTGACTGCGAGCGCGGCGATCAGCATGGCGACTGTCAGCACTGAGCTCAGTAGCGTTGTTTTCGAATGGAGCTTGACGGTTCGCATCCTCACTTTCGCGATTCTTGGCAAAGACAATGCCACCTTCGGTTTGGGTAATCTTTCAGCTTTTTGTGCTTCTTTCCGCGTGCATAACCCAAATTAATCGGGCGCCACGG
>DASYPN010000381.1:0-13290 GCA_036006625.1 Pyrinomonadaceae bacterium | reverse complement strand
TCCTCGCCGTGCTCGCCGTGTGCATGATGATGCGGCGCGTGCGACACTTCGCTGATGTAGAGCTGCGAGAGCAGTATGAAAACAAACGTCTGAATCAAAGCCACAAAGACGCTCAACGGCATCAGCAAAATCGGCGCAAACCACGTCGCGGGGGGAGCAAGACCGGAAAGGGTTTCAAGCACCTTCTCATCCGCAAACAGGTTTCCGAATAGACGGATGCCGAGTGAAAACGGTCGAATCAGATTACTGATCAACTCGATCGGGAAGATCAGCGGCGCGATCCACCAGATTGGACCAGCCAGGTGTTTCAAATGACCGAAGAGACCGTTCTCAGCGATGCCGATGTAGTTGTAGTAAAGAAATGAACCCAAACCGAGCGCGAACGTTACACTCGTCGCCGAAGTGGGACTCATAAACAACGGGAACAGCCCCATCAGGTTTGAGACGAGAATCAGGACCGCGAACGTCATCACCACCGGGAAGTATTTCAGACCGTGTGGACCAATGATGTCTTCGATCATGTTGCGCACTGCGAGCACACTCAGTTCGAGTGTCTGCTGTCCGTGGCCGGGCTCCTTTTCAGAAAGCTTACCCTTCAGGATCCAGATGATGATGACGCTCAAGATACAGGCGATGATGAACATCACCGTGTACCAGGGAATCGCGTTATCAGGAGTATAAGGACCAAAAGCAGCTTCGGCATTCGTGCCGAACTTGGCCAGAAACTTGTCCCAGATCGGCTTGGTGTAGGTCACTTGAAACCTGTACACAGGCTCGCCGAACCAACTGTTCACCAGTTGCACGACGATGGGAGCTCCGTGCTCCGCCTCTTCGGCGTGCTCAGCAGCTCCGTGTGCAGCTTCTTCTGCAAACCAGTACATCTACTAATTTTCCTCTCGCTTCGTGATTGCGAAGTAAAACTCTCTTACCGCTTCGACCAACAGTGCTACAACAAAACTGGACATTCCAGCGAGAACCGCCGGCAGCGAAATCAGATCGAGTGTGTACAAACTGAAAATGACGGCTGCGATTACTACGTAGCGCAACACAAACTGTACGAGCCTGAGCTGCGGCCTGCCACCGGCTGCTGAAAGCTGAATCGCTGCTGCCGCTGAATTTTTCAACCAGCGATGACTGAAAAGCGCCAGTAGGCCGCCAACCAGCAGACCTGTTGTCACTCGCCAGGGCGCAATAAAAGCCGAGATCGTCACGGCTAAAGCGCTGACGACGACCATGCTGACAAACACTCTGTACTCCAGCATTTGCGAAGCCGGAGATTTTAACTGGAATTCCGATAAATTGTCGAGTTATCAGCGTTTATCCGTGGCTCAATAAGTCTTGGAGCTAATGCGGACAAACTCATACAAACCCGCTGCGGAGCCGAGGACGATGCCACCGATCAAGAACCACGGCTGCGTGCCCAGCCACTTGTCGAGCATCCAGCCCACACCGCAGAACGTGGCGACTGCCGCGAATAAGGTGATGCCTGCGGCATAAGCGAAGCCCGTTTTGCGATTCTCATCCTCGTCTGGTTGATTGGCCAACAGCTCACCAGCTTTCGCGCGTCAGGTAGTTCTTGGGAACCTCGTAAAGCAAAGCGCGACGCGAATGGCGCATGGAGTCGTGAATGAAACAGACGTGCGTACACCAGCACGCTTTGCCGCCGTCGATTGCATTGAGCTCCGTCTGGCGATCGTTAGCAGCCCAAAGCGCGCCGAAGTCGTAATCAAAATCCGCGAGTGACGCAAACTTCTCTCGCAACTCACACGCACGCACGTCGCCGTTGTAGTCGATCACCGCTGTTGTTTCGCCTGCCGTGCAGGGAAACGGCCATGGCGTTGGTTGCTGGAAGTTTTCGTGTTGTGTGCGGTAATGCGTGATAATGGTGCCGGCATAGGCAGCGTTCTTCACAAAACGTCTGCTGGCGTCGTCTGCGGCAAACATTCGTTCGCCGTAGCGCTTCGTCAGTTTCGAAACGTGCGCGTACATGGCGGGCAAAACTTCCGGCGGCACTTGTTTGATCTGTTCGCCGACAAGCGTCTCACCGCGAATGATGTTGAAGTATTGTCCGTCGAGACGATAGTTACTCCACATGAACTCCGAGAGCATCTCGATCTCGGTGTAATTCTCCGCGCAGACAACCGTGTTGACGTTGAGTCGAAAACGATCGGTGTAGTTTTCCTTCAACGGGTAAAGCGACTCGATGCACGCCAGCGCCTTCTCCCAGTTTCCGGGAACGCCGCGAATGCGATCGTGAGTTTCACCATAACCGTCGAGCGCAATGTTTAGATAGAGATCGATCTTTGGGTTGTTACCGAGTGCGCGATCGACGACGTCATAAACGCGCGTCTTGATCAGACCGTTAGTAGGAATGATGATCCGGTCGACGCCGTTGTTCGAAACAAACAGATCGATAACGTCTGAAAGATCGCGACGCAGGGTCGGCTCACCGCCCGAGAGCCACAGGTCGGTGATTGGCGGCATGGTTTGCGAGACCTTTTCGAGCTGAGCAAAGGTCAGGTCGCCCGGCTGGTTCAACTCTTCGTGATAGAAGCACGTTTGGCAGAACGCGTTACAGCGCGACGTAACGAACAAGATCACCGTGCCGAGACGTTTTTCACGCTTCGTCGAACGTAATAACTGGACCAATTGAACGGCTTTGTTGGGCATTAGTGCTCGCGGGAGATAATGACAGCTTCAGTGGGTGATTTCAATTCATAGGTAATGCCTCGCCAGGTGATGCGCCGGGAGAAGCCGGCGACGATGGCGTTATAGAGATAGAGCAGAGAGGCGACGGGCCACAGGAGGATGTGTGCGAGTAGATCGCGTCTGAGTGCTGCTCTGTATTGAGTTAGAGGGATGTTGATGGCGCGCCAGCGGATGAATGACTTTGCCGCGCCGAGCGTGAAGATGATTATAAGCGCCAGAGGCAAAAGGTAGGCTGGGGACAGGATTTTCAGGATTTGCAGGATTAACAAGATGAGGCCGCCAATGAACACGATTGCGAAGAGAGCGGAGCCGAGGAGTAGTGCCAGCCAGAGATGTGAGGCGTAGACGCGTGTGATTTTTATTTGACGCGTAGTGAACTCGAAGAGCTCTTTGAAGTCGCAGTCTCCGACAGACGCGACGAGGCAGTGTGGCGTGAAGTGAATCGGAAGCTTTGCTTCCTTCAGAACACGCGTGATCGTGAAATCATCAGACACTGTTCCGCGCCAGCGTTTACTGACCGCCAACTTCTCGAATGTGCTGCGTCGGATCGCAGTTGAACCACCCCAGCAAAAATTCTTTGCAGTGTCAGCGCCAAGCGCTGACGCGACAGACGCATTCCAAACACCGCGAAGTCGCGAAGCAATTCCACCTCGGCTCGGAATAAACCAGCGATAACCAGTCGAAGCACCGAGTGTTTCATCCGCAAGCGGCGCCACAAGACATTTGAGCCAATCTCGCGCCGGTCGCGCATCTGTATCAACGAACACGAGCACTTCAGATTCCGGATCAACCTCCGTCAGCGCCACTCGCAGGTTGTGAACCTTCTGCCCACTATCGGTTGCTGGTCCAGCGATGATCGTTCTGGCTATCCGCGAAGATCCGTGGCTCAACTCATCGCCAACCTGAATCGCCGGATCATCCGCCGCGTCAAAAACAAACAAAACCTCATAGCGCGGATAATCCTGTTCCAGGAGCGTTTGCAGGTTCTCGTGAAGCCCCGGCTCCAGCCCCCTGCCCGGCACGATCACCGATACAAACGGCGTAAACTCCGGCAACGCGCGACTCGTCTCACGCCGCACGTATGCTGCGTAACGAATGCCATTCAATAACGACTGGATACCAAACCAGATGGAGAGTGCGGCGAGGAAGTAGAAGACAACCATCATCCCGATGGTATCAACGACCTGGCCAGCTCAATGAGCGGCTGCGGATACACTCCGATGACAAGAATTCCAACCACAGAGACGACGAGCGCCACTTGAAGCGCAGGTGAGAGCGCAAGTGGTCTGTTGTCGGCCACGCGGTCGCCGAGATACATGACCTTGATGAAGCGGAAGTAGTAGTAGAACGAAACGACTGTATTGATAATGGCCCAACCTGCGAGCCAGTAGTACCACGCCTTATGATCCACGCGCCCACGCTCGAGCAGTCCGCCAAACAGGAAATACTTGCCGATGAATCCGCCTGTGATCGGTAGTCCGCCGAGCGATAACATGAAGATAGCCATCATCGCGGCCATGAAAGGCGCCTTCTCGCCGAGCCCTGTGAGGTCGTCGACGTTGTCGCCGATAATTCCACGACGACGCAAACTGATGATCACACCAAACGCGCCCATGTTCATGAGGGTGTACACAAACAGGTAAATGATCAGTCCGATGTTTCCGTACTCGTTATGCGCAACCAGCGCGAGCAGCAAATAGCCCGCGTTTGAGATCGACGAGTAAGCAAGCAGACGTTTCGAGTTTTCCTGTGTGACGGCAGCCCAGTTGCCGACCATGATCGTGATAGCTGCGACCAGACCGAGAAGCGGCGCCCAGTCCGCTCGCATCGGTTCGAGTGCTTCGCTGAAGATGCGTGCATACAACGCGAAGCTGGCAGCCTTTGATCCGGTCGAGAGAAATGCCGTCACAGAAGTCGGCGCGCCCTCGTAAACATCAGGCGCCCACATGTGAAACGGCACTGCTGCAACTTTGAAAAAGAGTCCCGCGCCGAGGGCGATCATCGCGAGCAACAGCATCGGTCTGAGACCTGCGAGTGGCTGGTCAGCCGCACTCAACGCACCTTCAATGCGCGGCATTAACTTTCCTAGCTCAACTCCGATCTCGCCGATGTTTGTCGAGCCCGCGATCCCGTAAAGCAAGGACATGCCGTACAGCAACACGCCAGATGAAAACGCGCCGAGGAGGAAATACTTCATCGCGGCTTCGTTCGACTTTTTCTCGCGCTTCGTGAAAGCGACGAGGACGTAGAACGTCAGCGCCATCAACTCGAGACTGACGTAAAGCGAGATGAGATCGTAGCCACAGGCAATAAACATCATGCCGACGGTGGCAAAGAGAATGAGCGCGTAGTATTCGCCGTGCTGCTCTCCTTCGATGTCGAGGAAGCGCGTCGAAATGCCGATCGCGAGCGCCGCGGAAATCAGGAAGATGGCTTTGAACAGAAGCGCGAAGCCGTCGATTCGCACCATGCCGTAGAACCCGTCGCCATAATTTCCCATCTGAAAGTAAAGTGAGACAAAAGCGAGGGCCACACCAACGAGCGAGAAGTAAGCGGTGAGTTTACTCTTGCGATACGGGAGAATGACTTCCATCACGAGTGCCACGCAGGCGCAGGCAGTCAGAATCAACTCCGGCGCAATCAATCGCAGATCGGCGACGTTAATAAGCGAGGTGGCGTTGGCTTGCAGCAGAAACATGAATTTTGTGCTTTTTGTGCCTTTTTGTGGCTACTTCTCCGCTCTCTCTGTTACAGGCGGAGCGACCGTTCCCGGTATCACGTAATTGGGTCGAACCTGCTTCACAACCACGTTCACAGGCTGCTGGATGTATTCAAGAAATGGCTTTGGATAAACACCAATCCACAGCGCGAGTATCATCAATGGTGTCATGTAAGCCCACTCACGCGCTTTGAGATCCCGCAGACCTTCATTCTTCGGATTGTCGATGTTTCCGAAGAACATGCGCTGGTACAACCAAAGGAAATATCCAGCGTTGAGGATGATTCCCAGAGCAGCCAAAGCAGCCCAATATGGATTCGCTTCGAATGCTCCTCGCAACGCCAGGAACTCCGAGATAAAGACGGCCAGCAACGGCAAACCGATCGCAGTCATCACCATGCCGAGAAAGATCGCTGCATAACCCGGCATCACGTGCGATAGTCCGCCAAACTCAGCGACGTTGCGTGTGTGTCGACGTTCGTAAATGATTCCGACGAGCAGGAATAGCGCACCCGAGTAAATGCCATGGTTGACCATCTGCATCACACCGCCGTTGATGCCATTCGGATTGAGTGAAAACAGTCCGAGCATCACCATACCCATCGACGACACAGACGAGTACGCGACGAGCTTCTTAACGTCGCCGTCCTTTTTGACGACGAAATACATCGCGGCCAACGCGCCGTAGATAATGCTGATGATTGCGAGAAAGACGACGACACTGCGCACGCCGAAGCGCCCGTCAGCAAAACTGCTCTGGTCTTGCGAAGCCCATGGAAACATCGGCAGGTTGAAGCGGTAAAAACCATACGTTCCGAGTTTCAGCAGGATACCGGCAAGAATCACCGAACCGGCTGTGGGCGCCTCAACGTGCGCATCCGGCAGCCAGGTGTGGAACGGAAACATCGGCACCTTGATCGCGAAACCGAGCGCGAATGCGGCGAACAGAAGTATCTGCATTGTGCCCGGATCCAAAAGAGATCCCATCGCCTGCATATAGACTATATTGAATGTTCCGGTGCCACCCGCTTGCGCTGTCTGCCAGGTGTTCCAGACCAGTTGCGCTGCTTCATTGTTTCCAGCAAGCGTATTAACCATCGCCTGCGTAACCTGGCCGCTGTACTGCTGTGTCAGGAAGTACATCTTCAAAACGCCGAGTAGCATCACGACCGACCCGACGAGCGTGTACAGAAAGAACTTGATCGCAGCGTACAGGCGATTCTCGCCACCCCAGATTCCGATCAGGAAGTACATCGGCACGAGCGACACTTCGAAGAACAGGTAAAACAGAAACATGTCCATCGAACAAAACACACCAATGACTGCCGTCTGCAGCAACAGCAACAGGACGTAATATTCTTTCTCTCGTTTTTGAATGTATTCCCAGGACGACAGCGCCGCGATGGCGCCGAGCAGCGTGGTCAGAACGATCAGCAGGACGGCGACACCGTCAACACCCATTTGATAACGCGCGCCAATGATCGGGATCCACTCGTGATCTTCGAGAAACTGCATGCCGCCCATGCCGCGGTTGTACTTGAGCAGCCAGAGCGAGAGGATGAAGTCGAGCACAAACCAGCCGGTGGCAAACCTTTTGATCAGGCTCGACTGATCTTTCTTCATGAACGCCAGAATGAGAATGGCGCCGACCGCCGGCAGCCAGGTGATGAAAGAAAGAATGTAGTTGTTCATATCAATTCTGCCGGCACATCCGTCAAACGAAGATCTAATGTTTCACGCAAAGACGCAAAGACAACCAAGAGAGAGTCTTGATTTCTTTGCGTCTTCGTGCCGACTTTGCGCCTTTGCGTGAGACATACTTCAAAATGACCCAATATCAGAAAACCGTAGCAATAATGCTTCGAACAGCCATAACAATGTCTTTCGCGAAAAATGCCGCGACGGCGAGCATCAATCCCAACACCATCACGAGGGCGTAGTTCTGCGTGAATCCGGTTTGCGCAGCGCGGAACAGCGGCGACATCAAACGCACGATGAACGCGGCAACAGTGTTGACAACGCCGTCGACGAAATACTTGTCGACGCCGCCGACGATGCGACTGGACTGCCGGCTCAGCCACGCGAGACCGTTAACGATCCCGTCAACTATTTTCGAATCAAACCGGTAAACACCTCGAGCCGCATCCATCGTGCGGCGCGTGACCGTGAGCCCGTAGAACTCGTCGACCCAATATTTGTTGTAGCTGGCGTTGTAGAGTGGTCGCAGTCTTTGCGCCCAGATGTTCGGAAGTTCGGGACGCCAAACGTAGAAGAGCATGCCGAGTAAAATTCCGATACCCGCGACAATGAGCGAGATGATGATAAAGATCCACTCGGTAGCGGCCTCGCTGTGTGTTGAGTTCTCGACTGAGTGTGCGAGATTGAATCCAGTGTCCCCGTAAACACTACCGTGAGCACCTTCAGCGGCTGCCGGACCCTCAGCATGCGCGCCTTCCGCCGGTGCGGCTTCATGACCACCTTCAGCCGGATTGAACTCACGCGTCACTGGATTCCAGATGATCGGATTGAGCCAGTTGACGATATGCAGGCGACCGCCGGGATGCTCGCTGCCTGTGATCGATTTGAACGCTGGTCCAACGCCGACGAAGCCACCAATAACCGCAAGGAGCGCAAGAACAGCCAATGGCACCCACATCGACGGTGGCGATTCGTGCGGAATGTGCGCACCGTGGTGGCTGCTGTCGCCGTGTCCGTGCGTGGCAAGGTGATGCGCCACATCTTCGTGCACTGGTCCAACATGTTCACCCGGCTCGTGTCGCGGACGATCTCCCGCTGAAGGCTGAACGGCATCGTGCGCTGCGAGTCCTTTGTCGTAAGCGGAAGCGTGCGCTTCGTCGGCTTCACCACCCGCGCCGCCGAGAAATCGTTCTTTACCCCAAAACGTCATCGCCATCAGACGCGTCATGTAGAACGCCGTGCAGGTGGCGGCGATCGTTCCGATCAACCAGACGAGCCAGCCAAGCGGGATGTACGTCATCGATGCCGACTTCCAGAGAATCTCGTCTTTGGACCAGAACCCACTGAACGGAATGATGCCGCAGATCGCGAGCCAACCGGCCATGAACGTCCAGTACGTGTAGGGCATGTACTTCTTCAAACCACCCATGCGACGCATGTCCTGTTCGTGATGCATGCCGTGAATGACGCTGCCGGCGCCGAGGAACATCAGCGCTTTGAAAAACGCGTGCGTCATCACGTGGAAAATGCCGATCACAAACGCGCCCACACCGCAGGCCATGAACATGAAGCCGAGCTGCGAGACGGTTGAGTAGGCCAGGACTTTTTTGATGTCGTTCTGCGTGATTCCGATCGTGGCGGCGAAGATCGCAGTCGCAGCACCGACGAGCGCGACAACCAGTAGCATTGTTTGTGAGTGCTGGAAGATGACGTTCGTGCGGGTCACCATGTAAAGACCGGCGGTGACCATCGTGGCAGCGTGGATCAGGGCGGAGACTGGAGTTGGACCAGCCATCGCGTCGGGCAGCCAAACGTGTAGCGGCAGTTGCGCAGACTTACCGCAGGCGCCGATAAAGAGTCCGAGCGCAATCCAGGAAAGAATGCCCCAGTGACCGAGCAGTTCAATGGGAAAAGATTTCGCTTGCTCAAACACTTCCGTGTACTGAGCGCTGCCGAAGGTCGCAATCACACCAAAGATGGCGAGTGCGAATCCGAAGTCGCCCACACGATTCGTGATGAATGCCTTACGTGAAGCGTTTGCGGCTTCCTGGCGATCGAAGTAGTAACCGATCAGCAGATAAGAGCAGAGACCGACTCCTTCCCACCCGACAAACATCATCAGGAAGTTTGAGCCCATCACGAGAACGAGCATCGCGAACATGAAGAGACCCATGTACGCGAAGAAGCGATAGAAACCCGTCTCACCGTGCATGTAACCGGTCGCGAAAACAAAGATGCAAAGACCGACGCCGGTGACGATCAGCATGAAGATCGAAGAGAGTGGATCGAGTTGATAGCTCCACTCGATGTTCAGCAGCGAGTAACGCGGCGATTCTCCCGTGGCGACCAGAATCGACTGAGTGTGACTACGCCCTTCAGGCGACATCGCAGCCAGGCGCTCTTCGACCTGTTTCTGAACGTCCGCCTGACGTCGCGCTTCACTGCCCTGATTGATGCTAACCGCACCACCCGGAATCCAGTTGAAACTAAAACCATCCTGGCTCGTGAGGTAAGGCTTGGGCCAATCGTGCTGGCCGTACGAAATGACGGCTGTCAAGCTGATGAGAAGTGAGAGAGCAACCGATCCGACTGCGATGCCTCCGATGAGCGTTTCGGAAAATCGGAGCTTTCGGCCCAGCAGCCCGTTAATTGCAGCGCCGATTAGAGGTAGCAGGGGAACCAGCCAGATGTATTTTTGCATTAGGAGCTTCGACTAATATAGGTCCTATTGGTCCTATAGGACCTATTACCATTTCAACAGATCAATCTCGTCAACCCAGATCGTTTCCTTGTTCCGATAAAGCGCGATCACGATTCCCAAACCAATTGCTGCCTCCGCGGCGGCCACAACGATCACAAACACCGCGAATATCTGCCCCGCAACCGCGTTGGAACTGCCCGTTTGAGACAGGTAACGGGAGAACGCAATAAAGTTCAGATTAGCAGCGTTGAGAATCAGCTCGATCGACATGAAGATGACGATGATATTGCGCCGCGTCAGCACACCCGCCACTCCGATGATGAACAACAGCGCGCCAATCACTAAAAACTTCGAGAGGTCCGGATTGAGTGCCGCCTGGCGCATTGCATCGAAGCGGCCGCGTTCGACCTCCTGAAACAACAACGCCAGTGTTGGACTGAAGAAGTTGAGCATAGTTATTCCAATCGCGGTTCGACCTTTGCGAGTTCCGGGTCTCTCGCGATCTCATCCTTCAAAACATCGGGATCAACGTCGTCAGCAGAAGCTTCCTGCTTGAGTGTGCGCGCCAGCATGACCGAACCAATGATCGCCACGAGCAACAGCACGCTCGCGATTTCAAACGGCAACGACGCATATCGATAAAGACTGTTGCCGAGACTCTGCGAATCTCGCGTGATCTTGCTGCTGCCGGTCCCTGACGTTGCGTACGCCTGATCTTTGGTCGCCTGTTGCGCAACGAGTATGTCGGGAGGTGTTGTCTGTTTGGCCTGTAAACCGGCATAACCTCTATTCACCGAATAGAGCACGCCGCCGACGAGGATGAAACAGAAGATCAAACTGGCGGTAACCTGTCTCTGATTATTGAAGATCTCTTCACTGCCACGCTCTTCAGCGCCGACGTTCACAAGCATGATGACAAAGAGAAACAGCACCATCACGCCGCCGACGTAAACGAGTATCTGCACGCCGGCGATGAACTCCGCCCCCGACAGCACAAACAGCGCCGCAACCGAAACCAGCGACGAGATCAAAAACAGCGCGCTATGAACAGCATTGCGCGCCATCACGGTCAACAACCCCGCAAAGATCGCCGCGAGTCCGAAGATCCAGAAGAAGAGTGCTTCGTAACCGGATAAGGTCATGCTTGATTTGAATAGGTCCTATAGGTCCAATAGGACCTATTTGCTAGCTTGTGTACTTCACAGTCTCTCTACCTTGCTCGAGCATTTCGCGATTCCAGACGAAGCCTGCGCGCGAGTAGGTGGCCAGTTCGAAGTCCTGCGTCAGTTCCAGACATGAAGTCGGACACGCTTCCTGGCACAGAGCACAGAACATGCACCGAGACGTGTCAAAGATAAATTCGTCGAGCACTTTCTTGCGGCGCGGCTTTCCGGCCACGACAATCTCGACGTCCATCGGAATCACGTCGATGCAATCTTCAGGACACGCGATCGCGCAGAGGTTGCACGCGATGCAAAGCGTGTCGTGCGTTTCCGGATCCATGTTGAGACGCGGCGCGCCGTGAAACCGCGGCGCCACGTCAGGCCGAACCTTCGGATACTGTTCGGTGTAAATTCCCTTGCCTGCTACGGCGTCTTTATCAGTGAGCGCGCCGAGGTTGTATTTCAACGTCAGCCCCATGCCCCTGATGAAGTCGATCATGAAGAAGCGTTTGAGCTTCTGAGCGAACGTCGATTTTGGAACTTTTACTAATGGCATAACTTAACTCTCTGCTTGGACAGCGGGTTTGCCTTTTGGCACATTCACGAGCTTGATGTTTCTGCGCTGCACCTTCAAGTTGAAATCCCGCGAGCGCCAGTTGATGCGCGCGAGCAGCGCTGCGGTGATGAACAGGCCCAATATTCCGAAGGCAATCATGATCCCCTTGCCGGACTTAGTCAGGTTCAAACCGCGATCGAGTTTCTCGATAGTCTCGATTCCTCGCCAACCATTTAGAGCCTGAACGACGAAGATTGCAAATGCCGATAGCACGATATTGATCAGCGCGGACGGTATCAGCCACTTCCACCCGATATCCATCAGTTGATCGTAACGGAATCGCGGGAGGGTCCAGCGCAGCCAGAAATAGATGTAAAGAATGATCGAAGCCTTAACGAGGAACACCAGCAGACTAACGATGACGTACAGATTGTGATGTCCACTCAGTTGGAGTCGATTAATAAACGGGAAGTACCAACCACCAAGATAAACCGTTGTTGCGACCGCAGCCACGACAACCATCGCCGCATACTCGGCCATGAAAAACAGCGACCAGCGCATTCCCGAGTATTCTGTGTGAAAGCCCGCAACGAGCTCCGACTCGGCTTCAGGCAAGTCGAATGGCGCGCGATTGTTTTCCGCGATACCGCTGATCAGAAATAGGAAGAAACCCGCCGGCTGATAAACGATGTACCAGATAGAATCCGATCCCTGCGCCGCGACGATGCCGGACAGCGAGAGTGTGCGCGCAAACATTAGCGCACCGATCAGCGACAGTCCCATCGCAACTTCATAAGAGACCATTTGTGCACTCGACCGCAGTCCACCGAGCAACGCGTACTTCGAATTGGACGACCAGCCGGCAAGAATTAACGCGAGCACGCCAACACTCGAAACCGCGAGCACAAGCAGCAAACCGATATTCACGTCGGCGATCACGGCCCAATCAGGTCCAAACGGAATCACCGAAAAGACAATGAACGCCGAAGCAACGGCGATGTAAGGCGCAAAGAAGAAGATCCAGCGATCCGCGTTTTCCGGGATGAAGTCTTCCTTGGTGAGCAGCTTGAGTCCGTCGGCGATCGGCTGGAGCAGTCCCCATGGCCCAACGCGCATCGGACCAAGCCGCGCCTGCATGAACGCGGAAATCTTTCGCTCCAGATACGTCGCGTACGCGACCCAAAGCGCGACTAAAGTGACGACGAGGCCGATCTGAATCAAAGGCCAAACGAAGAACTTTATCGAGTCGTCACTGAGCCCTGTCCTCAACAGCAGATCGTTCAGTACATCGATTGGCGCAAATAGAAGCATTTTTTACAAAGTGGTTTCACGCAAAGGCGCAAAGGGAGCAAAGGCAGTAAGAAGAAGGTTCTCTTCTTGCTGTCTTTGCGTCCTACTTTGCGGCTTTGCGTGAAACTTCTTCACCGATCAATCTCCCCTAAAACGATATCCAGCGTTCCGATAATCGCGACCACATCCGCCACGAGGTGCCCGATACACATCTGACGCAGCGCCTGCAGATTGATGAATGACGGTGGACGAACTCTCATGCGCCACGGATGCGCGGTGCCGTCGGAAACGATGTAACAACCGATCTCGCCTTTCGGTCCTTCGATAGAGTGATAGTAATCGCCTACGGGTGGCTTCACGACCTTCGGCAATTTTGCATTGACCGGACCATCCGGCAGATTCTCCAACGCTTGATCGATGATTCTACGCGACTGTCTCATCTCTTCCAGTCGTA
>DASYPN010000380.1:0-16756 GCA_036006625.1 Pyrinomonadaceae bacterium | reverse complement strand
CCCGCAGTTCTCGTTTCTCCTAGATATTTCGGAACGTGCTGTAGGGGCGGCCCTCCGTGGCCGCCCGGCGTGGAACTCAACTCTTTGCGAAATAGCCCGGTCGATGCCTTATTTCCAGTTTCTCTTTCTTCAGTTCCGGACTGGTGATCTCGATCGAGATCTTGCGGTAGGCGCCGTCGCGTTTTTTATTCGTCGATGAATATGCGAGCAGATACTGCGTGCGTAACTCCTTTTCGATCTCTGCAAACGCGGCGTTGAGGTCGAACTTCTTATCGGGAAAGAACGCACGGCCTCCGGTACGTTGTGCAATGTCGCGGAGCGCACCACGATCGAGCCCGTCTCTCGCACTCCCAATCCCAATCGCATAGACCACAGTTTCAGCAGCAAGCGCCCGTTCAACCGCTTCCTTCTGACTCAAGCGCGCGGTCGTATTCAAACCATCAGTCAACAGGATAATGGCCCGTCGCCTGAGCCCCGGCGCATTCGCCAGAACGTTCGAGGACGTGAGCGCCACAGCATCCCAAATCGCAGTCGTGCCCTCGTCCGGTGTCGCAGCTAAACCTGGACCAGTCGGTATCCCCGTTAGCGGACGTCCCGCACCGAGATACGACGGCACCGCCACTTCGACCCGCTCCAACACCTGATACACACTCAAGATGTCGCGCGTCATCGGTTGCTCGAGATAGGCCAAGCCCGTAAACGGAATGATCGCGACCTGATCCTTGTGCGAGTCAATCACCTTCTCGATAAACGTTCGCGCCGCGGCCTTCTCAGCAGGTAGTGTCGACTCCTGCGAAATACTGACGTCGATCAGAAACGCAATCGCAAGCGGTCTGTCGGTTTCGCGTTGAAACGTGAAGAGCTTCTGCGGCACGCCATCTTCGAGTACGCGAAGATCCTCAGCTTTCAGAGTCGTGACGAAACGACGCTCTTTATCCATCGCCGTGAACGGCAGATTAGTAACATCCGTTTCGGTGCGAATGACGTCGTCCTGATCGGTTTGCGCGAACACGGGCGCGCACAGCAGCAACAGAAAGATTAGTACCCCAAAGGATGTCGCTCGGCTCATAGGATTGAATGAATTTTAGGCGACACTCATTCGCGGATCAAATCTTGACTTTCTCCAGCCAATGATGTGCCTGGGTTGATCTTTGGCGACGAAGACCTGCAGGAATTTGAACGTTATGTCCGTTCGATGGATGCTACTGAAGTTTTCAATCGCTGAGATTTACTCGGGCAGTCCCATTCGTCGCACTAACTCACGAAACCTCGGATCCGATCGCACACTATCAAACTCCTCAGAAACGCTGAGTAGCGTCATGCGAAAGTCGCGCTCCTCATAACCTTTTTCCAACCACTTCATCGTCTCGTCGGCGTTTCCCAATCGCGCAGAGAAGGTTGCGATCGCGAAGGGCGGAAACAGCGTTCGCTGGGAGTCGGGCAGCAGCAAGTCAATCGACATCTGCATGTAAGCTTTCCAACCCGATCTGGCGTAAACATCCTTCAGCTTCTGAATTTGTTCCGGCGGAATGATGCTGATGCCTTGTGACTTTGTGTATTCCGCAACCGCCTGGTCGTACATGCCCTTGAACTCATAAGCACGCCCAAGGAAATAATGCGCAGTGGGAAAATTAGGATCGAGATCGAGAGTTTTCTGATACTGCGCGATCGCTTCATCGTACCTTCGTGCGTCCACTAGAACGTCGCCGTAGATTCGATTCATGATCACCGAAAGCGGATCGAGCTCCAGCGCACGCTGGATCTCAGCAATGGCTTCATCAGTTCGCTTGAGCGGTGAGAGATGTTCTGCAAGCCACTGGTGCGCGGTCGCATAATTCGGATTGAGTTCGATGGCGCGACGAAGCTCTCGCTCTCCGGTTACGAAGTCATAGTCGTAGTAGTCGGTGATCTGGCCCAACGAGGCGTGTGCCTCGGCCAGTTTATCGTCTAGAGCGAGTGCTTTCAGTGCTGCTTCTTTCGCTTTCGGCATGTATTCACGGGCGGGTTCTCTGGTGTAGACGGGAATTAGTGCGTATGCATCGGCGAGACCAGTGTAGGCTAGCGCGTACTTCGGATCTTTCTCGATTGCCTGCTCAAAAAACGGAACCGATTTTTGAATATCGGCGGGAGTTCGCTTATTCCAGTAGAAACGTCCCTTCAGGTATAGCTGATACGCTTCGGAGTTCGCCGTGTACTGCTTGTCCATGCGCGACTGTTCGACACCGGAGAGCGTTGGGCGCAGGTTGTTTGTGATCTCGCGTGCGATTTCTCTTTGGACTGAAAGCATGTCGGCGAGCTTTGTTTCGTATTGCTCACCCCACAGTTGTTTGTTGTCGCGTATATCGATCAACTCCGCGCTGATCAGCATCGTCTCGCCGCGCTGCATCAATCTACCCGTCAGCACTGCGCGCACACCCAATTCCTTCCCAACTGCAATCGGATCAGTTTGCTTGCCTTTGTAACGAAACACGGAGCTGCGCGCGATCACTTTCAAGTTCGGGAGCTGGGTGAGATTGTTGATGATGCTTTCGGTCAGTCCATCCGAGATCCATTCGGCGCCCGGATCTTTGTTCTGGTTTTCAAATGGAATCACTGCAATCGATTCAACCGCGACTTCCGTGTTGCTCGCATGCCAATAGGATCGAATTCCAAACACGGCGGCGGCAGCTGCGATCAAAACCAGAACTGCGCCGGCGATCGTTGCGGTCTTGTGACGCTTCAACTCGTTGACGATGAACTCTGCGCTGGAAGCTCGTGTTGATTCCGCGGTCGCAGGCTGCGACTGAACGCGTGTAGTTTCAGGATGCCAGATCGTTCGTGCTTCGCTGCCGGCAGAAGAAACAGGAGGCACAGTCGTGTCGAATCCACTGTCCTCCATTCCACGTCGAACTTCCTTCAGTTCGATCGCGACGTCTTTGATGTTCTGATAACGCTCGTTCGAATCTTTCGCCAGGCAACGTCGCACAATTCGCTGTAGATCCGCCGGTATGTTTGGAATGAAAGCAGATAATGGTGGCGCGGGCTCGCGAATGATCTTGTTGAGTACTTCGATCTGATCCTTGCCTGCGAAAGCTCTTTGTTTAGTGATCGCTTCAAACAGAATGCAACCGAAAGAAAAAATGTCAGAGCGGTGATCGATCTCTTTCGTCTTGCCCTGTGCCTGCTCCGGCGACATGTAACCCAGCGTTCCGAGTATCAGACCGGGAGTTGAGTGCGACTGCAAGATGGTGGGGTCTTCGGCGCTCGTTGTACCACTCATTGTAGGTTCGATGAGCTTCGCGAGGCCGAAGTCGAGGATCTTGGCGTGACCATCGGACGTGATCATGATGTTGTCCGGCTTGAGATCTCGATGGACGATTCCGGCGTCGTGTGCCTTCGCGAGTCCTTCCGCAACGTGCTGCAACGCACGTAGAAGTTTTGGTAGCTCCTCGTTGTCTTTGTGAATTTTCTCGCGCAGAGTCGTGCCGTCGACGTACTCCATGGCGATGAAGTTGAGATCGGATGCGACTCCGACTTCGTAGATGTGCGCGATGTTTGGATGATTGAGAGATGCAGCCGCGGTCGCTTCCTGTTTGAAGCGACGCATACGATCCTGGTTCGCAGCGACGTCGACAGGCAGCACCTTCAAAGCGACTTTGCGATTGAGACTGCTGTCTTGAGCGAGATAGACCTCACCCATACCACCCGCGCCGAGAAGGGAGCGAATCGCGTAACGCCCGAGTTGTGTTTCGGGAGCTAAAGTCATGAGGAATATTGAGCCACAGATTTTACGGATCTGTGGCTCAAATATACGGGACGCCGTTGATAACTACGACGCGCTTTTTGCTGCGGTGTCGGACTCTGCCGACTTGTTGGGCTGTGGCGTAATTCGCAGGTACGGCTTTGGTGCTCTCCAGCCAGCCGGGAATTTTTCTTTCGCTGCTTCGTCAGACACTGAGTTGACAATGATTACATCGTCGCCATCTTTCCAGTTGACTGGCGTTGCAACGCTGTACTTCGCCGTCAGCTGAAGCGAATCGATCACGCGCAGGATCTCGTCGAAATTGCGTCCGGTGCTCGCCGGATACGTGATCATCAACTTAACTTTCTTGTCTGGGCCAATAACGTAAACCGAACGAACTGTGAATACGTCGCTGATCTCCGGGTGGATCATGTCGTACAGTTCGGAAATCTTGTGATCCGGATCTGCGATCACCGGGAAGTTGAGCGCGGTACCCTGGGTTTCTCTGATGTCCTCCGCCCAGCGCTTGTGTGAATCAGTCGGATCGACGCTGAGTCCGATCACTTTCACGCCGCGCTTTTCGAAGTCAGGCTTTGAACGCGCCACATAACCAAGTTCGGTCGTGCAAACCGGGGTGAAATCTTTCGGGTGGGAGAACAGGACTGCCCAGCTATCTCCAATCCACTCGTGGAAATTGATTGGGCCTTCAGTTGTTTCTGCTGTGAAATCGGGTGCTATGTCGCCAAGTCGTAGGGCCATTTGTATCTCCTTATATTCGGAAAACCGATTCCGGTTCATCAGACCGGTAGTAGGGATGCGGATTAAATTGTCTTAGGGGGCCACTTTTAAACTAATGCCCGCGCCAAGTCAAACGAATAGGGCGCCGTGTTATTCTGCTCATGAATACGTCCTCTAGGACCTATCCGACCTATCATGAGACTTGCACTTAACGGCGCTACCACCATGAGGGCTGACCTGCCCACAGACCTGCAGGCAGCCAAAGCAGCAGGCTTTGATTACGTGGAAATATGGGCTGCAAAACTCAGAAACTTCCTCAGGGAAAGATCAACCACGGAGCTTCGTGATCTCTTCGCGGAATCAGGTCTCGAACCCTTGAGCATCAATTCCATCGAGCACATCACTTTCCGTGAGCCCCTCGCGTACGAGTCGATCAAACACGAATGCGAGGAGTTGAGCAGTATCGCGGGGGCAGTTGGCTGTCCGTGCATTGTTGTCGTTCCCGGACCACTGCCGAAAGCTGGCGCATCTCGCGCGAGTGTGATCTCCGAGTCAATCAGAGTTTTGACCGAACTCTGCGACATCTCAACAGCTCACGGCGTTTCGCTCGCTTTTGAATTTCTCGGACAAACTGACTGCAGCGTTCCAACACTCGATCTTGCCGCCGACATCGTGCGAGAAGTTAATCGGAAAGACCTTGGATTGGTTATCGACAGTTTTCATTTCTATGCAGGCAATTCGACGTTGGAGATGATCGAAGCTCTCGACCCGGACCTGATTCAAATCTTTCACATCAACGACGCTGAGGATCGTCCACGCTCTGAGCTGGAAGATCGACACAGACTCTTGCCAGGTCTCGGGATTCTTCCGCTGCGGCAAATGATTTCGGCATTTCGGAAGATCGGTTACGACAAAGTCGCGAGCGTTGAGATATTCCGTCCTGAGTACTGGGAGCGAGACCCGTTTGCCCTTGCGCGCGATGCTCACGCCGCGACCAAACGAGTTCTCGCGGAGGCCGAATGAACAAGATCAAGATCGGGATCATCGGCGCAGGGTATATCGCGGGTGTACACGCCGGCGTTCTCGCACGCGACCAAAGAGTCGTGGTAGCTGCCATACACGATGTGGTTCCAAACGCTGCTGAACGACTGGCCGGCGCACACAACGCAACCGCCGTCGCGTCGCCGCTCGAAGTGCTCGAGAGATCAGATGCGGTTTATGTTACTACTCCGAATACTCAGCACGTCTCCCTCGCAATCGCCGCGATCGAGGCCGGCAAACACGTCTTTTGTGAAAAGCCACTCGCGACTAACATCGATGACGCGCAAAGAGTTTCTAAGAAAGCCTCTAATGCGGACACAGTCTTTCAAGTCGGTCACAATCGCCGTTTCGCACCGGTATACGCAATGCTGAAGCGTATGCTCTCCGAAACGCACAAGCCGCACTCGGCACACGTCAAGATGAATCGTGGCGAATTACTCAAACCGGAGTGGACCGGCGATCCCGAGACCACTGGTGGCTTTCTGTATGAGACGCCGATCCACATGTTCGACATGATGCGTTTTCTGTTTGGTGAAGTTGAGAGCCTGCATGCGATTGGATCGAAGCATGAGTACAACGAGATCGACGCCTTCTCGGTGTTGTTAAAGTTTAAGAGTGGGATGCACGCCACACTTGCGACGGCCGCGGATGCGAGTTGGTTGTTTCCGTTTGAGCGCGTGGAGGTCTTTTGCCATCACGCGACACTCGTGACGCGCGAGATGGAGAGTCTCACTTGCAGCAGCAATCTCGAAGGTCATTTCACCGAACAGACGATGCAGCAGTTACCTCGCGAAGAGAAATGGGGTTACTTGCAGGAGGATCGCGCTTTTATCGACGCGATCGTCAACAAATCAGAGCCTCTGGTGACGGCGTTTGACGGTTTAAGGTCAGTCGAACTCGTGAATGCCGTTTACGAATCGGTGCGCTCGGAATCTCCTGTTTCGGTTTCACAGGATTAACAAGATTGACGGCTTTGCACAAAAAGTCAATTCAATCTGCGGAGCGCCAAAGGCGCGAAATATAATAGCCAGGGGCAAGCGTCGAGCGCAGCGAGACGCGTCGCCCCTGGATCACAATTCTAACGACTATCAAGCTCTGAAAGAGCGGAATAACTACCTAGATATTTCGCACTTTCAGTGCTCATTTCAATCTAATTTTTTCTGCCCAGGGGCGACGCGCTTCGCGTTGCTCAGCGCTTGCCCCTGGCTATCATATTCCGCGCCTTTGGCGCTGCGTCCACGGGATTCCGACTTTTTGTGCAAAGCCAAGATTGACAGGACTTACATGATTCAACGTTGCTTCTGGGCCAGGACGACCTTATCAATTGCCTATCACGACGAAGAGTGGGGCGTGCCTGTTCACGACGACGAACGCCTCTTTGAGTTTCTGATTCTCGAAGGCGCGCAGGCGGGTCTCAGTTGGGAAACCATCCTCAGAAAGCGTGATAACTATCGCGCCGCGTTCGATCGCTTCAATCCGAAGAAAGTCGCGACATACGATCAGCGCAAGGTCGCCGCGTTACTAAACAACGACGGTATCATCCGTAATAAACTCAAGATCAACTCCGCGATCGGAAACGCCGTCGCATTCCTCGAAGTCCAACGCGAATTTGGCAGCTTCGACGCATACGTTTGGCGCTTTGTAAACGGCAAGCCGCTGAAACGCAAACCCGATGCACCGCTGGCCGCTCGCACAGAAATCTCCGACGCGCTCAGCAAGGATCTCCTCAAGCGCGGTTTCAAGTTTGTCGGCTCAACTATCTGTTATTCGTTCATGCAGGCGGTGGGAATGGTCAACGATCACGATGCTAAGTGTTTTCGTTATCGCGTTGTCGGAAAGTGACAAACTTTTTCTTTGCACCCCAGCGCCTTTGCGTGAGAGATTATGCTGCTTCAACTTTTCGTCTCCTTGGAGGTTCCGACTTGCACCTAACCCATTCGAAATTATTGTTAATCGCTGCTCTTGCTGTCGTCTCCCTGGCACAGCACGCAGTCGCCCAGTCCCCTTCTGCAACGCTCGCTTCGCTCCCTGAAGCTGACGCGCTGATCTACGTCAGCCCGCAACGAATTCTCAACGAAGCAGCACCGCGTGTGATGTCGCCCGCCGACCTGACGAAGATGCGCTCCGGATTCACCGAAATAAAGTCGGCCGCCGGCATCGACCCCGCTACGGTCGAGTACCTCGTGATTGCAGTCCGCTTTAACAAGCCCGCTAGTAATCTGAGCTTCAACGCTCCCGACGTGATGATAGTGGCCGGCGGAGATTTCAGCTCCGACTCGCTCCTGTCACTTGGCCAGGTCTATCTGCAGGACAAGGTGCGAGTTGAGAAGTACGGATCGAAGTCGATGACGGTGATGAAGATCGACCCTTTGGAGGCTGAAGCACAGAAGAACCCGCTACTCAAACCATTCGTTGAGATCGGCGCCGTGCCGCTGAGCGCAAACTCACTCGCGATCGGAACGCTTCCGTATCTCCGAGCAGCAATCGATGCTGCTGATGGAAACGGCAGGATCAGCTCGGCGACACTCGAATCGTTGTTCAGAGATCCGAACGTGCTCATGGCTGCTTCGGGCGCACCGCTCGCTTCGTTTGCAAAGAGCTTCGGCTTGCTGGGTCTGGAGAACACTTCACGCGAGTCGCGCTGCGATACGCGTTTTGGCAACTTCTATGCTGCCGTTACAATGACCGGGACCAATTTCGTTCTGCGGGGCGCAATGAATGCCGACAATCCGGACACTGCAAAGATCATCAACAACCTGCTTTCGGGACTGATGAAGCAGGGCATCGACGCTGTGCCTGACAAGAATGCACAGACGATTCTGCAGGGACTAAAAATGTCGGCGCGAGACAACGAGGTGGTTTGGGAAGCCGACATTCCGGAGAAGGTCGTGGCTGATTACCTGAAGCCAACCCCCAAGGACGCGGCGACGTCAACACCGGCAGCCACAAAACCAACTCCAAAGCGTCCTGTTAGAAGAAAGCGAAAGAAGCAATAATCAAGGAGAATCGAATCGATGCGAAAGTCAATCTTGCCCTTACTGGCGTTTTCACTGTTGCTCGGCGTCGTAATACTTTTTGTGACTTCATTCGACATTGCCGTTACGTCGTCTGCACAGAACGCGAATAGTTCGACTACCACTAACAAGAATCAGAACGACAGCCGCTCGATCAAATCCGGAGGGGGAGCGCCGCAAGAGGATTTTTCGAAGAACACGTGGGAACTTCCCGAGGACGCGGACAAGACAAAGAATCCCACTCCGGCAACTGCTGAGTCGATCGAGCGAGGGAAAGCGCTCTATCTGGACCAGGCGAAGGGCAACTGCATCTTTTGTCATGGCGAGACCGGCGCGGGCAATGAAGCGAATTTCCCGAAACTACGCCGCAAGCCCGCAGATCTCACTAACAAAGAACGCATGACGTCGATGACTGATGGCGAGATCTTCTGGAAGATCACGAAAGGTATCCGGGGAATCATGCCGGCGGGTGAGAAAAAGATGCCCGAAGCGTCTGAGCGTTGGGACGTGGTGAATTACGTGCGCACGCTCGCGAAAGAAAAACAGCAATAAGAGGTTTCACGCAAAGCCGCAAAGCTAAGACGCAGAGCCGCCAGGGCATTTCTCTTCTTCGCGTCTTTGCGTCTTCGCTTTGCGTCTTTGCGTGAAATCAGAAGAACCGCTCCTCATACTCCCGGATCTCCTTCAGCGAAGATTCCGCGAGCACTCTGAAAACTTTAATCTCGCAGCCCGCGGGAATCCGCGGGGCCATCAGCGAGTCAGTTATCACAAATGCCGCGGAACGCAGTCCTTTCTCCCAGTTGCGTTCTCGCGCGTCGCGAAAACTCAACGCATCGGCGTCGAGTCCTGCAGCTACCAGCATCGTCCTGGCAGACTTCAAAAACTCCGGCCAACGAGAAACAATCGCCACCAGCTCGTCGGGCGAGGGTCGCGTCTGTCCCCGCATCCGCTCAACTACTGAAGCGGAGTGAAGCACAAGCACATCTGTCTTCGGCTGCATGCGATCGGCGAAAGCGTCCATGTGACCATACAGGACGAGTGGCGCAGCGCCAGTCAACGCGCCATCAAACTCCGCCGGTCCGGCTCCCTTCACTTTAACCTTTGTCGCCTTTGAGACTTCAGCCACGAGAATCTCGCGCAGTTCGGGATCCGGTTCGAGTAATAGAAAATGATCGGGCCGTTGCATCGAGAACGATCGCTGCACGCCTGCCTGTATCTCGGCGAGTGAGTATCCCTCTTCACGCAGGTTCTTGAAGAAGCGCGCGATGACTTGATCGAGTGCAATTCCATCCTCGAGCGTCTCGTCGTTTCGCGGACGCACGTACACGCCGCTGCCTTTGCGAAACTCGACCCAACCTCGTCGCGCGAGCTCGCGATATGCGGAGCTGACAGTGTTGGCGTGGATGTCGTAGCGGCGCGCGAGGTCACGCGTGCTTGGCAAACGCTCGGCAACTTTCAAATCGTTGCTGACAATTCCGAGAACGATTTGTGTGACTAGCTGCTCGCGAATGGGGACTTCACTGTTTTTTGAGATCCATAGTCGCATATCTGTGCAATCTGTGGATGGTTTGACAGGATTTCAAAATTCCCCTGATTATAAGGCGAATCGATGAATACTGACGCCGCAATTGCTGTTTTAACTGCCATGATTACGCCCGCGGTGCTGATTTCGGCCTGCGGCAGCATGATTTTGTCAACTTCCTCGCGCCTCGGACGCGTGGTAGACCGCGTCCGAACGCTTTCCGATCGTCTCGAAGACATGGCCGCCCGACAGGAAAGAGGCGCGGCTTTGATTGAGCGACAGGCGTCGATTTTTCAACAGTTGGACAAGCTGACCAGCCGCGCCCGAATACTCCAGCGTTGCATGGTCACTTTTTACATGAGCCTGGGGATGTTCGTCGCTACCAGTGTTGCGATCGGCATCGTGCCGTTCACTGGCAATCCACGCTACAACATGATACCAGTAGTGCTCGGCCTATTGGGCGCGTGCTTTCTTTTCTACGGCAGCGTGCTGCTGATTCTCGAGGCTCGGCTCGCGCTCAGCACGATTCACGGCGAAATGGACTTCATCTGGCGCCAATCGAAGAGAGCAACTCCCGCGGAGATTGTGGACCAACACAAACCACACTTCGTGCATTTCAGACGTCATGAGTAACGCACCTCTGAGTACATTCGAAGCATCGTACCTGGCGTTGTTGCGCGAGGGCGTGCTCGACCGCCGCGTCGAAGCACTCGAGCGTCTGCTTGAGCGTTGCACCGTCTGTCCGAAGGATTGTCTGAACAATCGTCTCAACAACGAGATTGCGGCGTGCTATTCGGGCCGGTTGCCGATCGTGTCGTCGTACACACCACACTTCGGCGAGGAACCGCCACTCGTCGGAACAAAAGGCGCGGGCAACGTCTTCTTCGGCAACTGCAATCTTCGTTGTGTCTACTGTCAGAACTACCAGATCTCACAAACACACAAACAACAGCTCAAGAACGAAGTCACGCACGAACGTTTGGCTGCGATGATGATCGAATTGCAATCGCGCGGCTGTCACAACATCAACTTCGTTTCACCGACACACTTTGCGCCTCAGATGGCGCGATCGATTCTGATCGCGGCGCAGAACGGATTGCACGTGCCGGTGGTCTACAACACAAATGCGTACGATTCGGTTGAGGTGTTGCGACTGCTGGATCTAGTCGTCGATGTTTACCTCCCGGATCTGAAGTACGCTGATGATGACTCGGGTTATCTCTACTCGAAAGTGAGCGGCTACAAAGAATTCTCGCGCGCGGCGCTACGAGAGATGTTCCGGCAGACGGGTGACGAACTCGTGTTCGATGAAAATGGTTTGCTGAAGCGCGGTTTGGTCGTGCGTCTGCTCGTGTTGCCGAATGATATTGGCAGTATTGCTGAGTCAATCGAATGGATTAGAGATGAGCTGAGCCCGCGCGTTGCGATTTCACTTATGGCGCAGTACTACCCGACGCACCAGGCGGATACAAACAAGCGCTACCTGCTGCTGTCGCGACGAATTAGAGAATCGGAATGGATGAAAGCGACTGCCGCTCTTGAAGAATTGGGAATGACGGAAGGCTGGGTACAGGAATTTGACGGCGCTTCGTATTACTACCGCCCTGATTTCACCGACGCCGATACGCCCTTCCGAGACATAAGAGACTTCGAATAAAGTTTCACGCAAAGGCGCAAAGTTCTCACTTACGCCTCGTACCTGACCGCCGGACTACCGGCCGGGTAAAACACACCTAATAATCTCAGCTCAGCTTCACCCGTGTTCTCCACGCAATGGACCTGTCGTTTCGGTAAGTAGATACACGATCCCGGACTGATGGGAGTGTTCGTGTCACCGGCCCACATCCGACCCTCGCCGCGAAGAATAAACAGAACCTCTTCATACTCGTGAAAATGATCGGGCGCCCGGCCCGGCGGGATTGAACCAACAAACTGCGTTACCTGCTCGCTGCCAATCTCATCGTCTACAAGCACGCGATACCAGCGATCGGCCGTCGGCAAAGCCCGCCGATCTGAAAGTTTCACCATCGGCGGTTGCTCGGAAGGTTTGGAAGTAGACTCTTCCGGACACTGCGCACTGACAAACCCCACGACATCCGGTCCGGCGTTATTCACGCTCAGCGTCTGTCCCGGTCGGAGATAAATTCCAGTCTCTGGTCCAACTTCATAAGCCACATCATCGATGAAGATTGTGCAGTCACCTTTCAGCGCATAGATGACTTCATCACCCTCCCGATTTTGCAAGTCCGGCGATTTGCCTGGTTCAAATTCAAGAATCCGCAACGCAATGGCTTCTGCACCGCTCTCTGGTCCGATCTGATTCCAGACTTTGAGCGATCCAAACACACGAGGAACGCCTTCATGCATCGTCGAGACTCGGCAACCACCTTCAAGGACTACCGCCATCGCCGAGCTCCTAAGGTTTGTTTGATTTCAGATGATGCGTTGTGTGTTCAATGACGGAGGCGGCTTGAAGTCTCGGGGCTGTGGGAAGCTCATTCGTCAATTGCCCCGCTGGAGCTTCGTAGGGAATTCTGTTCGCGCTGGAATCGAGCACTTTTTGTGAAAGCGCGTCATAAGTTTCGCCCGGCAGTTGTTTGCGCGGAACAGTAAACAGCAAGCCATTGATAATTACTCCGACTCCAGCGAGGAAAGTGATGAGCGCCGGAGTTATGAATGGAATGAAAGCTTCCTTGCCCATCGCCATGATAAACAGAACAAGCGTGGCGCCGAGACCGATTGCTGCCGTGATGATGCCTCCGCGAATTCTGCGCAGCCGTTTCTCTTCGGGCGATTCGAGAAACTTCTCAAAGTGAGGCAGAACATCTTCCGCGACCTTTTTTAACTCTTTCGCAGAACTCATCTGCCGAATCTTGTCGGCCACTGCCATGCCGATATTTTCACGCGCCGAGATCGCCGACTGCGTGATGGAGTCAGGGTTTTCCAGCGAATTCCGGACAACACGGAGGTCCGTGCCACAGGCGCGACAGAATTGGCTCAGTTGTCGTTCTTCCGAACCGCAGGATGGGCAGTACATGTCGGGGGATTATACGGCAACAGGTGGTGGAAGTTCCTGCTGAAACCTAAGCGCCTGATTTTGCACCTACATAGGTCGTATAGGACCTATGTCAGTCGCTCATGTTAAGATTACGGCGCTCTCTCAGAAGGAAATTGCCATGAAAAATCTATTTGTCCTGATTCTGGCCCTCGGGCTGTTTTCTTTCTCGACGGGGCTCGTGACGGCCCAGGAGCAGCCGGCACCCTCGCAACCTTCAACCGAAGAAGTCGAAAAGGAAAAAGCCGAGCGCGAAAAGAATGCTTACCGCCTGTTGGATCAGGTGATTGATGAGGCGCAGTCGCTGAGACTCGTCGAGAATCGTGTGCGGATTCAAATCAACGCCGCCGACATGCTCTGGGATCAAAATCAGGGACGTGCCCGCAATCTGTTTTCGATGGCGGCTGAAGGCGTCGCTGAATTAGGACGGACGCCAACAAACACGAATAACATGCGCCGCGGAATCCAGGACGGCAATGGTTTTAGTTTTCAGGGACCTCAAGGTCAGCAGGCCGTGCGCAATTATCAGTTGCGACAGGAGCTCGTGTTGACCGCGGCTCGTCACGACGCCGCGTTAGCTTATCAATTGCTCGCCGCAACGAAGCCACCTGCTAACGTGCAGCCGCAACCTACCGCCACTGATGGGCGTGGACCACGGACCCTACCGTTCTCAGACGAGAATCTCGAACAAACATTGCTGGGACGCGTCGCTGCTCTCGATCCAAAACTCGCAGCACAAAACGCCGAACAGATGATGGCAAAGGGTCAGTTCCCGAGCAGCCTGTCCGAAGTGATTACCCAACTCTACAAACAGGATCCGGACGCGGCTGACAAACTCGCCGACAAGACGGTCAAACAACTTCAAGCGGCAAACATTCTGACCAAAACAGACGTCACCGGGCTCGTGCAAAACATGCTGCGACCTGGACCACGTCCGGCGAGCGATGCTTCGGCCTCTACCACCACAGCGCCATCGACCGGCAGACAGCCAGTTCTCGGACAAGCTGCTTACGTCGATCTACTTTCGACTGTTGTAGACGCCGCACTGAAGGCGACTCCATCTGCTACTACCGCACAGCCTGCACGGCGAGCAGTTGGGCCCGGTCAACGTCAGCAGGCGACTCCGCAACCGCCGACCGACGCGCAGATCGAACAAAGCGTCGCGCGTCGCCTGTTGAATGGATTGCAACTCCAGCTACCAATGATCGATCAGTACCTGCCGTCGAAAGCTGCGCTGGTCCGACAGAAACTGACCGAGCTGGGGATGGCGAATAACCCGCTTCAAAACATGGCCCAAACGTTCAGCGCGATGCAGGGCGATCCGACAACCGACTCTATCCTTCAGGCTGCACAAAACGCGCCGCCGCAAGTGCAATCGCGGCTCTACCAGCAGGCTGCTTACAAAGCAATCGAGGAAGGCGACACCGCGCGCGCGCGTCAGATTGCAAATGACCACCTGCAAAACAATGTGCGTGACGTCGTGATGCAGCGCATCGATTTCAAGGAAGCAGCGAAGAAAGCCGAGGGCGCACGCATCGACGAGATCAGGCAAACCGTTGCGCGACTGCAGACCGACAACGAAAAGATCGACATGTTGATACAAGTCGCCGGCGACGTCCAGAAGACCAATCAGAAAGTCGCAGTTCAACTATTGGAAGACGCGCGGCAGATTGTTAACCACCGCGCGACCAGTTATGACCAGTTCGAGCAGCAGCTAAAAGTCGCGCATGCATACGCGTCAGTCGATCCGTCGAGAAGTTTTGAAGTGTTGGATCCGGGGATCAGTCAGTTGAACGAGTTGCTCTCAGCTGCCGCGACGTTGAGTGGCTTCGAGATCAATATGTTTCGCGATGGCGAGATGTCGATCCAGGGCGGCAATGGTTTGACTGCAACTGTGAACCGATTTGGCCAGGAACTGGCTGTGCTCGCCAGAAGCGACTTTGAACGTTCGGAAACACTGGCGGGAAGATTCCAGTTCGCCGAGCCTCGGATCATGACGCGAATGTCGATCGTTCAGGGACTCCTCGGTGTCAAACCAACGTCTGGACAGCGAATATTTTTCGGAAATGGCGGTGGTGGTGACAGTGTCGTGATTAGACAAGACTAAGCTGGCTTCTCTGTGCAACCTCTGTGTTCTCTGTGTCTCTGTGGTTGTGTGAACTTGAAAAAAGAACACCACAGAGACAAAGAGAACACAGAGGTTGCACAGAGAATACGATCAAGGGGGGATTCATTGCAGCACTTAAACGACGACGACCCAAACGATCCGGCGCAAGCACCTGGTTCGATTCCCTTGCCTCCGGATTCGAACCCGCAACCGCAGGCTCCGGTTCGCGAGCCTGATCAGCCGCCACCAATCACAGACCCCACTACGCCTGAACCGACCAGACTGTAAAAGGGGATCCCTCGATTGCCGGTATTGTTAAGTTCTCTCTTCTCTATCACTGCCACCAGATGGATCTTCCGGTTCTTCAGACGACTCGGACTGCTCGGTCTCTTCTTCATGAGCACCCTCGACTCATCGTTTCTCGTTCTGCCTTTCGGAAATGATCTGCTGCTCATCGCACTCGTAAGTGCCAACAGAAATAGCTTGATCTGGATTGCCTACGTGCTGATTTCAGCGCTCGGATCTGTCGTCGGTGTTTTGATTGTCGACGTGATCATGCGAAAGGCCGGGGAGAAAGGTCTGGAGCGTTTTGTAAGCGCGAATCGAATCGAGAAACTCAAAGCGAAACTGGAAAACAAAGGCGGCATCACCGTCTTCATTGCAACCCTGATTCCGCCGCCATTTCCATTCACGCCAGTCATCATGACCGCGTCCGCGCTACAGTCGCCGCGAATAAAAATGTTGACGGCAGTCTTCCTGGGTCGGCTCTTGCGATTTGGCGCTGAAGCGGTGCTCGCGCTGTATTTTGGGCGCCAGATGATAGCGTTTCTGAACTCTGACGTGGTAACTTACTTTGTGTACGGTTTGATAGGACTGGCGATAGTCCTGAGCACGCTTTCACTCCTCCGCTGGCTCAAGCGAAATTAGCCATAAAACAGTACAAAAGACAAATAATCGTGGGGCAATTTTTTGTGCTTTTTCTGCCCTGCGTGTAAAATCCCGAGACGAAAAAATCCTCCTGAAGGGAGCCCGCAGGCATGCCAGAGACACGGGGCGTTCAAGCCACCGAAGAAGTAAAAGCAGAGTGGGCCACGGCGTACAAGTATTACCTCAGAGCGCCGGGTGACCGCTTTGACAAGAAAAAGGATAGGACCCAACGAATCGACTACGTAGCCCAGGAAATGAAGCTGACTCGCAAACAGGCCAAGCGCCGCATTCGAAATTACGAAGCGTGGCAGCGAAACATCAAGAAGGGCATCGTGCGCCCGTGATAGTCCGAAGTACGAAGCTGTAAGACTGGTCCTCACCCAGTACTTCAATCCTCCACTCTTACTCTGCCGTTTATTTCTATCCACAGATTACGCAGATTTTAATGAGTCAATCTGTGTAATCTGTGGATGGTTTGATATATTGTTGGTCCCAAATCCCCTTTCGGACAACAATGACTTGGCAGGAGGTTAACGGTGAGATTCACTCGTCATGGCCGCCAGTTGTGGCTGGGCCTCTTCTTTCTTCTTAGTATTGGACTAGCGCTTATGTCGTGTACTGATAATCCAAA